>JBAXFM010000060.1:0-21070 GCA_037139855.1 Bacteroidota bacterium
ACTGTAACTGGCTCAGTACAAAATACGGCTATGAACCTTGTTACAATTTAACTACCGAAATATGTGATTTTACTAAAAATGGATTCAGATTACCAACCGAAGCGGAGTGGGAGTACGCCGGCAGGGGCGGACAGTTAAACCCTTATTACATTTATCCCACCGGTAATGTCATCAACGTTGCCGGCGTTAATCTGCCAGGTTCGGGCGATCCGTATGAAACAGGCGCTTATCCTTTTACAACGCCAGTGGGATTCTATGACGGCGCCCTGAAGCAAAAAGCAGATTACAGCTGGCCGGGAAGCGCCACAACCTATCAAACCTCAAATGGAGCCAATGATTTCGGTTTGTATGATATGCAGGGAAATGTGTGGGAACTTGTCAATGACTGGTATGGACAGAATTATTACAGCGTCAGTCCTGTTGATAACCCCACTGGTCCGGAATCGGGGTTTATCATGCCCGATGGCAAGCCTTACCGTGGTATGCGTGGCGGGAATTGGTATAATGGGCTAACAGTCAATTCAGTGAATGACGGGCATTCGCGGGTTGCCAACAGGAATCCTTCCTACTACCGCGGTCCGCAGGATCCGAACCATCCATGGTATCACATCGGATTCCGAATAGCCAGAAGTTATCCTGCCCCCGACAGGAGAAACCTGATGAACATGAACATTATCAATGGGACAGATACCTGTTATGGAGCTACCCAAACCATTACTGCCGGAGGAAACGGAAAAAGTTTTAATGTCCATACGGGAGGGTCGGTGTCATTGATGGCCGGTACATCGATCACCCTGCTGCCTTCGGCAATTGTTGCATCCGGCGGCTATTTGAGCGCTTCCATAGCAACCAGCGGCCAATACTGCAGTTCACCGAATAATTCAATTTATGCCCCGACGGAAAAGTTTGATAACCTGAATTTAAATGCCAGTTATGACGAAGTTCGACAATCTTTTTTCAGGATTTATCCTAATCCGGTTTCGGAGAATTTCACCATTGAAATATCAGGTGGTGAAAACACCGAAACCGCCATAACGATTTTCAATATCTATGGAGAAACTGTATTGCAGGAAGTAGTTACCGGTAAAAGAATGGAGGAGTTTTCGCTGAAAAACCAGCCTCCGGGCATTTATCTGATCAGGATCACACAGGGAGCGAGGGTTGAAACATACCTGATCATCAGGCAATGAAGAGACAATCTCCTAAAAAACTTATCGGAGAGAACGAATAAATTAACAATGAACTAAGGGTTTACAGGCTTTTATGTGTAATTAATAATTAAAAGGAGGTTTTATGCAAAGAAAAAAGATGATTATCACGCTGCAAATTCTGATCATGTTTTTGTTTTTTGTGATTTCTGTTGTTGCCCAGGAAAGTTTTATGATTAAAACGGAAACAAGATATTGGGATGATTCCAGAACGTATGCCGGATATACCCTGTTCGGAACACGCGGGACAACTTATCTGATCGATTTTGAAGGTCATGTGATTCATACATGGCCTCTCGGAACAAACCCCAGGTTTACCGAAGGAGGTAACCTGCTCGATGCCGTTGGCGGTAACCCGAGTGAACAGAATCTGTGGAAGGAGCTCGACTGGAACGGGAATGTGAAATGGCAATATGCCGAAACCCGCTCAACCTATCACGGGCACCATGATTTTGCCAAGATATACAATCCTAAACTTGGCGATTCAACCTTCATCTATATTGCCAACAAGGATCTTACCGCACAACAATGTCTGAATGCCGGATGCGACCCGTCGCACAACTATACCGGCGCACAGATGGATGCCGTCGTTGAGGTGGACATGCAGGGAAATATCGTGTGGGAATGGTGCTTCTTTGATCATGTAGTTCAGGACATTGATCCGACCAAATCCACCTATGGAATCATTGCAAACACACCTGGAAAGATTGATCTCAATATCCGCGGCAACCCCGTAAAAAGCGACTGGATGCACTGCAATTCGCTGGATTATAATCAATCCCTTGATTTGATTGTCGTTAATTCGGTGCATGGGGAGTTCTATGTAATTGATCACGGCAACACTTTTATAGCAAACAACCCCACCGGAAGCATCGCACTTGCGGCCACCACCGCCGGTGATTTTAAATACCGTTTTGGCGATCCTGCCAAATACGACCAGGGCGATCCTCCTTCTGTTCTGGATAACTGGGAGAAAGCAACAGCCGGTCACAAACAGCTGGGAGGCTCTCACGACATCCAGTGGATCAGGCCGGGATTGCCCGGGGAGGGTCACTTCATGGTTTTTGACAATGCGCAGAATCTTTTTGAACTGACTCCTCAGTCATACATCATTGAAATCAACCCGTTTTTAAACGCTTCGGGTGTCAATACCGGAAATTTTGTCAATCCGCCCACGGCAGGATACAATGAGGTACTATCACCGGATCCCAATCTGATGAAGGAAAAGAAGAATGTTTCGAAACAGGTTGTATGGCGGTTTTCGAGTAAAAACAATACCTCCTTTTTCAGCACAATCGGTTCGAGCGCTCAGCGGCTGCCCAACGGGAATACATTGGTTTGTTCAATGAACGACGGCCATTTCTTTGAGGTGGCACCTTCTGATACGGCCATCTTATGGGAGTATTTCAACCCGATGACCAGGGATGGGATAAAAACCATCAAAGTTGATCATTATCCAACCTACAATGGGGTCTTCCGGGCTTACCGCTACGCGAGTGATCATCCTGCACTCCTTGGCCATGACCTCACTCCCGGCGCCACCATGACAGGAAACCCTCCGGATTACCTTAAACCGGATGATCTGGTCTCCAATATGGACCAGGAAGGGTATACAGAACCGGGAAACAACAGCCTCAAACAGAACTATCCCAATCCTTTCAGCCGTGGCACCACCATTGAATTCGACATTGCCGATGCGGCGATGGTAAGCCTGGTCATTTATGATTTTTCGGGGAACCAGGTAAAATCATTGGTACATGAAGATTGTATTAAGGGAAAATATTCCCGGCATTGGGATGGGAAAAATGATCATGGGGGTGAAGTAGCTGCCGGCATGTACATTTATATTCTGAAAGCTGATGATCAGCAACTCAGCAAAAAAATGATTTACCTTAAATAACAGCAATAATGCACGAAAAACGTCAACCAGAAAAAAAGTCATTGCACATTTCTGCGCAAATCTGCGCTGTAATCTGCGTAAATCTGCGAGAACTGTTCTTTGCTTTCTTTCTGACCATTGTTCTATCCTTCTCCGCAAAATGTCAGAATTTCACTGAAATACTTGGCAGACCTACGAATGCGAATGTCACCATGAGCATCCTGTTCGACCAGCAGGCAGAGGTTTATTGGGAATATGGCACTTCACCCGGAATCCATAACCTGACAACTCCAATCCATACGACCGTCAATGATACTGCCCTGGAAGTCGATTTTGTCAATCTGATCGCCGATACCAAATATTTTTACAAGACCAGGTACCGGCCAATGGGTACCTCCTCGGCATTTTCAGCCAGCCCGGAACACTCGTTTCACACCCGGAGAATCCCCGGCAGCACATTTTCTTTTGCCATTGAAGCCGATCCGCATCTCGACACCAATTCAAATACAGATGCCTATTCATTGACACTCGCTAATGTGCTTTCAAAAAATCCCGATTTCCTGCTCGACCTGGGAGATATTTTCATGTCGGAAAAACTTGCAGTTAAAACCCAGGTGAACATTACCAACCGCCATCTGCTTTACCGGCCATATTTTGGCTCGGTTTGTCATTCGGTTCCACTTTTCCTGGTGATCGGAAATCATGAAGGGGAGAATGGATGGAGTTTGAATGGAATGCCGAACAGCCTGCCGGTCATGGCAGCCAATACCAGGAAATTATTTTACCCGAACCCTTACCCCAATTCATTTTATACCGGGAATACCAAGCCCGAAAACTATGTTGGTTTGCGCGAAAACTATTATTCGTGGGAATGGGGAAATGCCCTGTTCATCGTTTTGGATCCTTATTGGTACACAACCGTAAAGCCTGGCTGGGGATGGACGCTTGGCGTGGATCAATACAATTGGTTTAAAAATGTAATCACCACCAGTACGGCCAAATTCAAATTTGTGTTCTGTCATCAATTGGTAGGGGGAAATGGAAACGATGGCCGGGGAGGATCGGAGTTTGCCGGTTATTTTGAAAATGGAGGATTAAATTCAGATTCTACCTGGGGATTTGACGCAAATCGTCCGGGCTGGGGAAAGTCAATTCATGCACTGATGGTGGAGAATAATGCAAATATTTTCTTCCATGGTCATGACCACTGTTATGCAAAACAGGATAAGGACGGACTGGTTTACCAGGAAGTTCCCCAGCCTTCCTCGAAAAACATCACCAATTTCACAGGCTCCCAATATGGTTATGTGGAGGGCATTCTTATGCCAAGCCGGGGTTTTTTGCTGGTCACTGTGACAGATTCAACCGCAACCGTCGATTATGTTAAAACCTATCTGCCCAATGAGGCAACCGGCGGCCATACCAATGGAGAAGTTGCTTATTCATACACCATCAAATCATCCATCACGGGATTTGACCAGGTCAGTGGGGAGACTGAAGCCTGTCAGATGGACCAGAATTATCCGAATCCGTTTACCACAGAAACCAGAATCAGGTATGAAATATCATCGGCCGGTCACGTTCTGTTGCAGGTTTATGATATCCTCGGAAGGGAAATAGCAAAACTTGTAAATGAATACCAGCAGCCTGGGAAATATACCGTTCTGTTCAATGCAGCAAAACCGGGACTGAACCACGGAATTTACTATTACCGGATTTCTGCCGGCAACTATTCAAAATGTAAAAAAATGATTTGTGTAAAATAAAATAAAAGACAAACATGAAAAAAATCATCGTTGTATTCATGATCGTTGCCTCTTTTACTCAAATAAACGCTCAGAAACTTCTACCTTTCAAACTTCAGGATACCGGGCAAACCACCGGTTATAGTGCCACCCAGGGAGAGGATTCTGATTTTGCATTGAATACACCTTCTTATACTGATAATGGCGACGGAACAGTTACCGACAACAACACCGGGTTGATGTGGCAGAAAACCGACGGAGGGGAAATGACTTTTGAAAATGCAGGGACATACTGCAACGGTCTTACATTGGCCGGATACAGTGACTGGAGACTCCCGGAGGGCATTGAGTTGTTCAGCATCAACAATTACAACCATATTAATCCTGCCCTGAATACAGTTTATTTCACCACGACCCAGGCAGAATACTGGTGGACCCGCGAAACCCAGGCAGATGATGCCACAAAGGTATGGGTGGTCAACGCCGGTGGCGGCATCGGGGCCCATCCGAAAACAGAAACCATCAGCGCAGGAGGAACCAAACGGTTTCATGCCAGGGCTGTGAGAGAGGCCATTTCAACCATTTTTTCTGTGTCGCACTTCACCGACAACGGGAATGGAACAATTGCAGATAATTATACAGGATTGACCTGGCAGAAAATTCAGTCGCCCAATACCATGACCTGGGAAGAAGCGCTGGTGTATGCCGGCAGCCTGTCACTGGCCGGAAAAAGCGACTGGCGGTTGCCGAATGTGAAGGAAATTCAGTCTTTGAATGAGATGTCGCTGTTCAAACCTTCATTCAACAGGACCTATTTCCCCAATGTGCTTTCAGGAAATTACTGGTCCTCCACAACCATGTTTCAAACGGCCACCAAAGCCTGGGATATCAATGTTGACTACGGAATTGTTTCTTACGGTGATAAAACACTGAAAGAGAATGTTTTGTTGGTACGGGGAGGAATGGACAATGCCAGTCTGAACATTACCGAATCGTACATCCCCGGCGGCGAATATGCCATGGGCGATCATTTTGGTTTTGTGGATCCCCAGCATCCAAGCGATGAGATTCCGATTCACAACGTGAAAGTCGACTCTTTTTACATGACAAAAACGGAGACCACGAACCAGGAGTTCCTGACATTTTTGAATGCTTCCCTGATACAGGGTTCGATCGAAGTGCGGGATAAAATAGTTTACCTCACCGGGGGCAGCGATATCCTGTGCTATACCAACCAGTTTGAATCGTGGTACAGCATATCATATGATGGTACAGTTTTTTTCATGGCCGATTTCAGGGCCAGTCACCCGATGGTGGGGGTCATGTGGTTTGGCGCTGCCGCCTTTTGCAATTGGTTGAGCCAGCAAAATGGTTTTCAGGAGTGTTACAATCTCAGTACCTGGGAATGCGACTTTACCCAAAACGGATATCGTCTTCCGACCGAGGCCGAATGGGAATTTGCCGGCAGGGGCGGGCATATCGATCCTTACTTTAATTATCCCACAGGAAACACGGTCAACACGGCACAGGCAAACCTGCCTGTTTCCGGCGATCCTTATGAAATTGGCGCTTATCCCAATTCTACTCCCGTTGGTTTCTATGATGGCACCCTGAAACAGAAATCGGATTATAACTGGCCGGGAAGTGCGGCAACGTATCAAACCGCTGATGGAGCCAATGGCTTCGGCCTTTCCGACATGCAGGGGAATGTGTGGGAGTTGATCAATGACTGGTACGGACAAGACTATTACAGCGTCAGCCCCTACGACAACCCCAAAGGCCCCGAGTCCGGATTCATCATGCCTGATGGCAAACCTTACCGGGGCATGCGCGGAGGAAACTGGTACAACGGATACACGCTAAATGGCGTAAATGATGGTCATTCACGGGTTTCGAACCGCAATCCATCCTACTATCGTGGTCCGCAGGACCCGAATCATCCCTGGTACCATATCGGTTTCCGGATGGTAAGAAAATCTTCGGGAACCGTCGGACTGAATGAAACAGGCAACACAGTGCCGGAAAAATGCCAGCTGGTTCAAAATTATCCCAACCCGTTCAGCGGAAAAACAACGATAAAATTTTATGTGCCGCAAACATCATCAACCAGGATTTCCATCAGTAATAGCCTTGGCCGGGAAGTGGCCAGACTGATTGATGATGTGGTGAACCCGGGTTGGCACCAGGTTGCCTGGGATGCAAACCAGGCGGGAGGCGGTATTTATTTCTGCACGATTTCATCCGGTTCTTATCAGTCAACAATCAAAATTATTTCATTAAAATAGCCATTCTATGAAAACCAAACTTTTTATCCTGGCACTGATTGCCTTCCCGTTTATCCATGTTTTTGGTCAAAACCGAACCATGGGATTGTTTATCAATGACACCTTAAATGCTTTCAAAGGTTATACCTTGTTTGCACCCAAACACAACACCATGACCTACCTGATCAACAATGAAGGGAGAAAAGTTCATGAGTGGACGGCGAGTACCTATGCGCCTGGGCAGTCGGTGTATCTTCTGGAAAACGGAGATCTGCTCCGGACCTGCATGGTGCAGGGCGGACTTGGCTCCGGCGGGGGTGAAGGCGGCCGGGTGGAAGAGTACGACTGGAATGACAACCTGGTATGGCAACTGGATTATTCAACAAATAGTTACACGCAGCACCATGATATCAAGCGGTTGCCGAACGGAAACATCATCATGCTGGTTGATGAGAAAAAAACGCTTGCTCAGGCAATCGCGGCCGGTTTTAATCCGAATAATTTTCAGCCGGAGGTCACACAGAAAGGATACATGCTCCCGGATTGCATTATTGAAATACAACCCACCTTTCCGGTCGGGGGAAATGTCGTTTGGGAATGGCATGTATGGGATCACCTGATCCAGGATTTTGATGCTACCAAATCAAACTATGGAATCGTAAATGCCCATCCGGAACTGGTTGATTGCGATGGCGATCATAGATCCTTACCGCTTTTCTGGAATCATATGAACTGCATTGACTACAATCCGGCCCTCAACCAGATCGCGATGAGTGTAAGAGGGAACAGCGAAGTGTGGATTGTGGATCACAGCACGACAACGGCCGAGTCGGCTGGTCATACCGGTGGCGTTCATGGAAAGGGCGGTGACCTGCTGTATCGCTGGGGGAATCCCTTAACCTACGGCGCCGGAACCGTTTCCAATCAGAAATATTTTGAACAGCATGACGTGGAGTGGATTAAGCCCGATTGCCCCGGAGCAGGTGACCTGCTGTGTTTCAACAACGGGGTTAACCGCGATTATTCCAGCATTGATCAAATAACTCCGCCGGTTGATGTGAACGGGAACTATCCCCTGGTAACGGGCAATGCATGGGGCCCGGTAAATCTGACATGGACGTATGTTGCCAATCCGCCGACCTCACTTTTTGCCCATGATATCTCCGGCGCCCAGCGCCTGCAAAATGGGAATACTTTAATTGATAATGGCCCGCTCGGAACCTTTACCGAAGTTACACCGGCCGGTACAATTGTTTGGAAATACATTAACCCGGTTGACAATACGGGACCCTTGTGGCAGGGCGATTCTATTCCACACGATCCCACCCATCCGGATGAAACCCTGAATTCCGTTTTCAGGGTGTACCGGTATGCGCCTGATTATGCTGCATTTTTGGGGAAAGACTTGACACCGGGCAGTTTCATTGAACTTTATGTAACCGGAACCGGTGATCATATCAATCAATCAACCCCGGTTCAGATTTGGCCAAATCCGTTCACCAATAAAATTAATCCGAAAAATATCTCCGGGACGGAGAATTTCGAGTTGATCAATAAAATGGGACAAACCATCTGGTCGGGCAAGCTCATTGATCAGCAGGATTTTTCTGGTTTACCTCCTGGGATATACTTCCTGAAAGTGAATACGGTATCTTCAGTACAAACCATTAAAATCTTGAAGCGCTGAGCCCACTCGCCCACTTATCCACCTGCCCACTTGCCACCGGCTCACCTAACCCCAAACAGCCTAAATGCATTCTCCGTCGTCCTTTCAGCCACTTCTGCCAGTGAAACCGACTTAAGATCCGCAATTTTTTGTGCGATGAGTGGAATGTAGGAAGGTTCGTTTCGCTGGCCTCTGTGGGGAACCGGAGGAAGCCAGGGTGCATCGGTTTCAAGCAAGAGGTGATCGAGGGATGTTTTTTCAACCACGGTTTGCAAACCTGAATTTTTATAGGTTACCACACCCCCGATGCCGAGCATGAAACCCAGACCGACAGCGCGTTCTGCCTGTTCAATGTTGCCGCTGAAGCAATGAAACACACCACGAAGGTTAGGGTTGTGTCGCTCTTCCACCATTCCCAGAGCAATATCCATTGAATTTCGCGTATGAATGACCACCGGAAGATGGTGTTTTATGGCCAGGTCAAGCTGAAGATTGAATGCAATTCGCTGCTCCGCTTCAAATGTTTTATCCCAGTACAGGTCAATGCCCACTTCTCCGATGGCAAAAAAACTATATTCCGGGTTTGCCAGGTATTCTGATACGATGCGCAATTCATCCAGGTAATTCTCCTTCACCGAGGTAGGGTGAAGCCCCATCATCGGGAAGCATACCCCGGGATATTGCCGGCAAACCTGAAGCATTTTGTCGTGATATTCAGTATCAATTGCTGGTAAAAATAAAAGCGACACTTTTTGCGCTTTCGCCCTTTGTATTACAGAATCAAGGTCGTCGGAAAATTCCTGGGCGTAGAGGTGGGTGTGGGAGTCGGCGAAAAACATTTAAAATTACGAATTACGAATTACGAATGATCGTGGTTGAAAAATTCCACGATCGGAGAAGGGTTGATTTCGTTCATACATTTGAAATGCTTTTTCGGGCATTCGTCAAACCCAAGCTTGCTGCAGGGGCGGCATGAAAGGTGTTGGACCTCCGCGATCAGGGAATTCGATTTTGACTTTTCGGGTAGATATGGATACATGCCAAAAGCCGGGATGGTATTGCCCCAAACCGATACAATGGGTTTGTTGAACGCCGCAGCAACATGCATCAGCCCGGTATCATTGGTTAACACGGCAATGGCTTGCCTCACCAGCGAGGCCGACTGATTGAAGTTATACAGGTCACATGAATTGTAAACATGATTCCCGGTGAGGTCGGCAATCTGCTCCCCCCGCTCGCGGTCTTCCGGTCCACCGAGTAAAACAACCGGACGGGCAAGTTTATTACAGACTTCAGCAACCTTTTCAGCCGGGAAGATCTTCGTGTTGTGTTTACCCCCGATAACCACCGCAATGAATCCTTGCTGATGGGTTGCCGGAAGGCTTGTCATGGTCACTTCGTCCACGGCGGGGATAAAATAGTCGAGACCTTGCCCATCATTTTTTATACCCAACGATTCTGTGGCCTTGAAATACCGGTCGACAATATGGATGGGAGGTAGTACATTCATTTTGAATTGTACCGTGAGCCATTTACGGATGTTCAGTTTCGGAAAAGAGGCTGATTTTACTTCCAGCTGGCGTTTTACAAAGGCGGAACGATAGTTTTTGTGCAGATCAGCAATAAAATCAAACTCCATTGATTTTAGCTGGGGAATGAGGTCCGGAAAATTGTGATCGTATAACCAGATTTTATCAATGTACGGATTGGCCCTGACAATTGGCTCATTTTGTGCCTTCGTCAGGAAATGAATTTCAGCGTGTCGCACCTGTTCCTTGAGGCAACGCACAATGGGTGTGGTCAGAACGATATCGCCAATCGAACTGAAACGGATCACCAATATTTTCTTGAGTTTTTTCAATATTACGTCAATTTATAACTGACCCAATTCATTATTCCGGACCTGTGGAGCGGAAATTAACCTTGAATTCCACTTGTCCACCTGCCCACTCGCCCCATTGTTACCGTATAAACGGATTATTCTCCATCTCATACCCGATCGTGGTCTCCGGTCCGTGACCGGGATACACCATGGTTTCTGCCGGCAGGGTGAAGAGTTTGGTCTTTATACTGTTCATAAGTTGGTCGAAATCGCCGGTTGGCAGGTCGGTCCGACCGATCGTGTCCTTAAAAAGCACATCTCCGGTAATCACAAATGCCTGGTCTGCATTGTGAAAGCAAACACTTCCGGCAGCATGACCCGGAGTATACAGTACTTTCAGAGAGGAATTTCCCCAGGTGATTGTTTCACCATCTTCCAGGAAACGCTTTGTTTCGGGTATCTGGTTTAGTTCAAACCCGAAGTTGGAGCCCATTTCCTTCAGGGTATGGAAAAATATGATCGAATTTTCATGGTATTCAGGGCGGATTCCATAGACCTGTGCAACGAAATTATTTCCCAGCACATGATCGATATGACAATGGGTGTTGAGGTTGCGCACAAGTTTCAGGTTGTTGTCAGCTATAAAACTCCTGAGTTCCTCCTCTTCTTCCGGCCCGTAACAGGCTGCATCGATCAGGATGCACTCGCCGGTTTCATCGTAAAGAACATAGGAGTTAACCATGAAGGTGTTGAAGACAAATCTGTTGATTTTTATCATCGGGTTATTTCGTTAAACAAGTGCTGCAAAGGTATGAAAATGCTGCCAATTGACCCGTACATTGAAAATAATCGTACCTTAGCGGCTCCATTTAATTCCCTTGTATAACTGGATATGGCGAAGGATGCATGCGTGAACCGAGGTTATCAAATCTGGACGACAGCGTGGATTATCCTGAGCATGTCTCTTCTTTTTTCGGTCACCGGACGGGCACAGTTTTACAATGGTTCGCAGCTTACGTTCGGTAAAAGCAGGGTTCAATACAACAATTTTCTATGGCTGAACTTTCGGTTCGATAAATTTGATACCTACTTTTATCTCAATGGCAAGGAGCTGGCGCAATATACCGCCGAATATGCCGATAAACACATCAAAGAGATTGAACTCGACCTGCAATCGAACCTGGAAGAGAAGGTTCAGTTTATCATTTTTAACAACCTTTCCGATTTAAAACAGAGCAATATCGGGCTTTTTGGCGACTGGGATTATTACAACACCGGTGGAGTTACCAAGATCATCGGTGGCAGGGTACTCCTGTTTTTTGATGGGAACTATGAGCATTTCGATCAGCAGATCCGTGCCGGAATCGCCCAGGTGATCCTCAACAACATGATCTATGGAACGGGTATCGGCGCCCAGATCAAGAACAATACGCTGTTTTCCGTTCCCGAATGGTATCTGAATGGATTGATCTCCTTTATCTCGCGAAAATGGGATTCCGACATCGAGAACCAGGTGCGGGATGCAATTTTGAATAAAAAATATGAAAAGTTTAATGGCCTCACCGGCGAAGAGGCAACCTACGCGGGCCACTCGTTGTGGAACTATGTTGCAATGAAATATGGCGCTTCATCCATCCCCAACATTGTGTATATGGCGCGTCTCAGCCGCAATGTTGAACGGGGTTTTCAATATGTTGTCGGGGTGAGTTTTGCTTCCATCATCCAGGAATGGCTTGCATTTTACAAGGAAGTTTATACGGTGCAGGAATCTGGGCGCACCCCGCCGCAGGGAACGGTTGTCAACAAACGGAACAAACCCGACCGGATTTACCAGTCGCTAAAAGTTGGCCCCGATGGCAATCTTATTGCTTATGCCTCTCATCAACTTGGAATATACAAGGTTTTTATTCAAGATACCGAAACGGGTAAAAAGAAGCGGATTTATCGCGGAGGATTCCGCCTTGCCGACCGGCCCGATTACTCTTATCCGCTGATTGCCTGGCATCCCACTGGCAGTATCCTCGCTTTTCTGGTGGAGCGCAAAGGCGGAATATGGCTTTATTTTTATAACCGGGAAGATAAAAAGCTGGATCATCAGCTGTTGGTTAATTTTCAAAAAGTGCTGGATATGTCTTATGCCGACGATGGATCCCTGCTGGTTTTTTCCGCGGTTCAAAAGGGACAGTCTGATATTTTCGTGTATAATCCTGCCTCCGGCTCGCACGAGCAGATTACAAAAGACATTTACGATGATCTGAATCCCCGGTTTATCAACCATTCCGCCAACATCATCTTTTCATCCAACCGGGTAAGCGACACCATTCGGTTTGATGAACCGGTGAAGATCGAAAAACTGCGCTATTCAAATGATCTTTTTCTATACAACTACGCATCGAAGCGCAATATCCTTCAACGCCTCACAAAAACCCCCGATGCCCACGAAACACAACCGCAACCTTATGGCGACAACTATTTTTGCTTCCTGAGCGACCAGAGCGGCATTGTAAACCGTTATCTGGCCAGGTACGACAGCACCATTGCTTTTGTGGATACCACCACTCATTACCGTTTTTATACCACCACCTACCCCATTACCAATTATTCGCGCAACATTCTCGAACAGGATGTATCACCGAGGGGGGCAAAAATCGGGGAAATCATATTTCAGAACCGGAACTACCGGATGTTTACCTCCGATCTGATCCTTCCCGACCAGGTTGAGAAAGTCGAAGTCCAACCCTCTTATTTCAAAGATCTCAAGATCAAAACCGCGAAAAAGGAGACCCAACCGAAAAAAGCAGACAGCGTGCTTCGTCTTGCCGAACCTTTTAAAACCGAGGAGAAAAAACATTTCAGTGTTGTCAGGCAAAGTGAAGTGGTAAACCAGATACTGATCAGGCTCGATACCGCCAAATCAGGTCAAACCACAGGCACACCGGTTAAACCGGCAAAAACAGATACTGCGCTCACCCGTTGGTGGACCTATTACCAGGCCATGCAAAAGAAAGATTTTCCACAGGGAACTCACAAGAAGGATACGGCTAACAAATATTTGAACGCCAAGCAGCTGAACTACAATGTGGAGTATTATGTCGATCAGATGGTCACCCAAATCGATTTCACTTATCTCAACTTTGCCTATCAGCCTTTTACCGGCAGTCAGGCGCCGGTTTTCATCAATCCCGGACTGAACGCCCTCTTCATGGTCGGGGTTACCGATCTGATGGAAGATCACCGCATCAGCGGGGGAGTGCGTTTGAACGTAAGCCTGATCAACAACGAGTATCTTTTCAGCTATGGAAATTATAAACACAGGCTCGACCATCAGATTGTGTTTCATCGCAAGGCGGTAGAAGAGGCCGGGTATTATTCCATCGTCAGGCATCGGATTCATGAATTGTACTATGTGGCAACCTATCCTTTTACACCAGTGCTGAACATCAAGGGAACAGCTGCCATTCGCTATGACCGTGCCGTGTTTTTATCTACCGACCAGGTTAATCTGCGGCAACCCGACATTCATGATGTTTGGGGAAGCATCAAAGGGGAACTCACTTACGACAATACCCGTAACCTTGGATTAAATCTTTACCAGGGCACCCGGTATAAGGTTTTTGGTGAATACTACCAACTATTGACCAACAAAGGCAACAATCTGATTGTGCTTGGGTTGGATATCCGCAATTATCAGCGGGTACACCGAACGCTGATCTGGGCAAACCGGTTTGCCGCAAGTACTTCCTTTGGCAGCAATAAATTACTTTATTACATGGGCGGCGTAGATAACTGGCTGTTTCCTTCCTACAACGTCAATACCCCGGTTGCCTACGATCAAAACTATGCTTTCCAGACCCTGGCGACCAACATGCGTGGCTTTGCGCAAAACATCCGGAATGGCAACAGTTTCTTTGTGTACAACACGGAATTGCGGTGGCCTGTTTTCCGTTACCTTTTTAACCGCCCGATCCGGTCCGACTTTATTAATAATTTCCAGCTGGTCGCCTTTGGCGATGTAGGGACTGCCTGGACGGGCACCTCTCCATGGTCGGCAGATAACCAGTTGTTTACCAGGTACATTTACCGCAATCCATTGTTCATTAAGGTGGAAATGCAAAAAGATCCGATTGTGGAAGGGTTTGGTTTTGGCGCCCGTACCCGGTTGTTTGGCTATTTTCTGCGCGGCGACCTTGCCTGGGGGGTTGAAGATGGTCGGATTCAGAAACCAATTTTCTATTTTTCACTCAGTCTCGATTTCTAACCATGAATCATCCGGAACAACGCATCATCGATTTTATCGGCGAACATCATATTTTAACACTGGCCATCACCAGGGACAATATGCCCTGGTGCGCTACCTGTTACTATGCTTATCTTAAAGAGGAGAACCAGTTTATCTTCACCTCCGATCACCAAACGAGACATATCCGCGATGTGGTGGAAAGCGGCAACTACCGTGTAGCTGGTACCATCGCCCTTGAAACAAAAATTGTGGGCAAAATCCGCGGGATTCAATTCACCGGTGTTATTACCAACCTTGACGACCTTTCAGACCCCGCCCTGAAGGGTGGGGCTAAATCCCGCTACCTCCGGCGCTTCCCCATCGCCCGGCTGATGCCCGAGCTACACCTCTGGTCGCTGACGCCCGACTATATCAAAATGACTGATAACCGACTTGGATTTGGGACGAAACTGATCTGGAAGGCAGAAGAATCTCAGAAATTCAGCGCTGATGCACCTTAGCTGAATTATCAAGTTATATGTTTTTTTAATTCAAGGGTTTACCTGTGTTATCAACCTCCGGTGTTAATAACTATATCGAACCATTCGCTTTGTTCGTTGTATCTTGCCGGTTCAAAATTTCTCCCGACTATTTATTGGAACGTTCGAAAGAACAATTAGTTAACAAAATCAGAACATAACAGCTAATCCTGTTCATGCATGGAAAAAAACACGGTCATAAACACGGAAACAGATCAGAAGCCAAACTATTACAATGAAGTACTGGCAAAAAGGATCCGTCCTAAAATTACATACGAGGCATTGGAAATGAAAGAAAATAAACCAGTTGAATCTGCCCGGAAAATTTATTCTGTTGCAGAGGTGATAGAAAAGTCAACCGAATATTTTAAAGGCGACGGCCTCGCCGCAAGTGTGTGGGCCAACAAGTACGCCTTGAAAAATTCAGAAGGCCACTTGTTTGAATTAACCCCCGACGATATGCATCGCCGGATTGCACGCGAAATTGCACGTATCGAAAAGAAATATCCGAATCCGATGAGCGAAGATGAACTCTTTGGTCTCATGCAGAATTTCAAGTACATCGTTCCCCAGGGAAGTCCGATGGCTGGTATCGGAAACGATTTTCAGATTGGCTCTCTGTCAAACTGTTTTGTGATCGGCAACGAAGGAGCCTCCGATTCCTATGGCGCCATCATGAAAACCGACGAAGAGCAGGTGCAGCTGATGAAACGCAGGGGAGGAGTGGGCCACGACCTTTCGCACATCCGCCCAAAATACAGCGAGGTAAAAAACAGTGCACTCACCTCTACCGGGATTGTTCCGTTCATGGAACGTTATTCCAATTCAACCCGTGAAGTGGCCCAGGAAGGTCGTCGCGGCGCGCTGATGCTCAGTATTTCTGTGGCTCATCCCGATGCCGAACATTTCATTGATGCCAAGCTGGAGGCAGGAAAAGTGACCGGCGCCAACATTTCGGTGAAGATCACTGATGAGTTTATGCAAGCAGTGGTCAATGACACAGAATACATGCAGCGGTTTCCGGTAGATTCACCAAACCCGACCTTCACCAAACCGATGAAAGCCCGCGAACTCTGGAATAAAATCGTCCACAATGCCTGGAAATCGGCCGAACCCGGCATCCTTTTCTGGGATACCATCATCCGCGAATCGATTCCCGACAGCTATGCCGATTTGGGTTTCCGCACGGTTTCTACCAATCCCTGCGGCGAAATTCCCCTGTGTACCTACGATAGCTGCCGTTTGCTGGCCATCAACCTCTACAATTACGTGGATAAGCCATTTACAACGGATGCCAGTTTCGACTCCGGGCTCTTCATTTCGCATGTGCACAAAGCCCAGCGGATTATGGACGACATCATCGACCTCGAACTCGAAAAGATTGACCGTATCCTTGCCAAAATCGAAAAAGATCCCGAAGGCGAAGAAATCAAAGTTCGCGAACGCAACATGTGGCTGAACATCAAGAAAAAAGCCATCCAGGGACGAAGAACCGGTTTCGGCATCACCGCCGAAGGCGACATGCTGGCCGCCCTCGGAACCCGTTACGGGTCGGATGATGCAACCGATTTTTCGGTGGAAGTACACAAAATTCTGGCCATTGAAGCTTACCGTTCCTCGGTAACCATGGCCAAAGAGCGCGGACCCTTCCCGATTTACGATACCGAACGCGAAAAGAACAATCCTTTTATCCAGCGGCTGAAAGATGCGGCCCCGGATGTTTATGCCGATATGGCTGTTTACGGGCGTCGCAACATCGCCATGCTTACCATCGCCCCTACAGGCTCGGTGAGCATCCTTACCCAAACCACTTCGGGCCTCGAACCGGTATTTGCCGTGCATTACAAACGCCGCCGCAAGGTGAACCCCAACGATAAAAATGTAAAAATCACCTTCAAAGACGAAGTGGGCGATTCGTGGGAAGAGTTCAATGTGTTTCATCATAATTTTGTGAATTGGATGATCGTCAACGGGTTGAATGTTGACGAAGTAGCCCACATGCCGGAAAAGGATCTGAAGAACATCATCAAGGATTCTCCTTTTTATAAAGCCACCGCCAACGATGTGGATTGGGTTGCCAAAGTAAAAATGCAGGGCGCCGTGCAGAAATGGGTTGACCACTCCATCAGCGTCACTGTGAATGTACCCAACGATGCCAAAGAGGAGATGATCAGCACCATTTACGAAACAGCCTGGAAAGTGGGTTGCAAGGGCATGACGGTTTATCGCGACGGCTCCCGTTCAGGGGTGCTGGTGAACAGCGATGGAAAGGATAAGAAAAAGAAGGATAAGGGCGATGAATTCGTTGAAACCAAAGCGCCGCATCGTCCCGACCGGTTGGAATCCGAAATTGTTCGTTTTCAGAACGATCACGAAAAATGGATTGCCGTGGTGGGTATTTTGAATGGCCGTCCTTATGAGATTTTCACCGGAGTTGCCGAAGATTTCTGGATCCCGACATGGGTGCAGAAAGGCTGGATTGTGAAAACCCGTCCCGATGGGGTTGGGTCGCGTTACGACTTCCAGTTCGAAGACCGCCAGGGCTATAAGATCACCATAGAAGCGCTTTCTCGTTCGTTCAATAAGGAATACTGGAACTATGCCAAACTGATCTCCGGGATTCTGCGCCATGGCATGCCGCTACCGTTTGTGGTTAACATCATCTCCAAACTTCACTTTGAAGTTGATTCCATCAATACGTGGAAAAACGGAATTGAGCGGGCGTTGAAAAAATTCATCCCCGATGGAACAAAAGCCGCCGAACATGCCTGCCCCAAATGCAGCGACCAGAATGGGTTGGTGTATCAGGAAGGTTGCCTGGTGTGCAAAAGCTGCGGCTTTTCCAAGTGCGGGTAACCGTTAGAAGTTCTTCTTGTGGTAATCAAAGGTGGTATTGTCTCGCAGAAATTTGATCCGCTGGGCGAATAATACAAATGCCTCCATTTTATTCGTGTAAAACCATTGGATGGCTGCCTGTTTGCCCCGGCAGGCATCGGCAAATACCACCAGGAACGGGTGTTTGTTGGCAATTAACCACTGATAGGCCTGTACATTCTCATCAATGGCTGCGTCCAGGGCAGCAAGGTGAAAGAATTTATTTTGAAAGAGCCAGGTTGTTGCTTCTTCACCGCCCCGGATAGCATGGGCCAGCGCTGCTACTTCCGGGAAACCGTTTTCCCTCAGCCAGCCGGAAATTTCCAGATTGCCATTTACCGCCTCGCCAAAGGCAAGCCAGATTTTTGCAGGGTAGTAGTACTTTTCCAAGGGGGAGGGGTTGGTATTATGTAGTTTTCCTGATTAACATTGGGCGTGTGTCTTTTTTTTAATCAGACTTGTTGTCCGGTGATAAGAAAAGTTCAATTTTGCCGCATTGAGGACAAAAGTATAAGTCGAACGATTCCTTATTGGTCAATAATTCAAAAAGGTTTCCAAGGGCTCCAATTCTTGTCCCCTCGTGAAACTTACGATTGCTTCTGTAAAACATAGGCACTTTACATCTTAAACAGTCAATTTTTAAGGTACCTGAATAATTGGACGAGTCGGTGGGAATACCATGAAGTCCAAGTTTATGCTGACAATTCGGGCAAAATGTATAAGAAGATTCAACCTCAGTGTTACAATGAGGACACACTTCAGAAAATGCTGTTGTTGAAGCTATTCTATCTTCAGAAAAACTGTACTGACATTTCCAGCACAGGTCAAAATTATCTTCAACGTCAGATTTGCAATTCGGACATGTTTTCATATTCATTTGTTTATTCTCTGATTTTTCAGCTAACCATAAATGATTTCATCTGCAATTTACGAAAAAAAACAAAAAAAAGTACGAACGATATTTAATGGGAGATAAATGCGGGTTTAAGTTATCAGAAGTGCGCTCACTATTTCATCAATTGTTTCAAACGCACCTGATAAGACTGCAGGTAGTTTCTTTTCGTGCTTTCGCTCATGAATGATGAAGATGTCATTTTCTCCACGGCTTCTGACTGAGTAAGCATCAGCGTTAGAATATTATTAAAAATCTTTTCAATGATTCCTGCCTGCTCAGCTAGAACTGCAAATTGTCTGCAAATTTTCCCTTGAGCAAATTTTCCCGGTAAAAGTCCATCTTCCAGTGCAAAATCTTTATCTTCCACATGAATACGACTATTCAACAGGTCATAAGCAGGACTAAACCGATAATCTCCCATGGAGGTTTCGAGCAATGAAAAGTTTTTTAAGTGGGCATCTCCATTTGAAAAGAGATAGTTAAATATTAATATTTTCAGGAGCTTAGGGGCTTCCAATTTATATGCAGGAACAGTTGTTTGCATCAATTGAAATAGTTCTAAATAATTTCCTAAATATTTATAGTGCTCTCCATGGGTTTGAGAAGTTCTGCCCGCAAGTGAGGCAAAATCATCCTGAGCCAACTTGTCGCCATCTTCACTAATATCAAAACGCCTGGTAATATATGCAGGAGTTCCATTTTTAAAAAAAATCAGCGCATTTTCAGCAGTTTCTATACCATAAACCTGACGGGCAATTTGCATCGTCAGATGTTCATTGGCAGGCATTTGGTCTGATCTTGTTCCTGCATTAGGAATGGGCTTCAGAATATAGGTACCTCGTTCACCTTCATTGATAAGTCTCAACTTGTTTTTCTCAAGCAAAACAGAAAACTTTTCCTGAACACCTGAAATGGACATATATCTTCGGTTTTCTTCAAATAGCGCATCTGTCTCAGGATTAGATGCAGGTGAATCATATGGCAGTACATGATATACTTTTTTATTTTGAAACACTCTGTTTAAGCAGGTTCTACTGTAAGTATCAAATCCTTCAGCCAATGTGCCTGGGCAATATTTTATTTCAGGTAAGCTCATGGCTTTTCTAATTTGATCACTCTTACAGCGCCTATGCTATCATATTTAGCAGTAGTTATTAGTAAGCCGAAATAATCATTTTTGTCAATCCTGTTATATTTACACACGGTTTGTTTGTTTGATCCTTCGGGTAACATGTTGTAGAAAAAGGGAAACAGGAATTTTGAATGATATTCTTGTTCGACTTTAGGAATTTTAAGACTTATTCCCGGTTTTTTACTGTCTGCCATCCAGGCATCATTATATCGGAACGTAAATGAACCATCATCGTGTTGGGTTAATATCCCCGCTTCCTCATCTTTAAATAATATTTTCGCTTGCCTCATTTGCTAACAGTAACGTTTTTAAGCTTCAGGCAAACCTCCATACCCAGTACATCGGCTAACTTTTGTAAAGTCATCAAGGTTGGATTTCCTTTGCCACTTTCAAACTGTTTTAAGGTTCTTAAGCCAACTCCCGAAAGTTCTGCCACGGATTCCTGCGTTACCTGCATAACCTCTCGGCGTTGTTTTATGGTTTTTATTAACTCTTCGTAGTGCATTTTAAAGCTCTTTTTTATGCAAATATATAAAATAATGCACGAAATATAATAAAAAGTGTATTTTGATGCACTAATTAACGAATTATTATTCCCTGGTGGCCTTTTTTACCCCCTTAAATAATGCATAGCCTAATTCTCCTCTTAACACGGTTTTAAAGAAATACTTTTCATTTTCAAACACCTTTATTACACCGTTTAAGCCATATTTTTTAAAGACTCTTGAGGCAGTTATGATTTTTTCTCTGATTGACATTACGCTTTGATAGTTTTTTACTTGTCTGTCTTTTCTGATGTTCCAGAACATTTCAGGTTTTGACCATTG
>JBAXFM010000061.1:0-21033 GCA_037139855.1 Bacteroidota bacterium
ATTCATTTTATAATAAAGGTGATAAAAGTACAATTAATGTAAACTATCCCAATGAATACCTCCTTTTGCTGCAAGCAAAACCACTGTTCTTACATGTTTTTTTTCTTTTTCGGACAAAGAATTATATGCTTCGTTAAATTTTTTACCCGCAGAAACAATTAAGTCTTCAATTTCTTTGCTGTTTTTTGAAATCAAATGGGCACACATCCGGGCTGCACCAGGATTATTGCCTGCAAAACTAATTATGCTACCTATTGCACCTGCTAACGCACCACCTGCTAATGCTAGTATTTTGCCTATGCCAATAAGCATTACAATCAATTTGATACCCTCAATAATATCTTGTTTATAAAAAACTTCATGAATGCCTCTTTTAACTTTATCTTCATAGTCATTTACAATATCAGTAATTATATTACTCATAGAATTTCATTTTTTAATTATGAGTGGATCAAGGATAAATCTGTTTTAGTTCATTTTGGTCAAATATTATGAAAAGTTTTCCTTCATGGAATAAACTTACTTCTTCAAAAACATTCAGGCGGTTTTTAACCTGTAAAAACTCCGGTAGTATACAATTGCCTGCTGAAATCAATGTATCCTGAGGTAATAATTCAGAACAAATATAAGTTGTTTTTAGGGAAAACATAACCTTTAAAGTGTTTTTTGTTGAAATCCTGTGCCGACTGTCATTCATAAACTCAACTATTTTATTTTCTCTTGAGGTGACATTTTTTTAGTTTTAAAAGGCCAGCGGTACCAAGGTCTGTCCAAGGATTATCCAACAACCTCCCATCTTCAGTTTCTTCTTCGCTCTTAATTCCTTTTTCCTATCCACCCATAGATGCCCATCTCCCCCCTTCTCCCTGGGGAGAAGGGGCCGGGGGTTGAGGTATTTTGAATCCCTGGGGAGAAGCGGCCGGGGGTTGAGGTATCCACTCCTGCCACCAGGAATGTAGAAGATTTCACATTGTTTTTACGAAAAATAAAATATCTTTGACGTGGTATAGCTGACTTGCCATCATCATCATGTTACAACAGCTGGATCATTCTGTGTACCGAAAGCAATTATGACTACAAAAACGAGCAGTAAACCCGCATCAGGCAGTCAAAAAGCCGGGCATAAAGCTGCTCGCTCCAAACCCCGGCAGCCTAAGGCAGCAATTACAGAAAGATCCCTGCAGGATAAATTTCTTGAGTATCTGCCTCTGGCGGTTATTGTTCTGGCCTTTTTTATGATCTACAGCCAGGCGCTGAATTTTGATCTCCTCGATTGGGATGATTATGGATACATTAAAAATAATCCGGATGTTCAGAACTTCAGCATCCGTAACTTTTTTACCTCCTTTTATGGAGGCAATTACCATCCGCTCACTTGTATAACGTGGTCCGTCGATTATTATCTCGGGGGATTGAACGGAAAAAGTTACCATATGACCAACATGCTTTTGCATGTCCTCAATATCGTATTGATGTATTTTTTTGTAAAGTTTCTTTTTGAACGAAAGGATATCGCGTTGTTTACCGCGGCCTTGTTTGCCATTCACCCCATGCATGTGGAGTCGGTTGCCTGGGTGTCGGAACGCAAAGATGTATTGTATGCCTGTTTTTTTCTGCTTTCACTGATTGCCTACCTCCGCTTTATCCGGAATGATCATAAAAAGTACTATCTCGCCTCCCTGGTCCTTTTCATTCTGTCGCTTTTATCAAAATCTGCAGCGGTTGTACTTCCTTTGGTATTATTGCTCATCGATTATTTCAAAGAGAAAAAGATCACCACTGAAAGTCTGTTGTTAAAGCTCCCCTTTTTCCTTATCTCCATCCTTTTTGGTGTGATAGCCCTGAAATCACAGCAAACCTCGATGAGTTATGGATTTGCTCCTCATTTCCCGCTGATAAGCCGGCTCCTGATCGCATCTTATGGCATGACCCATTATCTGCTCAGTTTCGTCTTTCCATTCAAACAATCGGCCCTCCATCCCTATCCTGTGGCGGTGGGTGAAGCGTTGCCCTGGTATTTCTTCGGATCGGCGATCACCATTTTTCTGATTATTTTTTGCATTATTTATTTTAAAAAATACCGGAAGATACTGCTGTTTGCTTTTGGTTTCTTTTTTATCAATTTATTACTGGTCATCCAGATTTTACCGGTGGGCAAGGCCATTGTGGCGGAGCGGTATACTTACCTTGCCTATCCCGGACTTGCCATGTTGCTGGGGTATCTTTTATTTGGGTTTAGCGGCAGATCGAAAAATATCATTTTAGTGAGTATTGCAGCGTGGCTGATATTTTTAAGTGTTCAAACCTATGCCAGGCTGCCGGTATGGAAAAACAGCCTGACTATTTTTTCCGATATCATTTCAACACACCCGGAGGAAGAAAGCGGTTGGTATAACAGAGGTCTGGTAAGGTTTTATATGAAAGATTACAAGGCAGCACTGGAAGATTACAACGCCTCCCTTGCTCTAAAAGCCGACAATGCTCCTGCTTTGTACAACCGTAGCCTGGTCAGAAAAGAGTTTCAGGATTACCAGGGCGTATTAGACGATCTGAATAAGGCAATTGCCCTGGAGCCCGGCTATATCGACGCCCGGAAAAACCGCGGGATTGCCAATGCCATCTTCAAAGATTATCAGGGAGCCCTGAACGATTTTTCCATGGTGTTGAAGCAATATCCTGATGACACCTCAACCCTGATCAACAGGGGATTGATATGGACAACCCTGGATAAAAAAGAAAAGGCATGTGAGGATTTCACAAAAGCTGCCCGACTGGGTTCTTCCCGCGCTTCAAAATTTGCTTCCGAAGCCTGCCTGCAAAAAAAAACGGAATAATCAGCGTTATTTCTTATTCCAATGATTCCTGATCAATTCCTGTAATTTTTTATTCGAAATGGGTTTAGTAATATAACCATCGCAACCCGCTTCCAGCGCTTTTTCCTTGTCCCCTATCATTGCATGTGCTGTTTGGGCAATGATGAATACATCCTTATTAAACTGCCGGATTTGCCTGGTTGCCTCATATCCGCTCATTCCAGACATCCTGATATCCATCAGAATCAAATCAATATCGGGATTACTGCGGAAGACTTTAATTGCTTCGATTCCCGATTGCACCTCAAATATTTTTCGGCTGAACTTACGGGCAATTGCAGAGATAAAAACACTTGATGTTTCATCATCTTCAACAATTAACACTGTATGATCTTTCAGCCAGGATTCGTGACCCTCAGGAATTTCCAGGTTATTCGCAGTTGGTGTTTCTTTGAGTTCACCAAGGTATGGAAGGGTAAAATAGAACATTGAACCCTTTCCAGGTTCGCTTTCAACCCAGATACGACCATTCAGCATTTCCACATATGATTTTGCAATGGATAGTCCTAACCCGGCTCCCTGCCTGGCTTCTGTATCTTCTATATCAGCCTGAACAAACCGGTCAAATATGGCTTTCTGACGGTTGGCCGGGATTCCGATTCCTGTATCTTTGACAAAAAACACGATTTCAGCAGGTTGAGACGTTAACTCTGAAGAAACAGCAGATCTCAAGTTGTATCCAAACTGAATTGAACCTTTTTCGGTGTATTTGATTGCATTTTTTACCAGGTTTGTCAGAATGGCATACAGTTTTTCTCCGTCTGTACGAATGAAGGCACCAGGAACTTGAATGCCGATGGCGATGGAAAGGTAAAGGTTTTTCCTGTCGGCCTCGGGCTTCAGGAGGTAAAAAATGTGATCAATCTGGTCCTGGAGATTGATTTCCTTATAAACAACCTCCGTTTGTCCCGATTCTATCTTTGCAATTTCAACAATTTCATTGATTAAATTGAACATCCTGGCGGCGCTCTTTTTAACAATGCCGAGATATTTCTGCTGGTCCCGATCATCCAGTTGTGGTTCGCTCAATAAGTCAGTAAAACCAAGAATCCCATTCATCGGGGTTCGTATTTCATGACTCATATTGGTCAGAAAAGCTGATTTCAACCGGTCGCTTTCTTCGGCTCTTTGCTTTGCCAGGAGCAATTCAACACTCTCCTTCCTTAACAGCTCCTGCAACTTCTTTTCTTCCAGAAATGATTCATTTAACTGATCCACCAGGGATGCCGCCGACAGAACCACCAGGGTGTTAAATGCGATTAAATTAAAACACACCACCATCAATGATTCGATGGTATATTTCTGAAAAAATATCTCGTTTGATGCTTTTATGGTAAAAAAAGGCAGTATCAATAAAAAAATGATCAAATTTAAAGCAACTGAAATCAATCCGGCTCTTTTACTATGAAACAGCGTGATCAACACTGAAATGCATAATAAAATAATCACAGCGGGTCCCTGCATACCCATATAAATAAACAGGATGATGGAGAGTGTATAGAAGATGGCCGAAAACAATGTTTTTTTTAACTGTATACGGTAGTTCTTACCCAGTAAGATGAACACCAGGGCCAGCATGCACAAAGTGTCGAAGAATCCGATAATCCACTGATGAGTTAACAACGAAATAACAATGCTTGGAATATAAGCCACGCAGCAAATAGGAAATGTAATGAGCGATATCGAGATGAACAGTTTATCTCTCAGATAGGGCAATCCATGTTCTTTGCAAATATCCGGTGAAGGATAATGATCCAGATATTTTTGAACAATCTCTGTTCTGAATTTTAAGTAATTGCCAGGCATAGATGCTATTTTTTAGGCATTGCGCTCATGGATTAACTTATCAGACAATTCCTCAAGGGATATTCCCCTGGTTTCCGGCATCCTGAAACGGACCCATACCAGTTGACAAACCATCATCAGGGTGAAGAAAATGAAAACGGTGGCAGTGCCTACGGTTCTGAAGAGAAACGGTATAAAGGACGGGATGAGCGCTGCCAGGACCCAATGAACAGATGATCCGAACGACTGTCCGGCAGCCCTGAGCTTATTGGGAAATATTTCGGAAATGAACACCCAGATCACTGCTCCCTGGCCTACTGCATGTGCGGCAATAAAGAGGAAAAAGAAGAGTGGGACCCAAATTCCCCGCCATCCCAGCAAAAATGCGGTTGAAACCAGCCCCAACGATACAATATAACCAAATGAACCAATGTACATCAGCGTTTTGCGTCCGAAACGATCGATCAACGATAATCCGATGAGGGTAAAAATAAGATTGATGATGCCAATCCCAACGCTACTTAAGAATGAAGCAGACTTTTCAAGACCTGCCAGTTCAAAAATCCGGGGAGCATAGTATAAAAATGCATTGATTCCCGAAGTCTGATTAAAAAATGCGATAAAAAACGCCAGCATCAACGGTACTCTGTATTTTTTCTGAAAAATATTTTCCCCGGAAGCTTTTTGTTCTTCTTCGTGCAGGATACGTGCAATTTCTTCTTCTGCATTGATCTGTTTATCAATATGCCTGAAAATTTCGGCCGCTTTCCCGGGATTTTTAGCATACAATAATACCCATCGGGGACTTTCAGGGACTCTGGTAATGAGCATTGTGTAAATTAAGGCAGGAATTATTTGTATCCCAAGCATGTAACGCCAGGCAAAACTCCCTGTATCCTTAAAAAAATAGTTTGACACAAATGCCATCAGGATTCCGAAAACGATGTTGAACTGGTACAGGGCAACCAGTTTCCCCCGGTTCTTCGGCGGAGCGATTTCAGACACGTAAGCAGGCGCTGCAATGGTGGACGCACCGATTCCAAGGCCGCCCAAAAAACGGAATAGGGCAAAGGTCAGCGGGCCTTGCGACAAGGCAGTTCCAATGGCTGACAGGAAAAACAACACCCCGATAAAAAAGAGCGTTCTTTTCCGGCCTATCCTGTTCACGGGGATCGAACCGAAAACAGCACCAACCACCGTGCCCCACAAGGCCATCGACATGACGACCATTCCATGGAACAGATCGGAAGTGTGCCATTGTTGCTGCAACAACTTGTCGGCGCCGGATATTACTACCGTATCAAACCCAAACAGGAACCCTGCCAGCGCTACGACTACCGACCAATAGAGAAGTTTTGAATTGACCATACGCACTAATAATTATTCCAGATTGATTCTATTAATTACTGCGGCACCTGGTATATGTTTGATTCATTCCGGTAACCAACCTTGTTCTGGTACAAATCAGGGTATAGCACACCACCTGATTCGGCCCATGGAGCGAACTTCAGATACGCACTGGTGATCTGATTCTTTTCAATGGTGTAATTAAACCCGGTAGAGACCCTGATGGCCCATGGAAGGTTGGTTGTTGTTTTATAATATCTGCCCGACGGAGGATCAGAATCATCATTGCCTGTTTTGAAAAGAGCCAGGTTGGCGAGGCTTGTGGGAGGATTATTTGGCAAATGCACCTCTCTGCCTCTGTCAAAGTTGACAATTAAAAACGGATTAAACTGATCAATTCCTACACCTGCTATGGTATAGGTGTTGGGTTTGAAGCTCATTGAAATATACGTCGTATCCGGACTTACATAAGCAGCTCCGGGCTGCACATTCACTCCGAAACCTCCGGGGAATGGCATGATCTTATAGGCATTGTCGAACACAATCACGGTGAATTTTTCCTGGCCTGCCTCAGTTCCATTGGCATTCAGGCTGATATAACTTTCGTTCAGTTTATACCCGGTAACTTCCACATCTGCTCCTGCAATGCCGGTTCCGGGAAACTGGAACCCAAAACCGTTCTGCCATCCTGCACCGATAGCCCTGATGACAAATGTTGCAACCACCTCAGTAATCTTGTTACTGGCATTGGTCGTTGTTTTGAAGCGGTAATTCACAACCAGATCATTGAAATCATAATCACCCTTTGCCGGCCAAAGGTCCTCGAAAGCCAGGGTGCCGAAACCAAGCGCCGGATTGTAATTATTAAATGCCCTTGCCGGATCGGTCGGGTATGAATCAGCCTGATCGGGTACCCCGTCGCCATCCTGGTCGGGGGCTCCTCCTGGTTGTTCAAAGTTGGCCTGTATTTCCGTCTGATCCAATGCATTGTTGAAAAACTTGACTTCATCAATGGATCCTTTGAAAAACTTTTGAATGCCATCATCCGAACCGATTGATAAATCCCGGCCATTTACAAACAACAACCCCGTTACGGCTTTACTGTTCCTTAACTGCCCATTTACATAAAATTTCAGATATTGGCCATCATATGTCATGGCAAGGTGATACCACTGGTTCAAAATGGGAAATCCGCCTCCCCAGTTTAATCCTTCTGTGGTATTGCCAACAAGCCTGATCTGGCACCCCCAGCCATCCCAGTTGCCCTGACCGATCCCATGCCCGTCCCAATCGCCCTTCTGAAAAATTTTAGTCGTTGTATTGCTGGCGGTTTTAGCCCACGCCATCATGGTAATTCCATAAACAGGATCCAGGTTCACCTTAGTGGGTGCCTTTGCTACCCCGGTCGTGCCATTAAAAGTAAGACAACTTCCCGAAACACCTTGACCCCATGAAGCTGAAGTAATGGTTGCATGATTGACTCCTTTACTGTCGTTTGCGTTGGTTCCTGTGTTTTCATCCAGTTTCCAGTAAGAGACCAGATGGTCGCTTCCATTGCCGGGAGCAGGAGTCGTGGCAAAGATCTGAAGAATTTCTGCCTCCGTGAGGCCTCTGTTATAAACCAGCATCTCGTCAATGGTTCCTTTATAAGGATTGGTTGTCTGTTGTTTGCCGATATATGCATCAGCTGCTGAAGATTGCAGGTTACCGGAATTGGCGGTGTTGGTCCTATAGAGGCCATCCAAATAGATTTTCATAACAGAACCGTCATAGGTCAACGCAGCGTGATGCCAGTCTGTGTCGAGAACCCGGCTGCTGTATCCTGAATTTACCGATTTTATCCCCGGTGTGTAAACAGTAAAAACGATCCGGCCCTGGGCGTCTACGCTTGCAATGTATTTGAGATTCTGAAAAATAAAAGTCCCATGATCGCCAACTGCGTTCAACCTGAACCAGAACGAAAAGCTGATGCCGTTCCCTACAGGATTGAACCCGGCGCCGGGCACCTGAACCTGGCTGGCAGTACCATTGTATTCAAGCGCACTTCCGCGGATTCCGGTTGCCCATGTGGCACTGCTGATAAGGCCATTATGACCCCCGATGGAATCAACGGCAGTGGTACCTGAGTTTTCATTAAAATGCCACACAGCGATCAATCCAAGGGGCGGAATATCATACGGATGATATACAGCGCTGTTTTTAAGAACGTTCGACAAGTCAACCGCAACCTCATTGCCTGAAATTGTTACCAGCATCCCGTTCACACGTACCTGACGAATCAGCGCCGGAATGTTGATCTTTACCGGAAAGTTACCGTTAAGCCCGGTGTAAAAACCACGGTAATATTCTGCGTCATTTGCCTCGGAGGTAATGCTTATCACCATCGATTTATTGGCGGATATCAGAAAAGTGATATCATGCGATGTTTCCCAGTCGAAATTGGAAGAAATTTGCAAATCTTTCATTTCTTTCGCTGTAGTCGTGGTAACGACCTCATTTTTTCTGCACGAAGCCGCAATGAGGGCGACCAACAAAATCAGGATGATATTGCAATTTCTTGACATAGTTGGCATGTTTGAAACAAAGATACTGAATTTTATCAAATTAATCTACCGGATATCCATAGTCGATCCAGTCAACTTTAAGGTTTTGTTTCAAATTTAACAGCCTTGGCTTTGTATAACCCCGTTCTTTTAAAAGATTGAATGCGGGCCTTATATTTGGACAACTGCGGAAGGGACAGCAACCGCAATAAATGACTACTATTTTATCTTTGGGGATGGCCGCCAGAGATTTGCTCAATTTATCAAGATTTGCCTTACTGGCCGTACTGCCAATATTAACCGCACCTTTTATATTCGCAAGTGGTCCGATATTGAATATCACCGGTTTTTGTGACTTTGAATTGTTAAGCATGCTTGCCAATGCGTCAGGTTCCATGAGATCTTTGGAGGTCCATGGTTCACCGGTTTGACCGAAAAGGATTCCTGCGATGTTTGCGAAAAATAACGTCATTACCGTAATCAAAACAATTTTCACTTTTTTCATATCTCTGTTTTAAGATTGATTAAATTCCCCCTCCCATTTCGCCACTACCACCGTTGCCAGGCAGTTTCCGATCACATTGATGGCCGTACGGGCCATATCCATTAACTCATCAATACCCAGGATGATGAAAATGGGCCAGGTGGGGAGTCCGAAACTAGCTGCGGTACCAAGCAGAATAACAAGCGAAGCCCGGGGAACGGCCGCTACTCCTTTGCTGGTAAGCATCAAGGTAAACATCATCACGATCTGGGTCTCGAACGACAGGTGAATGCCAGCCATGTTGGCCACAAAAATGGAGGCCATTGCCAGGTATAAGGTTGTCCCGTCAAGATTGAAGCTATATCCGGTAGGCATGACAAAAGAGACGATTTTGCGGGGCACGCCGAATTGTTCCATGTTTTCCATGGCCCGGGGAAGCGCCGATTCACTGCTGGTGGTTGCAAATGCAATGGTGGCGGGTTCGGCAATAGCTTTGATAAACTTTTTCACCGGGATTTTCAATACAAGCATGATCGGAAGAAACACTAAAAGAACAAAAGCCAGCAATGCTGCATAAAGGGTTGCAAGCAATTGGAAAAGATTTACCAGAACATTCAACCCCATATGCCCCACACTGTAAGCAATGGCAGAGAATACGGCAAATGGCGCAAAAAGCATGATAATGTTGGTAAATTTAAACATCACTGCTGTGAGTGATTCCGTAAAACGCAACATGGGGGTACGATACTGTTCCTTGACCATGGCCACGGCAATACCAAACAGGATGCTGAATACCACAATCTGCAAAACCTGCCCCTCGGCGATTGATTTCGCAAGATTCTCAGGAAAAATGTGGAGAACCACCTGTTGCCAGGTTTGCGCTTGAACAGCAGGCAGTGTTCCCTGGGTCATTGCTTCGGGAATAACGACCCCAATGCCGGCACCGCTGAGGTTGATTGCGGCGAGCCCGATAAAAAGTGCAATGGTGGAAACGATTTCAAAATAAAGGAGAGATTTCCATCCCATCCGCCCAACCTGTTTCAGATTGGCATGCCCGGCGATGCCGGTTACCAAAGTTGCAAAAATAAGTGGAGCGATAATTGTTTTAACAAGATGAATAAAAATCTGGCTGACGAGATTCAGCTCTTTGGCCACCATTGGAACATCATATCCAAATTCCACACCCATCAACATGCTCACGAAGATCCAGGTAGTCAGTTTTTTTTTACTTGTTGCATAAAAGAAATAGCACACAAGCGGGATCCAGCGCAAAAATAAGAGAAGCCAGTCAGGTATATGCCATATGGTATAATGGTCGACCAGATGAAGCAGTATAGCAACTGTGAGCGTGAGGAAAAATGCCGGTATTACAAATTTGTAAACATTTTTCATGGATTGAATGGCGGTTGTTTTGATTTCGAACAAATATAAACAACAAAGCCATTCAACCCATGAAAAAAATCAAGTCGGATGAATGGGCACATCCTGAGCAAGAAGCCACGAACCTGCTGAACAGATCGTCAAAAGAGTAATAAAGACAGGTCGTTTGATCATTTTTTATATTTAGGCTGATTATATTAAAGTGTTAAAAAAAGACATTGATCTGTTTTGTAATAAACTTGTGTGAATTATTTTTTCGACAGTGACAGCGTGATGGATAAAAAATATTACCTTTCAATCGAAATCACCCCCTCACTCTTCCTTTCTTGATGGAGGATGGAGGTGGGGTCAATTAACTTTATGTCGTCAAAGAGTCCTAACCGGCTTATTTTCATCCTGGTATTCACCTGTACCTGGTTTTTGTTGTATGGACAGGAAGAGGAGGTAATGCATTTTTCCCGACTTACACGTGAAAACGGGTTGCCTTCCAATCGTGTTCGTTGTGTGATGCAGGATTTTCAGGGATATATCTGGATCGGAACGGATAACGGGCTGGTTAGGTATGACGGGCGCAACACTACCATATTCAGACCCGACCGGGATGATCCTTCCTCGGTACTTGATATCTGCTTCGATGCATTGCTGGAAATGCGCGATTCGTTATTACTCATTGGTGCCCTCGATGGAATCTCCGTTTATAATCCCTTTACAAGAGCATTTACGAATTACTCCTTTTATCACCAAGGTAAAGCCTGGTTCCCGGTAAAAAACATTGTTTGTTTTTTTGAAGATTCGGATGGAAGTATCTGGATCGGTTCCGAACACGGATTGGTGCATATGAAACGGAATCCGGTCAGGTTCACCTGTTTTCAGCTTAAAAAAAGTGAAAATAAAACTGACAGGGAATACCAGTTCAACTTTATTACCTGCATTATCCAGGATCCCAGGAATAAGGACAAATTGCTGATGTCAACCCTGGGAGGGTTGCTTCAGTTCGACAAGACCAGCAACACCATCACCCATGATTATAAAAAGATCATCAACGGCATGTCAGGCATTATAGCTCTGAACCTTGATGCCGGCCGATATCTCTGGAGCTGTGGATGGGGAACCGGATTGAATTGCCTCGACCTGCAAACCGGCAACTGGCAGGAATTTCCTTACGATGCACGCAGCCCCATCAGCTTAGTCGGAATGACTAAAAAAAACAGGAATGAGTTCTGGCTGGCAACTATCAATCATGGGCTCGGGATTTTCAACAAATCTGAGCACTCTTTCAAATTCCATCAAAAAATTGCCGGAGATGAAAAATCCCTGGTGTCCAATTCGTTTAACAACATAAAATATTTCAATAACAAAAAGGACCTGTGGATCCTGGGAGACCATGGAATCAATATCCTTAACCAGCAATACAGATCGTTCCGGAATATGGCTATTCCCTTTAAGAACAATTACTCCAGCGCTTTTTTCAGGGACACCGGCACCGGACATTTATATGTTGGATCCATCAATTGCAAGGGGCTTCTCGACTGGGATGAAAACAAGAAAAGCTGGAGTCTCATTCCATTCGGGGGGAACCCTGAAAAAAAAAGGCTCAGTATTCTCGCCTTATATAAGGATTCATGTTCAGTTCTGTGGATCGGAACCGGATCGGGGCTATGGTTTCTTGACGTGACCGCCAGGAAACTGCTGCCATTCCGAACAGGAGACGGACCCCCGCTGCCATTGAAAAATGCCACAATTTACAGTATCACGGAGGACGATCTGAATAATTTATGGATCAGTACACATAGCGACGGAATCATTAAAATCGACTCCTCCCGAACACGGGTAACGCAGTTTCTGCATAACCCGCAAGATCCTTTCAGTTTCATCAATGGTGGCCGTTGCGGCGCTATCTGTTCCGATAAGTTTAAGGATATCTGGATTTCTACCGACAACGGTGTAAGCATCTATGATCCTGCATCCGGACACTTCAGCAGCAGCATCATGGATTCCCTGCTCAAGTTCGGTGTGACCAAACGCTGGATCAATGGCATTGTGCGCGACACACTCGGGCGAATGTGGATCATTGCCGATGCCGCAGGTTTACTTCGCGTAGACCAGCCTGCAAAAGGACAATTCCGGTTCAAACTGTTTGACGTGTCGAACGGGCTGAATAACCCGACCACCGGCAGGATGACCATGGATGCGCACGGTAGCATCTGGATGATCAATTATGGGCTTTTATGCATCAATCCCTATGATGAATCGTTCCATTTGTTTGATGAACACAACGGGCTCAGCCGGCCACTGAGTTATGATGAAAGTCTGTACATTGATCCTGAAGGCAATATTTATATTGGCGGGAAAGGAATGTTTGAAACAAAAAACATCAGCGATCTCGATTTTACGCCACTGACAATCAAACTGCTCATTGAATCACTGGAGGTCAACGGGAAAAATTTTCCGTTGGAAAAAACTGCTGATCCTGATCATCCGTACATCTTGAGAGCGGATGAGAATAATTTGTTATTCCGGTATACCGGTATCTGTTTCCAGGATGTGGACCAGATCCTGTTCCGGTATAAAATGGAAGGATATGACCATGGCTGGATCATGGCAGGTAAGGGAAGGGAAGCACGTTACACCAACCTCCCCCCGGGAAAATACAGGTTTGTTTTCCAGGTCTCCAACCGGGGAATATGGCTTGAACAGGAATTTTCCTTATGGTTAATTATCCGTCCGTTTTTCTGGAAAACATGGTGGTTTATTTCCCTGGTGATCCTTGTTACGGGGATTATCCTCTTCAATATTTACCGTTACAAGGTCAGGGAAATTCTCAGGATAGAACGGCTGCGAACCCGCATTGCCTCCGATCTGCATGATGACATTGGCTCAACCCTGAGTTCCATCTCCATCCTCAGCGAAATTCTGGCCCAGCAGGTTGAAAATCCACAATCCGCCCGCATGTTGGGGACCATTGGTTCCAATGCACATAAAATGCTGGAAAAGATCGACGACATTGTTTGGTTTGTCAACCCAACGAATGATAAATTTCAAAATCTCGGGCTAAGGATCCGCGAATTTGCAATCCCCCTGTTTGAATCCAAAAATATCAGGCACGAAATCCGCTTTGATAACCAAATGAATGCCATGCAATTGCCAATGGAAGTAAGACGAAACATTTATCTGATCGCCAAGGAGACGATCAACAATGCCATCAAATATTCCGAATGCAGGTCGGTGAAAATTTTATTCTGGCAAAAGCATCCCGGCCTGATCATGGAGATCAGTGACGATGGAAAAGGATTTAATCCGGATGCATTAACCTCACGAAATGGAATTAAAAACATGAAACTGAGAGCCGGTCAGATGAATGCGGAGATTGAAATTATTTCTGCTCCGGGAAATGGGGCGAAGATTACGCTGAGCGTGAAGTTGAAGTAATGCCTCACCCCCCGGCCCCCTCTCCCGTGGGAGAGAGGGTGGATGGGGGTCGCAAAGTCAAACCATATATTTATACAGTTGTATTTTCCTGTAACAGGTTGTAATATTGCATATCGGTCATGAAAATGAAAAGATGAACATCCGGGTTTCTATTTACGAAGACAACGACGCCTTGCGCGAAAGTCTTTCCTATCTGGTGCTGGGCACGCGAACCCTTGATTTGATGGGCGCTTATCCCGATTGTTCAAAGGTGATGGAAAACTGTGTTGTGGCAAAGCCGGATGTTATCCTGATGGACATTGACATGCCCGGAATTTCCGGAATTGAGGCCACTGCCATGATCAAAGCGACCTTCCCGGAGATCAACATCATGATCCTCACCATTTTCGAAGATAAGAACAAGGTGTTTGAAGCTCTTTGTGCCGGCGCCACAGGCTATATGCTCAAGAAATCCTCTGCAGTGGAGATCATTGAGGCCATCGCCGAATTGCACAATGGCGGCTCCCCCATGACGGGTGAAATTGCCCGGAAAGTATTTGAATTTTTCGCCAATCCCATTCTTACCAAAAACAATGATTATGCCCTGTCAACCAGGGAACTCGATATACTGAAATGTATCGTTGAAGGCGACAGCTATAAAATGATTGCCGATTCGTGCTGCATCTCCATGGGCACTGTCCGTTTCCACATAAACAACATCTATAAAAAGCTTCATGTCAACTCCAAATCTGAGGCGGTAATCAAGGCGTTGAAGGAGAGGCTGGTAAGGTAGCATATCTCTAATTATCTATTTTTTATATGTTTATGGATTTGACCGGCAGAACTTTCTCTGCGGTTTTCTGCGGGTTCTTTGCGGCTCTCTGCGGTTAAAAATGATTTAAACGCAGAGAACCACGGAGTTTTCGCGCAGAGAACCGCAGAGGAGCTGATTAGATTTCATTTCGCATATATTACCTAATCGGAAAAATTCTAAAAGGTAATACGAAAAATGAAAAAACTTATCAACAATCCACAACTTTGTGACCAGGTGACCCAGTGACTTTGTGTCCCTGTTAGCATATTCCCCCAATTAAAAACCAAGTCTTTTATTCAGTTGCGCTCCCCTTCTTTCCTGCCTAATTTTGACACAGCAATCCTTTAACATCATTGCCATGAAAAACCTCTTCTTATTGCAGATTATTGATTTACCAGACAACCTGCAGATTAATTTGATAAAAAGAACCGGCGATAACTATTTTCTGAAGGATTACAACCATCCACCGTGACAGAATACGATTATCGACCCTGTAACCTGATACATGTCATATTAGGATTTGAAAGCGAACAGATTTTTTAAAAGCATACAATTAACAAGGTGTTAAAACAAGACAATATGGAAAACCATCATTATTTTCAAAAAGAAAGGATTCGGTTCCTTTTTCCAGCAATTCTAATTACGCTGGTAATACTTTTTTCGGGATATCACCCGGCCAGGGCTGATAATGTGATTACAAACGGTACGACCATGACTGTGGTTACCGGAACTTCAGTAGTCTCCATGGAAGGAATGGTGATCAATAGCGGAGGTGCTTTGAATAACTCAGGAACAATCATCCTGAGAAAAAACCTGACGAACGGGAACACTGTCCCAAATTCCCTGGGAAGCGGGACGATCGTTTTTTCAGGAACAACAACTCAAACGGTTAACGGTCAAAACATCATTCAGAATATGACTGTCAATAATTCAGCCGGGATAACCGTTGCAGGCCATACCCAGGTAAATGGCATGCTGCTCCTGAGCAGTGGAAAGGTTTCCCTCGGAAGTAAAAACCTGCTTCTTGGGCCATCTGCTTCCATTTCAGGAACACCATCTTCAGTGGCAATGATCATCGTAACCGGTTTGGGGGAACTTCGCAAGGAATTTCCTGCGGGCTTCACGGGTGGCTTTGTATTTCCCGTGGGAGATGACACAGACACACCTGAATATTCGCCGGTTACCCTTAATTTCACAGGAGGAACCTTCGCTGCGGGCAATTATGCCGGCGTAACGCTGGTAAATGCCAAATACCCCGACCCCGACATCACAGGGAATTACCTGAACCGGTATTGGAACATTTCTCAGTCAGGAATCACCGGATTTATTTGCAATGCCAGTTTCCAATATCTCCCAACTGATGTTTCGGGAACCGAAGACCTGATTTCTTGCACCAAAGTGAACCCGTTACCCTGGGTTACCTATGGCCTCACCAATGCAACTTTGCACCAACTGGCTGCCACCGGGATCACAACATTCAGTTCTTTTACCGGGTTAAAGTCTTCAACCCCACCTGTCAATCAGGAACTGGTCAACATTACCATCCCGGATGGGGTGACCAACTGCTATGACGCAACACAAATACTTACCGTAGCCGGAAACGGCAATACCTTTATTGTCGAAAACAACGGCAGCGTCACATTGGTGGCCGGGTATAAAATTTCCATCCTTCCGGGGGCTAAGGTATATCCGGGCGGTTACCTCTACGCGCACATCACTGCCGATGGACACTATTGCGGTTCTTCGAAAAATCCGCTGGTTGCAAATCCGGCCAATGAGGATGCACTTGGGTTTGAAACAATTGTCAGGAACCAGTTGATTAAAGTCTACCCCAATCCCACAACGGATATTGTGATTGTTGAGTTGCCGGGAAGCGATGCAACCAATATATCCAATATAACCGTGTACAGCATGCAGGGGAGCAAACTCCTGCAGAAGTCCTTCAACGGTGCATCAAGATTTCAGTTCTCGCTTTCGGGAAAGCCCATTGGAATATACATGGTGCAAGTTCAATCGGGCAACAGGTCGGAAATGGCTAAAATTATTAAATCTAATTGAAAATCATTATTCTAAACCAACATAAACATTGAAATATGAAAAATATATCTTTTTTTCTCGCATTGTTTCTGCTTTTCAGCAGCACATTATTTGCCCAGGTAGGTATCAATTCCGATAACCTTCCTCCTGATGCTTCAGCAGGGCTGGATGTAAAATTCACCGACAAGGGTTTCCTTCCTCCCCGGGTGGAACTTGTTGCCATCAATGTAACAGCCCCTATTATTTCGCCTGCGATTGGCCTGCTGGTTTACAATACAGTAAATGCCAGCAATCCTCCTTACAATGTTGTTCCCGGTTTCTATTTCTGGAATGGCAACATGTGGATTCCTATCGTCGCCACAGCAGGTATAAGCGGTCAAACCCTGCGAAATGAGGGTGGCAATTGGTACTCCAGCAGTGTCTTATACAACGATGGAAACAATATCGGCATCGGAACTGTTGCTCCCGGGCAAAAGCTTACCGTGGCCGGGACCATTCAAACCACTTCAGGCGGTGTCATGTTCCCGGATGGTACTACTCAAACCACTGCAGCTTCAGGAACTGTGCATACCATTGGTGAAAGTTACTTGGGAGGTATTGTGTTTTATGTATGCAGCGGCGGACAACATGGCTTAATTGCCGCCACCGTCGACCAAAGTACAGCCATTCAATGGTATAATGGAAGTAATACAACAACAAACGCTGCAAGGGACGGCCTTTTTGCCGGTATGATGAATACGGAACGCATCATTTGTAACCAGGGCCCAGGAAACTATGCCGCTCAGATTTGTGCAAATTTAAAGAGGTTTACTTTTGGAGACTGGTATCTGCCTTCAAAATATGAATTGAACCTGTTGTATCAGGAAAAAGAGGTGGTTGGTGGTTTTCCTGTTGGCATCAACGCTTTTTACTGGAGTTCTTCCGAGGACAATAATACCTTCGCCTGGAGTCAGAACTTTTATGATGGGACACAGTACTTCAGTTATAAAAACCTAACCTATTATGTGCGTGCAATCCGGGCTTTTTAATTAACTTTACTGTTGCGCTTCCGTTACTTCCATAGCGGCTTTGACTAAGGTATAAACATCTTTCCCATGAAAAAACTTTTCCTCCTTTCTGCCCTTTTCCTGTTCATTGGAATAGTGCAAGCGCAAATTACAAAAACAGTCGGCTTCAGCGGGGATTATCCCACGCTGAAGCTGGCTTTTGATGCCATCAATGCCGGCGCCATTACGGGTGACATCACCCTCAACATCATCTCGGATATTGCAGATGACAACACGGCTACCCTGCAGGCCGGCTATGCTCCGGCTTCCTACACCAGTGTTTTAATCCAGCCAACAGGCACTCCTCCGTCGGGACACTGGACCCTGACAGCCAACATCACCGGGGAGATGATCGCACTGGCTGCTGCAACAAATGTCACCATCAATGGGCAACTCGATGGTGCATCCGGCGAATCCAATCTTTATTTAGTCAACAACGGTGCGGGAACGCCAACAGTTGCCGGATCGGTCCGTTTCGAATATGGCGCCTGTCATAATCTGATCGAATACGTTCATTTTGAATGCAACAGTCACACCGATGTGGGTGCGATTATCTTTAGCATTGGAGCTGGGGCCGGCCTTGGAAACAACAACAACACCATCGATCACTGCGATATTACCAAAACCCCTTCCGGGCAGCTGTTTACAGGCATCAGCTCCGAAGGTACCCCGGAAAATATACGAAATACGATTACCTATTGCAATATTTACGACTGGAATCTCCATGGAATCAACCTGCCCTCCCCCTGCGGCAGGGGCTGGCAGATTGCCGGAAACAACTTCTACCAGACTTCTTCTTTTTCATCCCATGCAGACAATTACGCCATCCGGGTGATCAACGGCGACAGCATCGCCATTCAATGGAACCGGATCGGGGGATCACAACCAAACGGTGGCGGAACAGCCTGGGTCAATACCTATGCCTTTAATTCCACTTATGGTATATATGTGGAAGGCGATAACACCATGACAGCTTATATCGATGGAAACTCCATTAAAAATATAGAGACCCACGGGCCCCGGTTCAGCGGAATTGAAGTCCTGGGAACCAATGCCATTCTCATGAGCAATCAAATAGGGGGCTGGGGAGAAACAGCATCCGGCGTCGTCATGACCGGGATCGGTAAAATCTATGGGATAATGGCCACCGCCACATCAACCCCGACCAATTTTGAAATCTCTTACAGTGCCATCCGGAATATCACTGCATTTAACCTGCTGGAGGATGAAACTTTATGCGGGATTTACGTTTTCAGCCCCATTTCGGGCAATACCGTGATGGTTTCCAATAATACCATTGAGAACCTCGTTTCCCGCGGGAATTGCAGTGGTCCGCTGGTACGCGGTATCGTAACCTCATGCACTGCGGCTGACGTGACCATTACCGGCAATCAAGTGTCGAACCTGATCAGCAACAATGGCGGAAGTTTTGCCACGGAGGTTCAGGGCATTGTCGTAAGCGGTGATAATGGCAGTGCAAAGGTTACAAAAAACAAGATTTACAATCTCCTGGACAACTGTACCGGAAATCCCTCCATTCATGGAGTGGTTTTTCATAACCGGAATTGCCAGATCCATGCTGTAAACAATATGATTTCCATTAAAAATGGTTTCAATCAAAATACAGTGACCATCCACGGATTTTATGATCCGGGAACATACGGATCAGGGACAGAGAACCATTTATACTATTACAACTCCGTTTTTATCGGAGGGGTGAGTACGGGTAGTGGATTGACTTCTTGCTACAACCGTGATGTGGATCTGATGTCAACCCTGGTCAACAATGTGTTTTACAATGAACGGATGTCGGGGGTTATGAAAAACTTTGCCGTGACACTTAACTCAGCAGAAAGTGTCGATTTTTACAGCGACCACAATGATCTTTTTACCCTGTACGACAACATTGTGGGATCAGTAGATGCCGGAATCACTCCACTGACCTTTGCCATGTGGCAGTCGGCTTTTTCAACGCCCCACGACCTGGCTTCTTATTCTGTATTTCCCAATTTCCTGGGCATCACGGACCTGCACATCGAAATGAATGCCACCCTGAACAACACAGGAATGGTACTTGTAGATGTGCCCGACGACATTGACGGTAACCCGAGGAATCCTCTTCACCCTGATCCGGGCATCAATGAGTTTTTATACAATAACTACACGGTTGGAGAAGAAGGAACCTATCCAACGCTGGCGGTTGCATTTGATGCCATCAATACCGGCACCATCACCGGCAATATTTACCTCGAGGTCATCTCTAATATTGTTGACAACACTCAGGCGGTCCTGAACGCAAGCGGAACCGGGCCTGCCAGTTACACCTCCCTGGTCATCAGACCGGGAGGGCCTATGCCAACGCCACCTTATGATTACCGGTTAATCCGCGCCTATAGCAAGAACGGACCCATGATAAAATTATTAGGGGCTTCAAATGTAACCATCGATGGGTACAAGCCCGGGGATGAATCAGAAAAGCGACTGATCTTCCAGAATTCCGACGGGGTCGATTCCCTGGGCTGGGTGTTCAGTTTCGTCGGGGGCGCCACCTCCAACAGCATTAAAAACTGCCTTGTCATGGCAAACTGCAAAGGATATGCAGGGGCGATCCATTTTGGCGAATCGCTGGGATCTCCGGTTGGAAACAGCTACAATACCATCGAAAATTGTGAAATAACATACGCACACTACTGGATTATAGGAGTTGGGGTGCTGAACAATGGCATCACCTGTGATACAAATGAAACCAACAACAACTACAACATCATCAGGAATTGTTATATCCGTGATTTCCATGGTTCCGGGATCCTGATCGGCCGGCCGGCTAATCCGATTACAGGATGGAACCACTGGGGAAATGATGCCTGGGAGATCACCGGGAATCACATCAGTTACGAGCACAACCTGGAATATTTTCGTCCGTCCTATTACAACCCTTATTTCAGGGATAGAAACGGTATTTGTATTGCCAGGGGGAATTCCCACTTTATTTCATCAAATCATTTTGACGGATCGGGTGTCTACTCGATGTCAACGGCAATAAAAATTTTCGGTGGTCAGAATACCTCGCCGGGCCAACCGGTAACCATCTATGGAAATGTTATTTCAAAACTGGGTGGTCTCCAGCATGGAATATATGTTGAGAACCAGGATGCCAATATTGAATTTGACACCATCGGCAGCCCCACACTGGCAAACAATATTTTAACCGGCGGCCAGGTCTACGGGATATTTATATATAACCAATATTACAACCATACGGTTAAAATAAAGAATAATCTCATAGCCAATATTACCACCGATGCTGTGTGGGGGA
>JBAXFM010000062.1:0-20994 GCA_037139855.1 Bacteroidota bacterium
AAAGACAACACAGCGAAAATCACCACGATCAGCGTGGGACGTTTGATGGCAAGTTCAGTAATACTCATGGCCCTGTACGATTATTTATTGTTGACAACCCGAACCGTGACATTGTTATCAAGATTGATCTGCCCTGAAGTGACTACCATCTCACCGGGTTTCAACCCGTCAAGCACTTCAACCTCCCGGTCATTGGCAGATCCGATACGAATTTCACGAATAATGGATTTGTTGTTCTCCACCACATACACTTTTGGCGTTTTAATACTCCCTACGATGGAGTTTCGTGGTATCAGGAGCGCTTCACGGGGAGAACCCGACCCGAAGGAGGCAGTGCCGAACATCCCAGCCTTTAAAGGATTTGCCGCATCATTTACCATTTCAATCTCGATAGGGAACCGGCGGGCATCGTCGGCCTTTACGCCAACAGAAACAACCGTCCCTTTATATTTCATGCCGGGATACAATGAAGAAGTAATCTGAATATGCTGCCCCTTGCGAATCTGAACAACTTCCGATTCGGCTACATTCGCTATAAACTTCAACCTGCTTACATCAACAATATCAACAACCGGCGATCCGGGCATCAGCAAGGATCCCTTTTCAATGGCACGCCGGGTAATGGTTCCCTGGATGGGTGCCTTGATCGAAGCATAGTCGAGTTGCTTTTTCAGTGCGGTAACATCTGTTTCGGCCTTTTTGAGCCCAAGTTTTACATCCTCCACCTGCTGACCCGAAATGGCGTCGGCTTTTAAGAGTCCCTCATACTTTTTAAGATCAGCCCTGGCCTTGTCAAGCGCTGCATTGGCAAGCTCCAGCTGACTCCTTACCAACTCGTCATCCAGCCGGGCGAGCAGTTGGCCGGTTTGTACAAAGTCGCCGGTATTGACAAGCAAGTCGGTCACTTTCCCTTGCCCTTCCGATAGCAGGGTCAATTCATGAACCGGGATGAAGGATCCGTTCACTTCAAAATCGCCCGAAAGGGTTGCCTTTTTTATCGACATAACATATACGGGAATACTTTCAAGATTGCCCTCCATTTTCGATTTTTCTTCGATCTTTTTTTTGTTAAGCAGAAGGATGGCTGTACATCCTCCAACAAGGACAATGATGAGGAGGGTGATGGTGAGGATTCTTTTCATAATGTGCTAATGTGCTAATGTGCTGATATGCTGATATCGTCATTTGTCATTCGTCACTATTTCAAGTAGCCTTCCATTGGCTTTGAGATAATTGAGTTCCGAAATTTTCATCTGCACCAGGGCATAGGTGTGATTAGCCTGGGCATCGCTCAGTGCGGTTTCTGCCGTAAGCAGGTCGGTTAAAGGAATCACTCCCTTTTGATACTGTTCCTGTGAAATATTGTAAACCCGCTCGGCCAGGCCCATGTTATCCCGCTGACGTTTTTCGGCATCAATGCTGTTGAGCAGTTTACGGGCAGCGTCTTCTGAGTTAATGCTGATAAGTTTACGGGCATCTTCTTCATTTACTTTCAGCTTTTCAAGTTCTACCCTGGTTTGACTTACCCGGTAATGGCGTTGCATCCCGGTAAAAACAGGCACTGAAAGTCGCAACCCGACCAAACTCGTATTAAACCAGTCGGTAGGTTTCCCATATAAATACATTGTATTGCTCTGATTCAGATAACTCATGCTGCCAATAAGGGTGAGGTTTGGGTAGTATCCCGACTGGTCCATCCTGATGTTGGTACTGACAAGTTCCTTTTGTTTTTCAATCATTCTGATATCAATGTGTTTGTTCAGGTCACTCGCAGGACCGGGGGTAAAGGTTGACGGAGGAATTGAATCATCGAGGGATACGGGTTGTTCCTGTGCCAGCCCCATGAAGTATTTCTGCATCGAGAGTTCCTGCTGGTAAAGAACCTGGAGCCGCTCAATGTCGGTGATCATGTTGAGTTTTTGCACTACGATGCGGTCGAGGTCAATTTTTTTAATGAGTCCGTTTTCCCATTGGCTTTGGGCTATTTTTTCTGCTTTTCCTATTTTTGCGAGGTTCGCATGCATATTCCTGATCTGCTGCATGGTAATTTGCGCCAGATAATACGATTGAGCCACATCATACACCACTTCTATCTCAGTTTTTTCAGTGGCCAGATCATTCTGCTGCATCATCTGCTTTGCCATTTTAAGCGCAACCAGCCAGGTTTGATTGTAGAGCATCTGGCTGGCATCCAGGGCGCCGGAGATGTTGAAATTAGTCCCAAATTGCACCGGGATCATCTCCCCCGGCCGGCCAAAGAATTCTCCCGGAATCAGAGAAGTTGGTAAATGCAGGAAATCATCCCAGGAACCTGAAAAGTTTACCTGTGGCAAACCTCCGCCAATTGTTGCTTTGTAATTGTAGTGCAACCGTGCTTGTTCCAGTGCTGAAATTTTTAGCCGCGGACTGTTGGCCACGGACAATTTCAGACATTCTTTGAGACTGATTACCTGTGAAGGAACGCCAGAATCCTTAACCGGATCAGGAATAACCTGGCAAAGGGCAGCGGCGCAAGTTAATATTGATAATAACAGCGTAGAAAATAAAAGTTTGGGGTTCATGAAAGATTTCGGATTTCGGATTTCGGATTTTAAAACATCCGGATTTGGTGTAAAATTATTAAGAAAAGATGAATTGAAATTTATGCTGTGTTATATTTTTAACATGGCACAGCAAAAATATTACGGATCAATAAATGGGTCTCATAAAAGTCGACGAATGGCCGAAAAATGGAGATGAATGGCGGAAATTGTTACTTTTTCAACCCGACACAAAACAGATGATGCTGCCCCCTGATCAAGATCAATCCATCGGTAATCGCAGGGGTTGCCATGCATATTTCCCCAACCGGGTTCTCTGTGATCAGTTCATATTCAGGTCCGGCCCTGATGACAAAAACACCGTTTTCTTCACTGGTACAGTATATTTTCCCATCAGCTGCAACCATTGAAGCCGAAAAAGCTCCGCCTCCCCTGATATTTTCTTTGTATCTGACCTCGCCGGTAGCGGCATCATAGCAAATGATCAAACCCTGGTTAGCTAACGTGTATAGGTAACCCTGATAGAAAATTGGCGAAGGCATATAGGTGCCACCGCGCTTTTTGCGCCATTTGATGAATCCTCCTGAATTGACGCTGTCGGGAATGGAAATATTACCGCTTCCTCCCGGTTTAATGGCATAGACAGGAAAGACAGGCGGATAACCGGCTGTGACAAAAATAAGGCTGTCGTTGAACACCGGTGTTCCGACTGTAATTTCAGAGTTCGGAGCAAGCCTCCATAACTCTGCGCCGGTTCCCGGGTTATAAGCCCTGATGAAACGGGAAGCATTCGTTATCAGTTCATCCCTCAGCTTGCCATGAAAAACCGTTGGTGTACCCCAGGAGGATATCTCGTCCCGGTTGGCCTTCCAGATTTCGTTTCCGGTTTTAAGATCAAAGGCCGCAATGTAAGAATTTTTGGAACGGTCGCACTGAATGATGACAGTATTCCCATAGATCACCGGAGAACTGGCAGGACCCCACTCCGTATCTTCATTGAAAAACCAGCCTGCATCAAGTACTCCAAGGTCTTTTTTCCACTGTTCATTTCCTTTGAAGTCGTAACAGATCATGCCTTCAGAACCAAAAAGGGCCACCACATATTTGCCATTGGTAACCGGGGTGGCATTGGCCTGGGAACCCTTCACATGGCGTTTTACACGGGGAATCCCTTCATAAGCCTTCTTCTCCCAGCGGATCTCCCCGGTCAGTTTATCGAGACAATAGATTTTCCAGATATGCGAAGAACTGTCATTGGCCGGTTCCACATCACCAAACAATCCGACACGGTATTCGGAAGCTGTATCGCTGCTGCAAGCCGTGATGAGGAAAACATTGTTCTCCCAAACAACCGGCGATGCATGGGCCAGACCGGGAATATATGTTTTCCAAACCAGGTTCTTACCGCTTTTCGCATCCCAGGTAAGCGGAGGATGCTGTCCGTCGGCCACACCTGTTGCCATGGTTCCCCTGAAAGAGGGCCAATTTTCTGGTTTTTCAACATGGGTATAAATATCAGTCACCACAGATTTTTCGGAATTTGTGATTTTCAGGTCCACTACCCTGACATAGCTGTTCGTTCTTTCCGGCTGGATAAGTGTAATGCCGGATACTTTTCCGCCAATGCGTTGCACAGAAATTGACAAACCCGGAATCTCGGTAAAGACATATAAACTGTCGGTGGCAAACTTCAGTTTATAGAAAGGAGAACCGTCAAAACTCGCTGTCAGAAGCCCTCCAATGGTATCCATTTCGGCCTTGTTCATCTCCTTGCTTTCATAGTTCCCTTTCAGGGATGCATCGAATCGTCCGATCGAGGGTGATTCGGTTTTTGCTGGCATTCTGGCCCCAACAGCGATCAACTGGTCAATGATTTTTCCATTTTTATTGGCTTTGGCAAACATCAGCATTTCAGTTAATACTGAATCATTCTTTTGTACATTGGCAAACGCAATCCTGAACATCGTCGTGTCATTGCTGCCGATAGTGGAATAGGCAACTTTTTCTGCTCCTGGCGCTCCCTTGCTGAGCATCAGAGACACAACTTCGGTAAGCCCTTCACCAGCAGCGCTTAACACAAGGTCTTCGTTTTTCAAATCTCCGCCATGGTTGATCATGCTCCTGATGATGGCCGTATTTTTTTTATAGATGGCCCATCCAAGCGGGGTTTCCCCATAAAAAGAATCTTTCAGGTTTGGATCGGCGCCACGTTCCAGAAGCAGTTCCACCGCTGCCAGGTTCCCTTTATCTGAGGCGAGGGATAATGCTGTGACACCGTAATGGTTTTTGACGTTCACGTCCATTCCTTTATCAAGAAATTCTTTAAGTGATTTAACATCATTTGACCGGGCAGCATTCCAGAATAATTCCTGCTGCTGGTCCTGGGCTAATAAAATCATTGACCAAAAAAGGAAGCCCACTGCAAAAAAAATGGCTCTTGGGTTCATACAATTCGATTTTATGTCAAATCTAATAAAATAATTAAAGTGCCAGTTTTTTTTTAGCCTGTTTCATATACATTTGCATACCCTTTGCCGAAAAATTCACCCGGCGATAACTAATTGCTGCATGAGAAAATCCAATGTTAACAAGGAATCCGGTTCAAATGGAACAGTCCGTCGACCGACATTGAAAGACAGAAAACTGGAATCCCCGAAATGGCTCAGCAAGGCTTTTCCATTGTTATGGTTCACTTTGCTTGCATTCGTGCTGTTCGGACAAGCCATCAATTATAGCTACACCTATCTCGACGACCAAACGCTCATCCTCGGCAACATGGAAAAATTACAATCTGGCTCCTATCTGCCGAAAGCATTCAGCGAGGATGTTTTTCATTCTGCCACAGGTCATGGTTTTTATTACCGGCCAACCCTCACCTTGTCCTTTATGGCGGATGCGATGATCGGAAAGGGAAGCTTTTCTGTATTTCATTTTTCTAACATCATTTACCACATCCTGGCCACCTTCCTTTTGTTCCTTTTCCTGGCCGAAACAGGATATGACCGTACCCGCTCCTTTTTATTCTCACTGATCTTTATGGTCCATCCGATGGTTACCCAGGCTGTGGCATGGGTTCCGGGACGGAATGACACGTTGCTGGCAATCTTCATCCTGGGATCGTTTCTTTTCTGGCTAAAATACCTGAAAAACGGAGGTAACCGGTTTGTCTTCTTACACCTGCTTTTTTACATTCTGGCCTTGCTCACCAAGGAAAACGCTATTGTGCTTCCATTTCTGATCGTGGTATACAGTGCTTTTATATTAAAGACCCCGCTTAAAAAATATGCGATTGCAGGAGCAGGGTGGTTTATTTTCACAGTTATCTGGGCCGTCATTCGTTACCATGCGCTCGGCGGCGAAAATAATGTTCCATTTTCAGCTCAAATCAAGTCTATCGTTCACAATCTTCCTGGAGTATTGCCCTTCATTGGAAAAGCATTGTTCCCTTTTAATTTGTCAGTGCTCCCGATCCTGGCCGACATGAAAATTTCGATCCTCCTGGGAGTTATCGCCATCGGGGTGCTTGCTTTCCTGGTGGGGATTACCAAACCGAAGCAGTGGTTCCTGTATTTCTTTGCCATACTCTGGTTCCTGGCTTTCCTTGTTCCCTCATTTATTTCTGTTAACGACCAGATCCGCGATTTTTCGGAACATCGGAGTTATCTTTCCCTGGTGGGAATTCTACTTTTGATCCTGGCATGCAACCCAACGAAAAATGCCAATTTTTCACGGATGGTACCTGTCTCAATCGTAGCAGGCATCTGCCTGCTTTTTGGAGTGCTTACATTTCTTCACACCCGCTATTACAAAGATCAGTTTACCTTCTGGCAAAATGCAGTGGATACCTCACCAACCCACGCCTTTAATTACAACAACCTGGGCGCCATGTATTTTCTGAACAACGATCTTGAAAAAGCCGAACCCTTATTCAGGAAAGCGCTGCAGATCAATCCCACTGAACCCATGGCCAACAGCAACACCGGGCTGGTTTGCATGCGCACCGACCGGCCCGCAGAGGCTGAAAAATATTATCTGGAGGAGATTCGCATCAACCCCTCCTACGACCATGTTTACTACAACCTCGGTTTGCTGTACTATAACCATTCACGGTATGACGAGGGTGTTCAAAACTGGGAAAAGACACTGACTGTCAATCCTGGTTACACAGATGCCTACAAAGCCTTGCTTTTCGCCTATGATAAGCTGAAACGCAGGGCGGATTATGAACGGATTATGGTGAAGGCAAAAGAAAATGGTATCGTTCCATAGCGGGTAAGCTCATTATTAATTATCTTTACCTGTCAAATGCACACATATGAAAACCTGGTTGCCAAGATGGTCTATTGTCCTGTTCGGCCTACTTCTCTCATCTATCCTGAATGCCCAATGGATTCCCTGTTCAGGAATTGACGGAGCTTATACACAAAGCCTTGTTACACTGGATTCAACCCTATTCGTGTGTTCCGGCAATAATGGAATTTATGCCCGAAAGGTGACCGGTGGTGCATGGGAACAAAAACTGCCTACCACCTTTTTCTGGGATATCATGCGATGCGGCAATGCTCTGTTTGCCTATACAGAATGGAGCTGTTTCCGGTCTCTTGATCACGGGAATACCTGGCAAAGCATGCATCAGTACTGGGGAGTGAGTTCAACCTATTCGCTGTGTGCCGTTGACACCGTGCTTTTCTTTGCATCTTACCAGTCGGTTTACCGCTCTTTCGACAACGGTTCAACGATTTTTCTGATCAACAACAACCTTCCTCCATTAAACACCCCTATAGTTTCAGCCAGTGAGGGAACCCTGTTTTGCTACTCAGATTATGATTCCTATCAGATATTCCAATCGCAGGACCTTGGAAACACATGGGATTCGATCCCAACCGCAGGGTTACCCACAACATGGCATGTAACAGGAGACATTTGTAAATTCGGCGGAGACATCTGGGACGCAACATCAGCGGGGATTTACAAGTATAACAACCTCCAGGAGAACTGGGTACTCGTTAAAGATTCTGTGATGTTTCGTCATCTTGAAGCCATCAACGGAGTATTGTATGCCAATTCCAAAGACCAGGGATTTTTCAGACTTGATGCAGGATCAAACCAGTGGATCCCTGAAAATAACAGCCTGGAGACGCTGGATGTTGAAGGATTCTGTAACTTCGACAACCAATTATTTCTCGCAACGGATGTTGGTCCTTATACTGCCGGTACCAATTACGCCTGGCAGCCTTTTTATGACGGATTGAACCAGACTGAGGTCAGAAAAGTCTTTACCCACAACAACGAAGTTTGGGTCACGACAGCAAAATATTTATACCGTTCCGTTGATGAAGGCGCTCACTTTGTCAAACATGATCTGAACGGAATTGCGGTCCCGACGCAACTGATCATGACCGATTCGGTTTTTTACATGATTGCGGCTGATAGTTTCTATATCTCAAACGACCATGGAAACACCTGGAACCTGCACAATTCCGGTTTGCCATATAGCACCCAATATCCTTACCTTCATCTCAACAGTCTGGCGGTGAATAACGATTTCATCTTTCTTGGTACGGATATGGGATTATTTCGTTCCACCCATAACAACTATACGTGGACAAAATTATTATCACTGGGAACAGCCGGGCTTCTTGCCCTTGACCTTGTGGAACAAGACACGGTTTTACTGGTCATCAAGAGTCTTTATACTTCTGATTATCATTATTATGTTTTCAGGTCAACCAACAACGGACTTTCGTTTGATTCCGTTTCAGGATTACCGTCAACCTATTTTCCTCTGATCGAAGCAGACCAGAATAATTTATACGCACTTGTTTTCAAGCAGTTGTATAAGTCAGGAGATGGAGGATCCTCGTGGATTTCATTGCCAATCAACGATCCCGATTTCCGGGGTTACTGCCTTGCGGTTAAAGCGCCGGCCATTATTGTGGGAGGGACTAAACTTGGACCCACACAATTCGGGACATGTCTTGCGGTCACCTACGATGATGGCCTTACATGGACCGATATCCGTGAAAATTTGCCGGTACCAGCCTGGCCGTATATCAACCTGGCTGAGGTGAACCAGATGCGCACATTTGCTTCCCCGTTACAGAACGGACTTTGGTACCAGGACAATGTACTGGCAGGTTTATCCAAAATATCGCCACTGCCAGCCTCCAAGATAAATGTCGCTCCGAACCCGGCACAAGGATTTGCCACCCTGCATGTTGACCTGGCTGAAGCCTGCACAGCGAAGGTGATGGTAGCAGACATGATGGGAAATATTAGCTTTGCGGGACAAATCCGGCGATTTGAAAAAGGAAAGACCACGGAACAACTAGATCTGAGGAGTCTGGCTCCCGGTTTGTATATTGTTTCCTTCCATTCCGAAAAAACGACCCTTCACTTTAAACTTCAGATCATTGATCAGCAAAATAAATAGCCGGATGCACAAGTTGCCTTATACTTTTACCATTGTTCAAATCCTGATCTGTTGTATTCTCACCTCCGGCCTTTCCGCTCAGACGCCTGTTTTCAGGGAGGGCTATGTGATTACCATCTACAACGATACCATCGGGGGATTGATTTCGAATGTAGCAGAGGATGAGGTTGTTTTAAAAGACAGCCGGGGTTATGAGAAAACATTTAATCCTGCTGACCTGAAAGGATTTATGCGTTGCAACATGGAGTTCATCACCTATGAAATCCCCGGCGACTCAACCAGGATTTTCCTGGCACAACTGCTAAAGGGAACCATCGATTTGTTTGGGACAGTAGTGACTGAAAACCAAACTGATGCAGTGACAGCAGGATTGATGTTCGGGGGTCTGATTGGCGGTTTAATCGGGGCGGCCGCCAGCGGAACAATAGACTCCCCCGGGACCGGCACATTAAACAACGATTGTAAAGGTGACCGATATTCCATCGGGGCCTTCTACCTGAGAAAAGCAAGTACCGGAAAACCACTGAGGGTTCCGAATGGCCGGAAGAAGTTCAACGATTTCATGATCCCCTTGATGCGCGACCACCTGGAGGTGGTACGGGAGATTCCCGAAGCGATGTTTTATTCCGGGAACCTTCTATCAATTGTGAGGCAATACAATGCGGTGGCAGATAAACCGACCAGGTGAGAACCTTTACCTGAAAAAGATATCATATCCAAACCGGATGATCGTTCCCGCTACCACCAGCAGGAAAAAAATGCGGATAAAAGTGTTGCCCTTTAAAATAGCCAGTCTGGCGCCCATCAGGGAACCAAAAAAATTACAGAAAGCCATCGGTATGGCGTAATGGTAGAGAATATGCCCGCTGCCGGCAAAGAACAGAATAGAACCGGTATTGGTGGCCACGTTCACAAATTTGGCATGGGCGCTGGCCTTGAGAAAATCAAACCCCAGAACACTGATAAAAAATAGCACCATGAAACTTCCTGCGCCCGGGCCGATAAAACCATCATAGAAACCAATCAGCAACGCAAAAAGGCCACCGTATATTATCTCTTGTGCCGGGGTTTTCCTCACCGTGTTTGATGTTCCAAAATCCTTTTTTGTATACGTATAAATAGCCACAACGATGAGAACCCCGAAAATGATGGGCTTCATAAAGGTGTTACTCACGATTGACACGGTTTTTGACCCGGCATAAGCAGCCAGTAAAGCAATCACGCATAAAACTCCCAGCAGCTTCCATTGAAGGTTCACCTTCCGGGCATATTGCAATGCCGCTGAACCGGTTCCGGATAAGGAGGGTATTTTGGTTGTTCCCAGCAAGGTTGCCACCGAATGGTCGGGCAGGGTAATCAGCACGGCCGGGGTTTGAATCAACCCGCCACCGCCCACGATAGCATCAACAAAACCGGCGGCCAGTGCAGCAAGGCAGAGGATGATCATTTCCGGGGAAATCATGTTGAAAATTCAGGGAGTTCGGAAAATCTCATTTTCAACTGTCCGATATTTTCGGACAACTCACTTCCCTCCTTTTTTAGTTTTGTTTTTAAATCGCTCCAATACTTGCATGGACGATCGGTCCCTGTGAGGATTTCGATCACATCGACAATGGAAAAATACCATTTTTCTTCTTCGTCATTCCAAACTGAATGAACTTGTTTGGCTTCAAAAAGCTTGATTGCAGCTCCTTTATTCATCCTTTATACCTTTGACATATGACAAATTCAGAGAACTTCAAAGTTAACGTAATAACAGGAATTCTACAGATAAATCTCCCCGGTTAAGTACAACTTTGCTTCACCACCGATAATGACCCGCGGAGGCTGGTACCGGCAATCAAGCGACCCAACCCGGGCCGAGATTTGCCGGGCGTGCAACTCAGGCTTACCAAGTCTTGCCGCCCAATAAGGTATGAGCGTTGTGTGCGCCGATCCGGTTACAGGGTCTTCGTTTACCCCCGATTGCGGACCAAAGAACCGGGAGACAAAATCAACCGTGTTGCCAGGCGCCGTAACAATCAATCCCCTTGCATCAAGTTTCGCGATGGTTGCAAAGTCAGGCTGAATGGCTTTCACTTCATCTTCTGAGCCTACAACGGCCATGAAATCTGTTTTACCCCTGTAAACCTCCAACGGCGTCAAACCTATCCCTTTTGTGATTTCAGGCAGGTTTTCGCAACGGGAAAAAACATCTGCCGGGAAATCGAGGAATAACTTCTCCCAAACCTTCTTAACTTTCAATTCCCCGCTTCTGGGCGAATGAAATACGATTTCATCAGCCTCAAAACCGGTACAATTAAAAATTACATGGGCGGAGGCCAGGGTGGCATGTCCGCAAAGATCCACTTCAACGGTTGGGGTGAACCATCTGATGGCGAACCCATCTCCATTTCGCAAGACAAAGGCCGTTTCAGCGAGGTTGTTTTCTGCGGCAATTGATTGCATGATGATATCATCCAGCCAATGATCAAGCAGGCATACTGCTGCAGGATTGCCTTTAAACAACTCGCCGGTAAAGGCATCGACCTGGTACATTTTGACTTTTTGCATGCACATAAAATTAGTTCTTATCCGAAAAATCTCATATTAACCGTTGCATCACAGAATCCCTTTATCCAGCTTTGTTTCCTCCTTCTTATAATGTTCTCTTGTTGGGACAGGCATCGGGGGTTTTTTGTTCATCCGCATCTGGAGAATATCGACCAGGAATGAGAACGCCATGGCAAAATAGATGTATCCCTTGGGAATCAGGATACCAAAGCCCTCACCAACCAACGCAAATCCGATGAGCAGTAAAAATGAGAGCGCCAGCATTTTAAACGCCGGGTGGTCATTGACGAATTTGCTGATGGGTTCAGCTGCGAACAACATGATCCCCACTGAAATGATGATGGCCGCATACATCACCCACAGAACCTTTACCATCCCTACAGCTGTGATGATAGAATCGATGGAAAATACCATATCCATGATCAGTATTTGAATGATAACCTGCGTAAAACCGGTAACTTTGAATTTGCTGGTCTGATCCCCCTCAACACCCTCCATTTTATGATATATTTCAACCGTACTCTTGTACATTAAAAATAGTCCGCCAAGGATAAGAATGAGGTCTTTACCGGAAATTCCCTGTCCGAAAACAGAGAAAAGATCGTGTTTCAGTTGCATGATCAGTGAAACGACCGACAACAACCCGAGCCGCAGCACCATGGCCAGAATCAAACCGTACCGGCGGGCCTTCTTCTGCTGACTCAGGGGTAATTTGCCTGACAGGATCGAAATAAAAATGACATTATCGATTCCCAGAACGATTTCCAATCCCACCAGGGTGATCAGAGATATTATAATTTCGTAAACCATGAACCAATCAATTAAATTTATAAAAAATCTTACTCACAATTTTCCAGTGATCGCCGAATTTGTAAAGGAACTGATAGTCGACAAAAGTGAGTTTCAAGCCTACATAAAATTCAAATTTTGCCATGGCGGCATCGCCGGTAACATCAACGTTGATGAACCGGATGGAGATTCTGTCCATCCCTTTGCGTGGCAATTTTCCTGATGCCAGGTCGGCTTTGATCTTTTCTTTCCATTCGGGGAGGGTGAATTTTTTCAAATCCCCGTCTTTTCCCGGTATGAGCAATTCAAACCCGGGATGAAAACCGCTGTTGATTTTCACGGTGTCTCCTTCATTCTGCAGGCCCTCAACATAAGCCGTCTGGATGGTTTTTTTAATCAGGTTAATATCAGCTGCATTATTAGTCTGCTGCGCAGACACAGAGAAGCTGATTGCAGAAACAATCAAAAACAAAAATACTTTTTCCATGTGCCGATGTTTAGATTACGGCACAAAGATAAGTATCCGGATGAAAGGAGATAAAATATCCCTGGAATAGTTTTCAGAAATCGAAAAGCTCTCCGAGAAAACCTTTTTTTCTCCGCTGACCATAGGCGCCGCCATAGCGGTTATGATCATCGTGATCATCATGGTCATCATGTTTGTTATGATGTTGATCACCAAATCCCATCGGAGAAAATCCATGGGCCTGATCCATGGAAGGATTGATCCCGGTTGACCGGTCGATGATTTTTTCAAGTTCGCCGCGATCAAGCCAGATTCCCCGGCATTGCGGACAATAATCAATTTCTACTCCCTGACGGTCGGTCATGAGTAGGGTGATGTTGCATTTTGGACAGTTCATGGGGGTTTGTTATGAATTATGGGTTTTGCAATAAAAAATTACGAATGACAAATGACGAATGACAAATAATGAAATAGCTAAAAAATTACCAATCAATGCAGTCCTTCGTAATTCGTCATTCGTCATTTGTCTTTTGTCATTCGATTACATTGTTTTCTCCAACAATTTCCGGCATATGTTCATCCGGTTCGATATGTACATGCACATATGACCGGGGAAGAGCATGGATGATATGTTTTTCGAGTTGTTGTGATATTTCATGTGCCTCCTCCAGCGTCAGCCCCGGTTGCACATGAATGGTCACTTCTATAAAAATTTCGGCGCCGGAGGTTCGAACCCGCAAGTCATGGTACCGGAGTATTCCCTGCGCCTGGCTAAGCAACAATTCCAGTTTGGCGACCAGCGGCGCAGGAGTGCGATCAAGGAGGACATCCGTAGCGCGTTTGCCAAGCTTCCATGAAACACCCAGTACAATGAAAGCGACCGCAAGCGCGGCAACTGAATCGGCAAAAAACCAGCCAAACTGAGCCAGGATCAAACCGAGTAAAACCACGGCAGAACTCCAGATATCTGTAGAGAAATGAAGGGCATCGGCCTCCAGCGCCTGACTGTTGTATTTGCGTGCCACGCGGTAAAGCGCCCTCGAACGGGCAATATCGATTGCGATGGATGTCAATACCACGAAATAGCTGAACACGTTCACCTCAATCATGGTGTTCCCACTCATCAGCCGGTGAACCGCCTCATAAATAATCCAGGCACAGGTGATCAGCAGTAAAAATGTTTCGATCAACGCCGAGAAATTCTCGATCTTACCATGGCCGTAATGGTGGTTTTTATCGGGTGGCGTATCGGAAATCCTAACCGAAAACCAAGTAATTACTGCTGCAACCAGGTCAAGTCCTGAATGCAAGGCCTCTGAGAGCAAGCCCAGACTTCCGGTAAGCAATCCGATCACCAGTTTAAAACCGGTGAGGAAAAAAGCGGCGATCACAGAAACGCCTGCAACCCGCTTTTTCTCTATTTCCATTCTGTTTTTCATATCTAATCTTCGTCGTTATCGTTGTCCTTCACTTGCTCAGTATTTTCATTCTCTCCGGCTGGCACCGGCTGATACATAAGAACATAAAAGAAAATTGCCGCAGGTATGATAAACCAAAACACAGAAAATATTTTTTGGCCGGATGAAAGGCGTGCTTCCTGGGCCTGAATATTTTTATATCCGGTGAAAATGGAAAAGATTGTGCCATTTGCCCGATGAAAAAGAGTATCTGCCAATATTCCGGTAAGGTGAACTCCAACAAGGATGAGGAAAATATTGACCACCACTTCGTGAACTTCACCAACAACATCTGCATTAAATCCCGGATTTATCCTGATTCCGAAAATTCCTGTTTCGCCGGTGGCAAAAATCAGCATGCCGGATACCGCAGAAATGATGGCAGTAAACATGATGCAGATCATAATCACCGAAGCAAGCGGGTTATGGCCCGGATGGGATGCTTTGCTTTGTTTCATGCTGGTGATAAACAACTTCAGAGATGCAGGTGAAACCGGGAAATCGCGAAACCGGGCATACCTGGGGCCTGCAATCCCCTGGATAATGCGAAACAGGATCAGGGAGCCGATAAAGGAACCCATCGCTGCATGTAAACTCAGATAATTTTCTTCGCCTCCGAGCAGGTAGGCCACTGCAAATGAAATGGCAAGCAGCCAGTGAAACAGTCGTGTCGGAAGTGTCCAGATGTATGTTTTCATTGAAATTAAATGTTGATAATGCACTGAATTTGAAATGTATATATTGTCCTTTGGTGTTTTGCCACTATGACACCAGGTCTCAAAGGTTCACAAAGAACAGCGCGTTGAAAAATAATGCTTTGTGAAACTTCATTCCATGGCGACCTGGTGCCCATTCAGTTATGAATGCCAAACAGGGTCAGAGGATATTTTCAGGAGGTTGCCACACTGTATGCGGCGAAATGCGGGGAATGGAATGGCAGAAAATCAGGTAATCAAAATTTGAAATCTCAACAGGGACTGGAACAGCGCAAATACAGGTTTTTAAAGTGATATCCTCATGGTGATCGCATGTTTTTACCGGCAGATCATGGTGTGCAGGAAGAGCATCCGACTGAACCATCGCCTTCACCTCTCCCTGAAAATAATTTGAAAGATGCCGGTCAAAGCCACTGATGGCAATCGCCAGAAAAAATAACACAACCTGAAGGCACCATCGTGATTTCATGAGGACAAAGGTAATCAAATTTTTCAAACTGACAGACTTGCTCACCCCCTGAAAACCATTGCCTCTGTAATATTTCGATGGTTACCCTAAGCACTGCTATTTTATTACCAAAGTTAATCGTTTCCCAAGCCCCGTTTCAATAATTCTCTTAAAAGTCGACAGTTCAATGTCAGATTTATTATTTTCAAACCTTGATATATAAAATCGGGTAGTGCCAGCTCTGTGAGCCAACTCATCCTGAGTCATTCCGGCTTTTATCCTTGCCCGTCGAACAATCTCGCCATATCCCGGAACTTGAAGATCTGATTCCTGACTTAATCTATACAAAACATCAGGACCAATCTCGTAAGGATATTCTTTTTCCTGCCCTTTTTCATCTATCAATTTGGTAGATAAATTATCCCAGGAAAGTGTTTGGTTACGCAACTTTACCTTTTTCACCTCAGATGCATCCTTCAATTTACTTTCAATATCTGACTCTTGAATGTTCCACCCTTCGAAAATATTTGCAAAATTCAACAACCTAATTTCTCCGTTGTTAAAAATTACATAAATTTTAAATCCATCTATTTTCTCAATTTTCAGAATTCTGGGTACTTTTATGCTTTTTCTCATAATCTTGGATTTAATCGTTTAAAGTTATCCATAAGCATTTCCTTGTTGTCTTTAGCCCAAATAATCACTTTGTTTAACTGAGGCTTTGGAAGTCTGCCCGCATAAATTTCAAAATTCTGTATTGTAATAAGTACTTCATAATCAGCATAAATGGCATGAAAATGAGGGGGAGGATGCTCTCGTGAGTATAAATCAATCTTCACTGAATCAATAATCTTCAATGTAGGCGTTTTTTTCTTGCAAAGTTACCAATTTAGGCAACAAAAACAAATTTTTATACTACAACCCTCTCCCACCCGTTAGCACTCCATACAACCCCGGCCACACTTTTCTCAACAAAGCGCCAACGCCAACGGCAAATGCAATGATGACCACCGGAAGGCAAATAAAACTCAGCAGCCGGTAGTACGGCACCTGGTTTACTACCGCAAACAATGCTTCGATAGCATAGGCCACCAGGGGTGCATGGATGGCATAGATCATAAAAGAAAATGCGGTGAGCCACACAAACCACTTGCGTTCCATACACCAGGCCACCAGTTTGTCACAGCCATACCAGGCAGCAATCAATCCACTCAGGATAACCAGCTTGTGCAATATGATCAGAACCGGGAAAATTGCATTTCCCAAAAAAGGCTGGCCAAAGAATGCCAGGAGCGTTTTAATGGCAGCCAGCAGGATAAAGGCGGCTCCCCATCCCAAGGGGTTTAGCCATCGCTTTGGAATATCAATGTTGAAATTTCTCTTTTGGATCCAAACTCCCAGTGAGAAAAACACCAGTCCTTCGCCCTCAAACAGCACAAATCCCATGGTTCCCAGCCACATCAGGATGGCAACACTGAAAAATATCCATTTGGCAATTCGGTGCGTCACACACCAACGGATGGCCGGATAGGCGATATTATACATCAATAAAACGCGGATAAACCACAACTGGTATGGCACTGGTATGAGGATCCACCTGCCGAGCATCTCATACCAGCGGTAATCGTGCAGCAATGCTCGCGTATCGTCGATCCTGACAATGTTGGAAGCAGAAACGATCTCCCTGGTGTAGGGAAAAAGCTCGAGGCAATACGTAAACGCAAAGCCCAGAGCGCTCCAGATCAGGTAAGGAAGCAGCAAAGTGCGCAATCGCTTTTTGGTCCGCTGACCATAAGGCCTGCTGTCGTGCAGGGCAAACAGAAAGCCCGAGATGATAAACAACATGGGGATGCGAAACCGGAATATGCCGTTGGCTAAAAAATATTCAATAAAGGTTGTGAAGCTGAATGGTTCGCCGGGCATGGTCCAGGGCTGCATGTAGCGTTCATGCAGATTATAACCATGAACAAACACCAGCAGGAACATCGACAAAAATGACCAGAATTTGAATTTCCGGCTATTGAAAACTGATACTTTAACGGGCAGTTGAGGTAGTTCCATGCGTGGTTGTTATTAAACTTTGTGCTAAAATACAAAAAGTCGGGAAAAACCACTAATTTTACCCTTTGAATCGTTCAAACCCCGAACGTTTGTATGAAACGGCTGCCCATCTTCCTTATTTTCATATTCCTTTCAAGCCTGACGGCTCTGTCACAGCAATTTTTCTTTACCAACTACCCCATCGAGAAAGGACTTTCGCAAAGCGTGGTCAATTGTGTGTTCCAGGATTCAAGGGGATACATCTGGGTTGGCACTCAAAACGGACTGAACCGTTTCGATGGATACAATTTCGTGATCTTTTCCTACAATCCGGCTGATTCCTCTTCCCTTTCCAACAGTTGGGTCTATTCCATTGATGAAGACCGTGACGGGAATCTGTGGGTGGGGACCAAAGGCGGACTGAACCAATATCTGCGAAAGGAAAAGCGGTTCAAACGCATCAAATATACCACCGGTTATATCAACGAGGTAACCGATTACGCCTATGATGCCCGTGTGGCGCAGAATGGCTCCATCCTCATCAACACTCCGCCCGTGCTCACCGTGTATAACCCGGCCAACAATACCTTCAGGCATTACACCAGCCGGTTGCCGTACGATGGTTCAGTAAAGGACAACCGTATCCCGCTGCTTGAGGATAAGGAGGGTTTGATATGGATTAGTTCAACCAGGGGACTGGCCTGTTTTGATCCCCGAACGGCACAATTCAGTTACTTCATCCATCAGTCGGATAATCCTGCCTCCATCAGCGACAACAACATCACCGCCCTGTATGCGGACCGTGAGGGTTTTATCTGGATCGGAACCACCTCCGGACTGAACAGGTATGACAAGAAAACCCGATCGTTTATAAAGTATTACAACGAAGCCAGCAATCCTCAATCGCTGAGCAACAACTTTATCCGTGCCATCACCGGCGATCCCTTCGGGTTTATGTGGATCGGCACCGAAGGCGGCGGCCTGAACCGTGCCACCCGGTCGGACAACGGCAGCCTGCTCATGGAACATTTCACCAGCGAAAATCACGGGCTGGGGCACAACATCATTTTGGCGCTCACGGTTGACAAATCAAACAACCTGTGGATCGGAACGCTCCAGGGACTCAGCAAAACCGACCTGAAACCAAGAAAATTTCACCTCTACCGAAGAGATGGCACCCCGTTTTCGACCAATCTGCTGGGCAACGTAATCGCCTCCATTTACAAGGATGACAAAGGATTTATCTGGGTGGGAAACTGGGGGCAGGGGCTCAACAGGATCAACCGGAAAACCGGACAGGTTGATCATTTTTCGACGCGGCTCTCGGACAAACAGCACATCACCAACGATTTCGTACATGTGATTTATGCCGATTTGTGGAACAACATCTGGATCGGAACCCGTGATGGCATCAGCGTGTACGACCGGTTGAACAACCGTTTCCTCCCGTTCAGGGAGTTCTTCAAAAACAACAACCTTCCCGACCTCCGGGGAGTAAGAATTTATTCCATCATCCGCAGCCGGGATAACAGCCATTGGATCGGAACCCAGAACGGGTTGTACCGGGTGAACCTCACCTCCGGAGCCACAGAGGTTTTCAAATCAGAGGCCACCGGCGACCACCGCATCAGCGGGAATCTGATCTATTCGCTCCTCGAAGACCGCGACGGAATGATCTGGATTGCGACCCTCAACGGGCTGGATGTTTTTGATCCGCGCACCGGAAAAATGAAGCGCTTCCATAAGAACGACACTCCCAACTCGTTGTGCGACAACTTTGTGATCAGCCTTTGCGAAGATCACCGGGGCGATATCTGGATCGGCACCGGATCCTATGCCAACAAATTTGTGAAGCACAATTCGATATTCACCTACTATGCTCAGGAAACCGGGTTGCCCAACAACCGGATTTTTGAAATCCTTGAAGATCAGCAGCGAAATTTGTGGTTTGCCACCGGTGGCGGCCTGTGCAGGCTCGACACCACCACTGGCCGGTTCAGAACTTACACGGTGGAAGAGGGTTTGCAGAGCATGGAATTCAACTTGCGGGCCTGCTGTAAAAGCAGCGACGGCGAGATGTTCTTTGGCGGAATGAACGGGTTTAACTCATTCTACCCCGATTCGATCCACGACAATCCTTTCATCCCCCAAATCGTGTTCACCTCCTTTTATAAAACCACCCAGGCTGATAAAAAGGAGTATCTGGATGTGGAAAACGCCGAAGAAATGGTATTGAACTACAACGACCATACCTTTACCATTGAATTTGCGGCGCTGGAATTCACCAATCCCGAAAAAAACCGTTACGCTTACATGCTCGAAGGGGTTTCGGGCGACTGGATCGAAACAGGCAACAGGAGGTTTGTACCGTTCTCCAACCTTCCTCCGGGCGAATATACCTTTAAGGTGAAAGGTTCGAACAACGATGGCGTTTGGAATGATTCGGGGCCAGGTCTGCGGATCATCATCAATCCTCCCTGGTGGCGCAGCGCCTGGGCGTGGACCTCCTACCTCATCATTCTGGCCGGGGCGATCATGATTTATATCAGGATGCGCGAGCGGAACCTTGTTCGCGAACGCGATCATCTCGAGCAAAAAGTGCATGAGCGCACGCTGCAGATCGAAGAACAGAACACGCTGATCATTCATAAGAACGAAGAACTGAGCGCCTTGAACCAGGCTTTGTCGGCGTTGAATGCGACCCGGGATAAATTCTTCTCCATTATTGCCCACGATCTGCGGAACCCGTTCAACACCATCCTGGGACTTTCGGACTTGCTGCTGATGAACTTCGACAAGGCGGAGCCGGCAAAGATCCGAAAATCGGTGACCGATATCCGCGACACGGCGAAACACACATTCGACCTGCTTCAGAATCTGCTGATCTGGGCCCGGTCGCAAACCGGCGCAATTGATTTTCTGCCTGTTTCTTTCGATTTATCCGATCAAATCAACGAAAACATTGCCATCGTTAAAAGCCAGGCAGAGAAAAAGAGCATTGAAGTAACATACAACAGTACGGGCCCTGTACAGGTGACCGGCGACGTTCGGATGATCGACACCGTGTTACGCAACCTCCTCACCAATGCCATCAAGTTCACGCCTCAACAGGGAGCGGTAACTGTTTCGGCGCTGGAACACGATCACCAGGTTGAGGTAACAGTGCGGGATACCGGCATCGGCATTGCGCCGGAGAACATTTCCAGGATATTCCTTCTCGATAACCGCTATTCCCGCAAAGGCACCGACAAGGAGCGCGGTTCAGGTCTCGGGTTGATCCTTTGCCAGGAATTCGTCGAAAAACATGGCGGTTCCATCCATGTGGAAAGTGAACCGGACAAGGGGAGCAGCTTTATTTTTACGCTGCCGGGATAACGACAATAAATGACGAATGACTAATGACGAATGACATTAAATAGCAACAAACAAGAAATATAGAAGTAATAAGGAAGTAATAGGGAAGCAATAGGGAAGCAATAGGGAAGTAATAGGGAAGCAATAGGGAAGTAATAGGGAAGCAATAGGGAAGCAATAGGGAAGCAATAGGGAAGC
>JBAXFM010000063.1:0-20910 GCA_037139855.1 Bacteroidota bacterium
TAACCAAGAACATCTTCAATGCGACATTGATTATTTATAATGCACTCGGACAAATAGTTTACAGTCGAGAACATGTCTGCGGTGCAGATATAGTTTTAAGGTTGCCGGATGTTCCGGATGGAATTTACCAAATGAGGATATCTGAGGGAAATAGGGTGGTGGTATCAGACAAACTCTTGATCAGACGCCGGTAATCACTGAAATTAAACCAATAAAAACTTTGAAAATGTATAATCCATTGCCCTTGAAATTTGTTTTTGGCATCGTTCTCCTGCATCTGTTTTGTGAAAACGCTTCCTCTCAGGGAATTCCTTCCTATCCATCCGGATTGATCAAAGAAAATTTAATCAGCGCAGAGTTGAGGTTCCTTTCGTCTGCCTGGTTCGAAGGTCGTAAAACCGGAGAGCGTGGAAATGAGATGGCTGCCGATTATCTTGAATTATATTTCCATGAAATTGGACTGGAGCCGGTAAGATGGAAGATGCCGTCGAAATTCGATCCCAGATACGACAATAGTGAAAATACCAGCTTTTATCAGGAGGTACCCTTGTTCAGGTTTACTGTTCCGAAGGAGGAACCACTGATCGTAGTCACCCGCACGCCGACAGACGAAAAACGGACAGAATTCAGTTCCGGCAACGATTTTGGCCGATACTATGCCTACACCTCCCGGAATGTCAGCATCCATGCGCCCGTGGTGTTTGCCGGGTATGGTATCTCCATGCCCGACAAGGGTTACGATGATTTTGCCGGGATTGATGTTGACGGGAAAGTAGCGTTGGTCAGCATGGGATATCCCGGTTATCGGGATACCACCTCAATGGCCTATCGTAAAATGCAGGAAAACAAGATTGATGATTACTCGAGATGGGACAAATTTGAGGCAGCCAAAAAAAAGGGCGCCGCAGCAGTGTTGTTCCTCTATACCACAGAAGAATGGGCTAATCCGACCGGCGGCGATTATCATAACTATACTTACGGGGAAAAAAAAACCGAGACGCAGGAACCCTATTTTGAATTAGCCACCGATTCTCTTGCCCGCGAGACACCGATTCTGACAATCAGCCAAAGAATAGGACATGAACTACTCCAAGGCACCGGTGTGGACCTTGTGAAGTTTGACAACAAGACTGCCAGTGATTGCAAACCCTCATCAAGAATGCTGAAGGATAAATCTGTGGATTTGCAAATCACCAAGAAGTCCGAATTGATCAAGTCAAGCAACATCATTGGCTGCATCCCGGGTGAAATACCCAATGAGTTCGTGGTTGTGGGCGCGCATTATGACCATATTGGAAAAACAGGGGATGATATTTATTTCGGCTGCGACGACAATGCTTCCGGCGCTGTGGCGGTGATGGCGATCGCCCGCGCATGCAAGGAGATGAAGATTAAACCAAAACGTACGATCATCTTTGCCCTTTGGACCGGAGAAGAGGAAGGGCTTTTTGGTTCCACCTATTTTGTTGACAAGTGGAACAACGGGAAGATTGATTTCTGTTTCAATTTCGACATGATTAGCCGGTACAATTCCAGAGATAGTCTGCATTTTCTAAGTGTTTCTATGCCCAAAGGTTTTAACGGCATGCAGCAGCCCATTGCGCAGGCGAACACTGCGGATAGCCTGAATCTCAAAATTCTTTTCAAGGTTAAGAAAGTAAGCGATTATGGCGGCAGTGATTATACTCCGTTTGCAGAGAAGGGCATCCCGTTTTGCTGCTTCTTCACCGGTTTTCATCCCGATTATCATGAAAAAACCGACATTTATCGAAAAGCAAACATGGAAGCCATGACCCGGATTGTCAACCTGGGGTTCAAAGCGGTGTGGCAAAGGGCGAATCGAGGAGCGTAAATTCCAGGAAGCAAATATTGCTTCCCCAAGTGACTCTGTTGTTCAGAGTTCGGTTAGCGCTTTTATGAAAAGAAAAAGAGTACAATAATTTCATGCTGTTCTTGTGAATGAAATTAAAAACAATTGGAACTTGTTTTTAATAAAGTTTAATCTGTTGGTTCCTTTTGATATTTCACGAACCCAAAAACTTCTATGGTTTCGCTTGTTATCCGGAAAACAATGGTATAACCTTAAAAATCAAATCCCTGATGGTTTCTTCTTCAAAGTAAATTGATTTCCTGTATCTGTATGGATTTGATGGAACTTCTTTGATTCGGATCAATAAATCCGATTTGAATTTTCTGGCTCGTGATATGCTATCAAGTGAAATATATTCGATTTGATTTTCTAGTCGTATGAGGAAGGTGTCTTTAAATACTATTCTCATGTTTCATTAAGATGTTTTCAAGCCGTTGCTCAGCCTCATCCATTTCTATAAAATTTGCTTCTCCAATTAATATTTCGTTCAATTCCCCGGCAAGATATCTTTGATTTTTCGTGAAATCTGAACTGTCAGGAATGATTTCAACTTCATCTTTGTTGAATTTACGTAGAAGCCCTATAAACTTGTCGTAAACACTGTCACTAACTCTCAATTTTACTGTGTGCATCTGATTCATATTTTTACAAATATACAGAAAAACAAAAAAATCCATCAATTTCTTTCAGAACAAGAACAAATGATAAAGTAAACTCATTTTATTAATATTTTTAAACCGCACATAATCAGCATAATACCGTTATTAACTAATTTTTCCGGCAAAAGTTATTAACAATTCCACCACCTTTTGCCTTTTTTCCGATTAAGCTTAAAAATAGATTATGAAAACATCATTGTTCGAACCGGGGAAATACTACCACTTATATAACCGGGCAAAAAACGGCGATCCGCTGTTCGAAAACGAAGAAGCATATCGTTTCTTCCTGAAACTTTACCACGCGCATATTTGTCCCATCGCGGAAACATATGCTTACTGTTTGTTAAGCGACCATCTTCATTTTCTGATCCGCATCCACGATGATGCCGTTGGAAGCCTGTACCGACCTTTTGCCATGCTTTTCAATTCCTACTCCAAAGGATATAACAAACACAACGAGAAAGAGGGGAAGGTCTTCAAATTTAAACTGAAACGCAAGGAAATACGGTCCACACCCTATTTCCTGGATATGATCCGGTATGTGAACCAAAATCCCTGGCGGCACGGCGCTACCGAACATCCGGCAAATTATAAATTCTCATCCTTCCGTGCCACGATGAGTACAGGGGTCACGATGGTCGAAAAGCAGAAAGTAATATTGTATTTCGGAACCCATGAAAATCTGGTTACCAATTTGTTGACCCTGGTCGATGAAACAACCATCAAATCACTGATGCTTGAAGAATAATTAAAAAACTTTCTAATTCATTCAACATGTTTTGTTTTCAGGTGAGGTTGGTTAAGTGCGGGTGGGTCGGTGAGGAGAGGGGGCAGACGTGGTTTACCTGCTCCCCTCCTTTTTTTACCAGAATACAACATATCCCACAATTCCTAAAATGCCAATGAAAAGCGCTCCCCTCTCCCGTGGTAGAGGGGCCGGGGGTGAGGCTTTAAAAGGAGAGGGGCCGGGGGTGAGGTCATTTAAGTGGACCGGGGGTGAGGTCCTTTTTGATCTATTTCACCAACCCAACCCTTATAATTCCCAACCCTGATGTACACTTCAACCAATCAACCCCAGCCGGAAATCCTGAGAGATCATATTGGGAATTCGTTTTTCCGGATTGCAATTGGAGATTCCGGGTAATGAGGATCCTTCCGGTATTGTCAGTGACGGTGAAGGATGCCTGACATCCTGCACGGGCATCCAGAGTGATCGTAAACCGTCCATCTGGCGCCGGGTTTGGGAAAACTTCCAGTTGCAAAGCAGAAAGGGAGGGCTCATCCCTCAACCCGTCGGATGGTTCGAGCCTGAAGTGGCACATTCCCGTGAAGGATATCAGGCAGAGGTTCTTTGCATCGTCATAGGTTATCGATGATACAGAACCGGCCAAAACCCTCAGCGGATAATCTGCAAATAGAGCCACAGATCCGGCAGCCGAAACGTAACCGGTGTAAATTCCTCCGGTTATTTTTTCGTAGGCCACATCCATTTTGCCGGAACAACGGATGATGGACTGCGAACCATAACTTAGTAAATCGCCGTTTTGCAGGAATGCGTTGGAAAATGAACCGTCTGAATGGGTTGAATAGAGGTTGAGGTTCCCGTTTCCCTGGAGGGTTTCAGCGAGTCCTGTGGTATTTGGATGGAGGGTGATCAGATTGTTGTCGCGCTGAGCAAAAAGATAATCAGATTGAATTCCGTCACTTATCCGGGTTGCCACGAACGTATTCCCTTCTCCGATAGGGCTTGCCATTGGTTGCGAACCTACCCAGGGGTAAAGGGTGGTCAGAAACAGCATGTTGCTTTCACCATTTTTAGTGACCAATGTTTTGGTGTAGTGTCGGTAAACCCCTGATCCGATCGCCATCGAATCGGTTGCCATGGTAAAATCTGCAGGCAAACCATCATTTTGAACCATCGCAAGCAGATGCACGGAATCACGCTGGTAGATGCAGTTGCTGTTTACGAAATCAGGGTAAAAAGCGCCGGTCGCATCTGTGGGGAGTGCGCCTGACAATCCGTTTCCGTGGAGCTGGAAGGTGTAGTTGTTCAATGCCGAAGAGGTGATGAAATCGCCGGAAATGAAATATTTTTTGTGAATAAACAGCATTTTTCGCGTAATGTTTGCGCCATAGTAAGCGGTCTGAACCTCCCCGTAATCGAGCGAGGGTGAATCAAAATAGTTTAAAATGTCAGCCGTGTTGGTGGCCGTATTTACAAATTCACCATTCGGTGGATTCGGGCCATTGCCATTAACCAGTATGAGATTATGATCGGTAGGTTTATTCACCGCGTCGCTTTGCGAGGCACCGGGATACCCTGGATCAAGGGCAAGCAACTGCCCGTGGGCAAACAGCGAAAAACTCCCTGCATCGCCCTGATGATGCGACTTGGCTCCTGCAAGTGCAATGCCATGTTTTGCAATGAGATGCATATAAGTGGCATCGGGGTCCCAGGATGAACGGAAAACCAGACTGCCAGCTTCAGGCAATGGCTGGAACAAGCTGTCGGTTCTTGTTCCATGTGCCACATTTGCCGCGATGTATTGCGTACGGATGAAGGGATCGTCGGGGGTAAATGTGGGATTTGGAATGTTGAAATTTGGTTTTCCGGAAAGAGCGGTGATGGTTGTTCCATACCCCGCGGGGCTGTCATGAATGGCAGGAAAGGACCCATCTGGCATCCTGATCTTGTTCATCCAGTCGTACAAATAATCGTAACGGCGATCGAACCATGGATTCGGGATCTGCCGGGTTGTTTGGTTGAAGGTAAACGGATAATTGCCGTCGGGAAGGAAATTTCCCATCGAACGGATGTATGGGAAAGCATTTTGAAATGCATAATTGAAATAGACCGGACCTTCTGCATAACCGGCGAGGGTGTCTGGTTCTGAAACACGGGGATAAGTGCCGCTTTGAACCCACAAGGAATTGTCGAGATTCCACATCCCGGCATTGATCCAGTTTTGCGGTTGAAAATCCGGGTCGGGGCTTTCTTGGTCATTCAGCACCACTGCGGCCAGACCAAGCGCTGAGGCGGTCATGATGCTGTGATTGTTGAACTGGAAGTTGAAAAATTTAAACTGGAGGATCACAATGGTATAGGTAGCCATGGCCCGGTGATAGAGGTTGGCGGTGAAGCGCAGCAAAGAATCCCGCGATGGATTGAGGCTTTCTGCAGAAACGCCTGCACCACGCAACAAATCGTAAGCAATAAGATAACCGATCAGCTCTTTCGACCGGTGCTGCCACTCCTGATAAAACACCCAACCCTGCTGAAACCCAACATTGGTGTTCATGTTTTCAAGCAGCAATCTGCTTCTCAGAATGAGTGAATCACGGTCAGCGGAAGTGAGTGGGAGGATCAAACCATTGTCATATTTCCGATCCATCAGCACGGCAAAGGCCGCCTCTTTGGCAATGAAAGACCGTGCAATCCTGGCGACGTCTGTTGAATCATCTGCGGGAACAGGACTGATGGCATCGAGCCAGATGGATTGATACAGTGGCAAAATCTCCGGGTTTGCAAGCGTTTGGCGGATTCCCGGGACTGCCGTGCTATCAAGCAATGTCCGGGGAAAACTCAGATCAGCACCGGAAGGATTCCAGCTTCCCTGGGACCATGCTGATGAAAAATTCATCAGCATGGCAAAGATTGTTATGAGTTGACTCAGAATCATTTTCATGGTATAAAGGTACCATCAAAAAATGTTATAACTTTAAAAAAAAAATCCCTCCAATGAGTTTAACCGGTTTTTCACGGGCTTTGATTTATCCATTGCTGATATTTTCCGCGTTTCATGCAATTTCACAGGAGATGGTGTCCCTGTCGGGCATTGTTTATGATACGGCCACAGGAACCGGACTGCCGTTTGCCCAGATATCCATTCAAAACAGCACCATCGGCACGGCTTCCAACGAGGAAGGGTATTTCAAACTTGATTTTCCGGCATTGTTTGCCCACGATACCCTCCAGATAGCCTACATGGGCTATGAAACACGAAAATACCCGATTCCGGTGATCACCACGAATGCTCTTCGGATTTCACTCAAACCCTGGTCGCTTCAGCTTGCCGAAATCGAAATCATTGCGCTTTCACCCGAGGAGGTTATCAGACGGGTAGTGACAAACATTCCGGAAAATTATGGCCGGGATTCGTTAATTCTAACGGCATTTATCCGTTCTCAGAAATTTGTTCATGGCAAACTTGCCGAATATACTGAAGCCATCATTGAAGATTTAAAAACGGGGTACAGCCTGTATAACCGCAAAGAGGAAAAGGAGAGGAGCCGCCGGTCAAATATCCCGCTATTGCTGAAGGGGAGGGTCATCTCAGATACAAATCTGGTAAATTCCATTGGCAATCTTGGTAAAAGCGCCGGATGTCTGGGTTGCAATTTTATCCATGACTTTGTCGAATTCTATTACAACACCGTGCTGGATGAGAAACAGTTTGAGTATTACAGGTTTAAAATGGAAGAGTTGATAAAACCCGAAGGTGGCAAGATTTACCACATCTGGTTTGACCAGAAAAAGGGAGTAAAAGAGACCTTGTGGAAGGGAGAACTGACCGTGAATGCGGCAGATTTTGCCTTATTGAAAATCACGCAGAAGCCCAGTTTCGAGGCATTTGACCAGTTTGAGAGGCAGAAGTATAAAAAGCCTTATACCATTCTGAACTCAACCGGTTGGTTTCAGGAGATGCCGATTATGGAATGGACAACCACCTATTCGTCCAGGAATGGCAAATATTACCTGAATACCATCCGCATTGAAAACTGGTTGACCTTTATCAACCCGGCCACCAGGCAAATAGTCAAATTCGCCCACAAAAATGAAGTGGTTGTAACCGATGCCACCCGGGATCACGAAAAACTTAAAAACTTCAAAGGCAGTAAATCCATCGGCGTAAACCAGCGCTGGGACCAGCTTGTCGGCAAAGGGGATGAAAATTTCTGGGCAGGATATAACTATGTGCCGATCGAAGAGAAGCTACAGGAAAATCTGAACAAGATGGTTAGTAAATGAAAAATATGTCAAAATGCAAAAGTCAAAAGTCAAAAGTCAAAAATGACTTCTTTGTAAGGTTTGTGAAATAATTGAAGCTTTAGTCACTTTTTTACTTTGCCTTTTAACATTTTACTTTTGCCTTTTGACATTTCCGGCTTTAAATGTCCATGTTGTACTGTATCACCATCTCCATGTTGTTTAACTCCAGGGCAACCATGTTCCCAAACCCGTCTTTTCCCGAAAGATAGGGCCCATTGTCGAGGTCGATAAACTTGTAGACTTTGTTGTTGATAGACTGAGTGATCAACTCCATATTCACCGGTACATGGCCATGAATGATGCGCCGGCCGCCGATTTTATCAGGTTTGATCTCATATTCCCGCAACCAGAGCATTGCCCGCTGGTCTTCATACGGATCTTCATTCTTAAAGTTCAATCCGGCATGAACGAGTACGAACTTATCCAACTCCATAAAGTGTTTAAGATTTCGCATCCATTCAATGTAATCTTCCGGAACATCCCTGATATGCTGCACGTTGAAACTCGAAAGGGTCGGTTTTCCTCCGATTTCCAGCCAGGCCTTGTGCTTTTTATTCCCGAAATTATGCCACCAGGCACTCTTTGATTTCTTTTCAGCATCGTACAACTCAACCATGAAATCTTCATGATTTCCCTTGAGCGCAGTTACGTTGTATTCGTCTTTCTGGAGCGCACGGATAAAGTCGATGACTCCCTTCGAGTTTGGGCCACGGTCAACATAATCACCCAGAAAGTATATCTCATCGTACCTCGTTGGTTTGATGAGCTCTTTTACCAGAGAGGTAACGGTATTCAGACAACCGTGTATGTCGGGGATAACCCAGCGTTTTATCATTTTTTCTTTCCCTGGTTAGCCACCTCGTCCATCAGTTTTTTGATGACATCCGGGTCACCGAGAAAGTAATCTTTCTGCAGGTTCATTTTGTCATCAAATTCGAAAACATAGGGGATCCCGGTAGGGAGATTGATGCCAACGATTTCCTGGTCTGAAATATTCTTCAAATATTTTAATATTCCACGAAGACTGTTGCCATGAGCTGCCACCACAATCTGCTTGTGTTTGGCAAGCGCTGGTTCCATCTGTTCTTTCCAGTAGGGAACAATCCGTTCAACCGTATCTTTCAATGCTTCCGTTCCGGGAATATCTTTCGGGTCCAGGTCGCGATACCGATGGTCGAAACGGGGATGACGCGGGTCGTCCATGTCAAGCGCCGGTGGGCGAACGTCATAACTCCTGCGCCAGATCAACACCTGCTCATCACCGTATTTTTCAGCCATTTCCGACTTGTTCAATCCCTGCAGCACGCCATAATGTTTTTCATTCAACCGCCAGCTTTTTTCAACAGGGATCCACTGAAGATCCATTTGCTCCAGTACAAGCCATAACGTGCGGAGGGCGCGCGTAAGATAGCTGGTATAAGCAACTTTAAATTCAAAGCCCTCTTTTTTCAGAACCTTGCCTGCCTCAATGGCCTCTTTGATGCCACGTTCAGATAATTCAACATCTGTCCAGCCTGTAAACCGGTTTTCCTTGTTCCAGGTGCTTTCACCATGGCGTATCAATACGAGTTTATTCATGTCCGAAGGTTTTATATTCAGCGGCAAAAATACAAAAATGTTGCTATTTTTCCTACCTTTGCCGTCCTTTAAGCCATGCTTCATGAATAGTTATAAAAAAATAAACAACATCCTGGGATGGGTTGTGTTTGCTATCGCTTCCACAGTTTATATTCTCACATCCGAACCTACCATGAGTTTCTGGGATTGCGGGGAATACATTTCCACCGCGTTCAAACTTGAAGTTGGTCACCCCCCGGGAGCTCCATTGTTCCAGTTAATCGGCAGGTTCTTTTCTCTTTTTGCCTTTGGAGATCTGACCCATGTGGCACGCATGGTGAATACCATGTCGGCGCTTGCCAGCGGATTTACCATCCTTTTCCTGTTCTGGACCATCACCATGATCGCGAAAAAAATCATCCTAAAGAAAGGGGAGATGACCAACCAGCATATGTGGACCATCATGGGCGCCGCACTGGTTGGCTCACTGGCTTATACCTTTACTGATTCCTTCTGGTTCTCGGCTGTGGAAGGTGAAGTGTATGCCATGTCCTCCTTTTTTACAGCAATCGTGGTGTGGGCCATATTCAAATGGGAGGAACACGCCAACGAAAAACACGCCTACCGCTGGCTCATTCTGATTGCTTACCTGATGGGTCTTTCCATCGGGGTTCACCTCCTGAACCTGCTGGCTATTCCTGCCATCACTTTCGTCTATTATTTTAAAAAATACCCCAAACCCGATTGGAAAGGAATGATCATTACTTCCGTACTTTCTATTTTAATCCTGGCCGTGGTGATGTACCTGATCATTCCCTGGATCATCAAGCTGGCAGGGTTGTTTGAATTGTTCTTTATCAATACCATAGGCCTTCCCTTTAACTCCGGAACAATTATCTATTTCGTCCTGCTGATCGGAGGAATTATTTGGGGACTGATGTTTACCGGCAAATATGGAAAACCGGTGTGGAATGCGATTATCCTTGGAATTACCTTCATCGTGATTGGCTACTCGTCGTTTCTGCTGCTGGTGATCCGCAGCAATGCTGATACGCCCATTGATGAAAACAACCCGGAGAATGCGATGTATCTCCTGGCTTATCTGAACCGGGAGCAATATGGCGACTGGCCTTTATTAACCGGACAATATTACAATGCCCCCGTTATTGACCGAACCAATGGAAACCCGGTTTATGTCAAAGATACCAAAACAGGGAAGTACATCATTACCGATAAACGCGAAAGGGTGATTCCCGTGTTCGATCCCCGGTTCACTACCATCTTTCCACGCATGTGGGACCAGTCTGAACCGCGTTTTGAAGATGAATACGTTAAGTGGGGCCATGTGAAAGGGGTCCCGGTTGAATTGCAGTATGGTGATAAAAGCGAGACCCGGAATGTTCCTACTTTCTCTGAAAACCTGGCATTTTTCTGGAATTACCAGATGGTACATATGTATTACCGCTATTTCATGTGGAATTTCGCCGGAAAGCAGAATGATAATCAGGGAATGGGGAACAAGCTTGATGGAAACTGGAAAAGCGGGATTAAGTTTATCGATCAAATGCGGCTTGGGCCCCAGGATATTCCCGAGAACCGGAAAAGTAAAGGGGATAACAGTTTCTATTTTCTGCCACTCCTGCTTGGCCTGATCGGGGTTTATTTTACCTGGCGCAATGATAAGCAAAGCGCCTGGGTGATTTTTTTGCTCTTTGTGATGACAGGCATCGCCATCGTGTTGTATCTCAATTCACACTCACCACAGCCCCGCGAACGCGACTACTCCTTTGCCGGCTCCTTTTACGCTTTTGCCATTTGGATCGGGTTGGCTGTTATTCAGCTTGTTGAATGGTTGCAGAAGAAACTGGGCACCTCCATTGCCCAGGTACTATCCATCCTCTTCGGTATGGGGGTGGTTTCACTCATGGCCCAGCAGGGCTGGGATGATCACGACCGGTCAGGTCGGTACACGGCTTTGGCCATTGCCGAGGACTACCTCAATTCATGCGCTCCCAATGCCATTCTTTTTACAAATGGAGATAATGATACCTTTCCCGTTTGGTACGCCCAGGAGGTGGAGGGCATCCGTACCGACGTGCGGGTGGTGAATCTCAGCCTCCTCAATACCGAATGGTATATCGACCAGATGAAACGCAAAGCATATGATTCCGAACCTGTTCCATTTTCTCTCACGAAGGATAAATACAGGCAGGGAACCCATGATGTAACCTACCTGATTGAAGACGAAGGTCTTAAAAATACTTACGTTGACGTAAAGACATTGTTTGATATCATCGCGCAGGACGATAGTAAGTTGAAAATGAATACTTCTCAGATCGGTATGATTGATTACTTCCCAACCAAGAAGTTTATGGTCACGTACGATTCTGCGGCGCTTATGAAAACCGGCACGATTTCCCCCAAAATGGTCAATCGGCTCGATACCATCCGGTGGGAGATCAAACCCCAGGCCGTTGAAAAAGCCAATCTGATGATCATGGATCTGCTTGCTACCAACAACTGGAAACGCCCGGTCTATTTTGTGATGACCACCGGGGCCGACACTTACATCGGGCTTGATAAATATTTACACCTTGAAGGCCTTGCTTACCGGCTGCTGCCTGTGAAGGCGACAGCAACCGAAGGGCAGATCGGAGAGGTAAATACCGATGTGATGTACGACAACCTGATGAATCGGTTTAAGTTCGGAAATATGAATAAACCCGGAGTTTACATCGATGAAACCAATGCCAGGATGGTGATGAACTTCCGTGGGCTTTACGGACGCCTGGCTGATGCACTGATCATCGAAGGGAAGCTGGATTCAGCAAAAAAAGTGCTCGATCGTTGCTTTGAAATGATGCCGGAATCAGTCGTGGCATATGACTACTTTACCGTACCCCTCATCAATGGTTATTATCGGGCCGGCGAAACCGCCAGGGCAAATGTCCTTGCCGAAAAGCTGTATAAAAATGTCTCGGAAGACCTTGCCTATTTCTTTTCGTTCCCCGACAAAGATTTAAAATCTATGGACATGAGTATCCAGGAAGCAGTGTTTACGATGCAACGCCTTGGAGGAACCTTGAAGGAGGCTAAACAGGATAAGCTGCAAGCCAGGGCAGAAGAGGCGCTCAAGAAGTATTATGATCTGTACGTCGAAAAAGTATATCAACCCTGAAAACCATGAGCGCTGTAAGACCGCCATTTTTCTTCAGGTGGTTAAGCCCGCAATATCTCATTTGTGATCTGCCGGGCCCTGAAAAGGTTATCTATCTCACCTTCGATGATGGGCCTGTTCCGGAAGCAACCCCGGAAGTGCTGGATATTCTCACAAAATACAAAGCACGGGCTACCTTTTTTATGGTTGGAGACAATGTACGCAAATACCCTGATGTTTTCAAACAGGTGCAACAGGAAGGCCATGCCATCGGGAATCATACGTTTCATCATCTCAATGGATGGCATACGCCGCCAGGCTTATATCTGGATGATGTAACCCGTTGCGCGGAATATATCAACAGCAAACTTTTCAGACCACCTTACGGACGTTTCACCCCGTCACAATATTTCCTTCTTCGCAAAGATTTCCGGTTCATCCTCTGGTCTGTGCTTACCTGGGATTTCCACAGACACATCACCCCGGAACAGTGCCTTGGGAATGCTATACACAATACAAGCAAGGGTTCTGTCGTTGTTTTCCACGATAGTATTAAATCATTAAAGAATGTTCGTTACGCGCTGCCCCGGTTTCTTGAACACTTTCTTGCTTCAGGCTACAGGTTTGATCCATTGGATGATACAGGCAATTTTTCCGGGCCGGAGGTTAACAGCCATAGAATTTCAAACAAATGAAAGCGACTTATTATATTCTTTTCATCCTTATATTTACATTGGCAACCAATCCAAACTATGGACAACGGCTGAAAGGGCCTGTGAAATCTTATAAAGACAGCTACTATTCCGTCATTGAAAAATATGGGAAAATCAAAAAGGGACCCAGATTAAATGATACAACATTTCATGACCAGCATGTTTCTTTAGATGGAAACGGGAATGTAATGCAAGTGGCTGAATTCAATGCTGATGGAACCATTAACTGTGAATACCTCGGACGATGTGACTATAAAGATAATAATGCAGAGTCAATGTTTGTCAGGTTTGAACACGGAAAAAAAATTGAACAGAAACCATTTGTCATTGAAACGGTAAAGTATCCTTCCGGGGAACTGTGTGAGATGGCCTATGAAAATGATGCGAAGGGTTTGCCAACGGAAGAAACAATCCTTGATCTGATGGGAAATATGATATTTAAAATAAGTATCAAACGCGATGAGAAAGATAATGCATTGGAATATAAATTCTCTGATGGATCTGTTTATCAATATAAGTACGATGATCTGGGAAACAGGGTAGAATGGATTTCTCATACCGCAAGTGGTAACAAAATAATAACCTCCTGGACTTATGATGCAAATGGGAATCTGATGGAAGAAAACATTAACGACTTTTTCAAAACAGCGTATAAATTCCATTATGAACACAATACCTTTAAATATTTATTTGATGGTCATGGAAACTGGATCGAACGAACAGATTTCGAACATGATATACCACAAAGAATTGTAATCAGAACAATTGAGTATTCCAAATCTTTATAGCGCCCCGTCATCGGCAAAACTATAATAACTATCTTCTCCGATAATCAGATGGTCAAGCACAGCAACCTCCAGCATGGCGCCTGCATCATGTAGCTTTTTGGTGATCCTGCAATCGGCTTCACTGGGTGTAACCACCCCCGAAGGATGATTGTGACCCAGGATAATAGAGGATGCATGGTTGTCGAGACTTATTTTAAATATCTTCTTCGGATCAACAACGGTACCTGAAATGCCCCCTTCACTGATGTTGCATTTTTTCAGCACTTTGTTGGCCCGGTTGAGCAGGATGATCCAGAATTCCTCATACGGTCGGTCCCCGATAATGTTCCGGAATATTTCATAGGCATCGCGACTGGGTTTTATCTTATCGCGCACCATCGCTTCCGATTCATTTCTGCGGCGGCCCAGCTCCATAGCCGCTAAAATCGTGACTGCCCTGGCCTGACCGATGCCTTTTACTTTGATAAAGTCGGGAATACTCAGTTTTGATAATTCGGCCAGATTGTCGTCGGCAAGCTTTAAGATGTTTTTTGCCAGGTCAAGCGCTGATTCATTCCTGGTTCCGGAGCCGATGAGAATGGCAAGAAGTTCGGCGTCGCTCATGCTGTGCCTGCCTTTCAGCGCCAGTTTTTCGCGTGGGCGGTCATCCTCGGCCCAATTTCTGATGGTTGAATGATTTGAATATGTTTCCATTGTTTGTTTTCTGCTTAATCGGAAAAAAAGCAAAAGGTAATACAATGGAGAAGCATTTTTTGATAACTTTTTCTATTTGGCGCTTTTTTCGTTGATCAGGGAGTGAAATTCTGCGGCAACAACATCCAGGTTGAACTCCCGGCAAAGGTAATCAAAGCCATTGTTTCCTGCCTCCTTCAGCAAATGTCTGTTGTCAGAAAGATACCTGATTTTTGAAGCAAGGTCTTCGGAATTTTCAGGCTCGAAGCTCCATCCCGCACCACCCTGGTCAATGAAAAGCTCAAGCGCTTCCCCTTCAACCCCGAGCAGGATTGGCTTGTGCAGGGCAAGGTTTTCAAAAATCTTGGATGGAATGGCGCCTTTGAACAGATCGAGTTTGCGCAATGGGATCAGTGCGATATCTGCGGCATGGATGATCGGGACGACTTCATGCTTTGGCCGGTTTTCAAGAAAAAAAACATTCGTAAGGTTTAAACTGTTCTTTAAAGTGATCAATTGATCACGCAAGGGCCCGCTGCCGGCCAGCAGGAATTTTATTTCCGGCTTGTCCCGCAGCAGGTTCGCGGCTTTAAGAATCACTTCCAGCCCCTGGGCATGGCCGATAATCCCCGCATACAACAATAAAAAATCATGATCTGAAAATCCATTGGAAACTCTCCAGTCTGTATCAGCAGGAATCGATGAAATCTCTTCCATATCTGCTCCGTTTTTAAGCCAGAAAACGCACTTGTTGGGAAATCTTGACGCAATGTTGTTTACGATTCCCTTTGTTTGACCTGTTACAATCACCGAATGCCGGTATAAAAATTCTTCCAGCCATGTTGACAGGTTTAACAATGAACGGTTGGTAACCAAACCGAGTTTCTCAGCGCTTTCGGGCCATAGGTCCGAAACGTTGAAAATCATCCTGGCCCCCTTAAACTTTGATAAAAGCCAGGCCGACATTCCAAGAAACAATGGCGGGGACTCACACAGGATGAAATCCTGCTTTTTTATTTTAAACAGCCCCACGAGGAACGATGTCTTTACAAAACTGAAATAGTTTATCAACCTTGGCACGATCGCCTTACTGGTACCCGAATAGATCCAGGAGCGATGAACCGGGATTCCCTCAATGAATTCAAAACAATAGAATTTGTTACGATAACCATCGTAAATACGCATTTGAGGGTAGTTTGGCATGGCGGTTAACACAGTGACCTCCACACCCAGTTTCTGTAAACGTTTGGCAAGTTGCAGCAATCGGTTTTGCGGAGCGCCTGTTTCCGGTGGAAAATACTGGGTGAGGATCAGAAATCTCATTTCTTCAGATGTTAAACCATCATTTCAGCAACCGGATCAGGGCAATTTCGATAGCAATAAAAAGCAGGGCAAAGATGATGAACCATTTCCAGAGTGGTGTGCCTTGTTTGAGTTGGTGAATCTCGCGCGCAAGTGATGACTTTTTCCCTTTAAGAATCCGGATATCCTCTATTGGCAACCGGTTGATTTGTTTTTCCAGTTCAGACACACTGTAACAGCTCAGATCTGATTCGTTGCGGTTGAAGTTAAATGCGAGCCCGGAGACATGGAGGTTGCCACGGCTTATCGAATAAAAACCGGCATCCTTTATCTGGTCATGGATGATGAGTGAAATATTTGTTCCCAATTTCCTTATTTCCGGGATTATTTCGTACCCCGATCCGAGTTTTTTGATTTTGTAAATATTCGTTTCCGAAATTGAATCAGCAGGGATTTCAATAGTGGCATTTCCGCCTGCCACATAGTACAACGGGTGTAAAGGATTGCTTAACAGCGCTATTTTATACAAGGTCGGAACGAAAATCATGTGTTTCTGAAACATGGTCCAGGCATCATCGGCCGGGGAGGCAAACAGATAAATTTTCCCTTTGTCAACCGGCGCTGAGAGCAGGAACGGCTGATTGTTCTGAAGTTTTAACAATATTTCCTCGCCACTGCGCGTCTCCTGCATAAGTACATAATGTTTTTGTACCATCGGGAGGTCAATGTTTTCGGGCAGAACAATTTTGCCATTGGCATTTTTTTCAAAAACATCGTTATAAATGGCACTCTCAACGTTTATTCCGGTAATACGCTGTTTAACCGTGTCGATACCTCCATATCCCGGGAGATTGACCAGTGCAAGCAGTGCGTTGTACGAGGCAGTTTGGCCTTTTAATGGAGGGAATATAACCAGATTTCCTCCGGTACGCACATACCTGGTTAATTCCTGTGCCAGTCCGGAAGAAATATCATCAGGGCTGTTTAAAACGATCAGTTCATTGGAAAATAAGCTGCTGTAATCAATTTGTTTGACCGGGCAGTTGGTGAATCTGATGGTTGAATCATTGCCGAAGAGGGCATTCAGGTAACTGCTTTCCACTTTTTCGTTAATGCAAAGCACCGGGATCGAAGGCAACACAGGATAGGAAAAGTAAAATTTATCATCGTAAACAATCGGATAATCAACAATTTCAACCTGTCCGTATTGAATGCCGGAAGGATTTTCGGTAAAGGGTAATGTAACTTCGGTGGTTGAGTTTGCTGCCACCGAAAAACTGGCGAGCGCTTTTTGAAGAGAATTGATGGTTAGTTTAATCGGGATTTTCTCCAGCGATTCCCCGGATGCATTGTGGATGCGGACCCTCAGGTTTACCGGTTGTCCGGGCTGATGTACCGGGGAGAGGAAAAACACCGTGTCTATATACAGATTGTTCTGTTTTTCTGCCATTACCGGAACCAGGAACCAGCTGATGTTTGAGTCGGGTTTTGCCTGGGTCATCAAAGTGGTGTTTTTCTGAAAATCAGAGACAAGATAGGCGTCCTTGCTCATCTTCTGATTCTCTCCAAGCAAATCGTTTTGCCTTGTAATTACCTCTGCAAGAGATTTCGACGATGCAGAAACCTGCACCTCCTCAACCAGTTTACGAAATTCCTCCTGATTGACAAACCGTTGGTGCCTCCCTTCAAAATCGTTGGTTACCAGTTGAAAAAGATCAGACTGTGCATAGGCGGATGATATTTCCAGCGCCTTCGCTTTTGCAACGTCTATTAGTTTTCCGTCTGTTGCAATCGCTTCCATGGAAAATGAGTTATCGAGGTAAATGCTGACAGCCCTTTGTCCGGTCAGTTTTTTTTGTTGTTTGGATGCCGGAAGATATGGTTGCGCAAAAGCAAAGACCAGCGAAGCAATGGCCAGGAGACGGGCCAGAAGGATGAGCAGTTGCCGCAGTTGCGATTGTTTTTTTGTTTCCTGCTGAATCTCCTGCAGGAAATGGACATTGGTAAAATAGACCTTTTTATATTTTCTGAAATTAAAAAGGTGTATCAGAATCGGGATTGCCAGTGTTATCAGGGCAACCAGGAAAATTGGGCTAACAAATTGCATTTCCAAAGATAAAAAAAATCCTGGCAGGGTTGCCAGGATTTTTTTATCTCGCAGAGACGCAATGCATTGCGTCTCTAAATTATGCCAGGATTGGTATGATGATTTAAATCACACCCTGATCAAGCATTGCGCTGGCAACCTTCAGGAAACCGGCAACATTTGCGCCTTTTACGTAGTTTACATAGCCTTCTTTATCCTTGCCGTATTTCACGCAGGCACCATGGATGCTGCACATAATCTCATGCAACCGTTCGTCAACCTCTTTGGCTGGCCAACTCAGTTTCATGGAATTCTGTGACATTTCAAGTCCGGAAGTAGCAACCCCACCGGCATTAACAGCTTTACCCGGTGCAAAGAGGATTTTATGTTCGAGGAACTGTTCAATAGCTTCAGGTGTGCTTGGCATGTTGGCGCCTTCGGCAACGCACATTACCCCGTTTTTGATCAGGTTGATGGCATCATCCTTGCCAAGCTCATTCTGAGTTGCACAAGGAAGAGCGATGTCGCACTTCACTTCCCATGGACGTTTTCCCTGGTGGAATTGGGCATTGGGGAATTCGTATGAATATGGTTTAACGATATCCTGATTCGATGCTCTCAGCTCGAGGAGATATTCGATCTTTTCTCCTGAAATTCCGTCCGGATCATAGATATATCCATCGGGTCCGGAGATGGTGACCACTTTAGCGCCGAGTTCGGTGGCTTTGATGGCAGCGCCCCAGGCAACATTTCCAAAACCGGAAATCGCTACCACTTTACCTTTGAAAGTTTCACCTTTTGTTGCCAGCATCTCTTTGGCAAAATAAACAGCGCCAAAGCCTGTTGCTTCAGGACGAACGAGACTTCCGCCCCAGTTGAGTCCTTTGCCGGTTAACACACCACTGTTTTCGCGGGCCAGTTTCCGGTACATGCCGTACAAAAATCCGATTTCGCGGCCACCAACACCAATATCCCCTGCGGGAACATCTGTTTCGGGTCCGATAAGTTTCCACAGTTCAAGCATGAATGACTGGCAGAAACGCATAATTTCGGCATTGGATTTTCCTTTGGGGTCAAAATCCGAGCCACCCTTTGCACCTCCCATTGGGAGTGTGGTAAGGCTGTTCTTGAAAATTTGTTCAAAACCTAAAAATTTCAGGATGCTCAGGTTCACACTGGGGTGGAAGCGCAAGCCGCCTTTGTAAGGGCCAATGGCATTGTTAAACTGAACCCTGTAACCCAGGTTCACCTGTACTTTTCCGCTGTCGTCAACCCAGCAAACCTTGAAGGTTAAAATACGATCGGGCTCAACTATGCGGTCGATAATATTCGCAGATTCGAAGTGAGGGTTCTCGTTGTAAACCTCTTCGATTGATTCCAGTACTTCCCTTACAGCCTGGAGGTACTCATTTTCGCCCGGATGTTTTTTCTCCAGGTCGTTCATGATTTTCTCTAAGTTCATTTTGATTCAGTTTTAATGATTAATGACCAGTTATTGTAATATAGTTAAAACACTAACAATGTGAACAAAATAACAGTTGCAAAATTACACAGTTCTGACCGACTGACCAAACAAAAACACATAATTATTTTCCGGTAATTATTTTTTGATTTTATTGATAAGTTTTCCATGCTCAAAGATATTGATTACATCGGGAGAGCCATCAGGCTTATAAAAAACCTCTTCGCCATCTTTCTCGTCCTTTGTGTAATGCGTCTTCTGTTTTGTAATGCCATTTTCATAAAAAACCTTCTGAACCCCGGTTCCCTGCTTGAAATTTCCTTCTCCAACAATGGTGCCCGACGAGTCGTAATACAGCCACATTCCATCATGAGTGCCAGCTACGTAATTGCCTTCAATTTTAAGTGTTTTATTGGGGTAATATTCTGCATAGGGGCCATGGAGTATTCCATTGCTGTAATGACCTTCAGCGATTAATTTCCCCGTTTCATCCCAGGTTTTTACCGTTCCGTTGAGTACGCCGTTGGTAAAATACTGTTCCAGCTGGAGCCTTCCGGAAGGGTAATAACTTTGATGAAGTCCGTCAATTACATTGTTTTTGTATGAGCAGGAGGTTTGAATGGTCCCGTTTTCATACCAGTAATGCGCAGCGCCTTCATATTTGTCACCATTCATATTAATTTCCGATTTCTTTTGACCATTGGGCCAGTACTCGGTTTTTTTATGCGTACACGAAATGAGTACAAAGGCTATCAGAATTGGTAAAATAAATCGATGCATCACTGGGGTTTGTTGAAAATATCGATGGTGCCTTCAATGCCATTGATCAGCATTTGCACTGCAATAACCGCCAGGATCAGCCCCATGATGCGAGAAATAACCTTGAGCATACTGGGGTTTATTTTATTGGCGATAACACGTGATGAAACAAATAACAGATAGGTAATCAGACACATAATTCCAAAAATGACGATAACCAGGATCACGTTTGTTATTGACTTTTCAGCTCCCACAAAGTTCATCGCAGTGGAAATCGTGCCGGGGCCTGCCAGCAGGGGTATTCCCAACGGCGTGATGGCCATGTCGTGGGCAATTTTCAACATTTGTTCTTTTTCATCAGCTGATTGTGCATGAATTGGGTTTTCCTTTGCATTGAGCATCTGAAAACCAATGATGAACACGATAATGCCCCCGGCGATCTGGAAAGCCGGAACTGTTATGCCAAAAACCTGGAAAATAATATGACCGAACACGCAGAAGATGGCGATGATTGTGAACGCGGTGATGGTAGCCCTGAGCGCAACCTTGTTCTGGGTTTTTTTATCAAAGTCCTGCACCATGCCAAGGAACACGGGAATGTTGCCGATGGGATTCAGCATGGCAAAAAAGCCCATGAACACGGTAATGCCGTGGAGGTAAAGATCATGTATCCTCATTGGTTGTTGTTTTTTTGATGTTGGTTGAAATAGATGTCCGACTGGCGAATAAACTCCGTAACTAATTGACCGGATAATGGATTTGTAGGGTCCATGCGTTCGGGGTGCCATTGCACGCCTAATAAAAAGGATTTTCCTTCAGGATTTTTCCACTCTAT
>JBAXFM010000064.1:0-20858 GCA_037139855.1 Bacteroidota bacterium
GGGGTCCGGTTCAACATCAAACCATCCAGTAAATTGTTAAGTCCTGACATAAAGCTTAACAACGCGATAAACATGGTAATGCTGAAGGTTACTCCTACAGCCGCAACCAGGGTTTGTTTCCACCTGGCCAGCAAGAGTGATCTGGCAATTCTGACGATCAACCGGAAGTTCATTGCGTGGGCTTTTTGATCACATCCTGAACAGATAATCCTGATATAATTTCCACCTTCTGATAATCCTTCAGGCCTATGATCACTTTTCTCATCTTACCGGTGCTCATTTTCACCATTGTATCACCGATGAGATAACTCCGGGGAATAATCAGGGCTTTAACTTTTGAACGAATGATGATGTTAGCTTCAATGGATAAATTCGGGTAAAGTACCGGAGGCCTGGTCACAAACAGGGCTTTAACGAGAAATGATTTCGATGGCTCGTTCATCAGCGGTTCAATTATTTCCACTTTCGCTTCAAACACCTCACCTTTGTAACTGTCCATGGTAAGAAGCACTTTCTGCCCCTGGCGGATGCGCGCAATATCGTATTCATCTACCTTCATCTCAATTAAAAAATTGCTGGCATCCCCCACAATCGCCACCGGATTCAAGGTATTGACCGATTCGCCCTTTTCCTTTAAGATTTTATAAACCCTTCCGGTTGCTTCTGCTTTGATATAGTAATCACTTGCAAGAGCGTTACTGATTTTCAGGTTTGTTTTTGACTGATTCGCAGCGAATTCCAATTGTCTTTTCAATTCACTGTAGTGAAGTCGTGCCACCTGGTAATTGGCGACTGAGTTTTTATAGGCCAGCTGCCGCTGTTCAAAATCAATCCGGCTGCCGATGCTTTGAGCCCAGAGGATCCTTTGCCGTTCTAAAAGCAACGAATCGTTTTTCATTTTGCTCAAGGCATAACCAATATTTACTTTAGCTTCGCTGAGTTTGTCGGTGTTGGCATACATGTCGGCATTGTTTGCAGCCAGCTGGGCATTATAGGTGTTCAGCTTCGACGACTCATTCAACACCTTCATCAGGGGGTCGCCTTTGGTAACCGTATCGCCCTCCCTGACCAATATTTCCTGGATTAATCCATTGACCGTCGAATAGACCTGGTACTGGTTTTTGCTTTTTACAACACCGGAGGCATAAACCGACTCAGATATTGTTTCTATGGCAGGGTTAATTTTCTCGCTGGTGTTTTTGCAAGCCAGGGCGGCCAGCATAACAAAAAAGAAAAATCTAGTCTTCATAATCTGTTTTTCTTACGTTCCTTTTGAAACTTTTTCCTTGGCGCTTCACTATTCAACTCATTCATTTTCCTGTGAGCACGCACCAGGGCAGCCGGAAGTTCACCCTTGTACCTGACTTTGTAGAATGAAAAGCCGTTGTAGGGGATTGTGTCTTCTGCTACATTCATTTTCACCCGTCTTTCCACTGCTTTTTCTTTAAACTGCAATAAGAAAGCATTTGATCTTTCAATGTTTAACCGTTTGAAACTGCTTTCAATCAATCCGGGATCAACAAAACCGATGCATTTTTCCTGTATGGTGTACAAGGTGGTATCGTTAGTAAATTTGTCTAAATAACGCACAAACAGTGAATCTTTTACCGGCATTTTATCAACCGCTTCGGAATCCGTTTCCGTGAAGGTTCGTGTATTTAGATGATTGGTCAATAAAAAATATTTTTTCTTTGCTTCAAAAAACAAGATGTATTCCTTTTCTTTCTCAGCATAAATCATTGGAGAAACCACGATCGTTGCCTCAGGGTTATCAGCCAGGTATTCCGCCATTTTATCCACAAACTTTTCCTGATTACGCAACAATGTTTTTTTTCGCATCCCCCAGGTCATGAAGAGTGATTTCTCAATTTCGGCTTCCGTATTCCTAACCTCCAACCTATAACCGGATGTTGCAGGTTTTACAAATACATTTTCAATCAGGTCCATCAATACGTCGTGCAAATGAAATTTCGGATCCTTTAAATCACCGGTGATCGGGATCCGGTAATCAATCACATTGCCCCGTTCACGAATAAGCGACATGATGAGCGGCAGGGGAAGCCATTGATTATCTTTATTTCTCACCCGACCGGTTCTGCGTGGATCGATGATCAGGATATGGTTATCACTGTGGATAATTCCGTTTCTTACGACCCAGTTTCCCTGAAGTTCAATGGTCCCCCTGTCAAGCGGATAGGAGGTATACGTAATCAGATAAGGATTAAAAATGGTGACGGGCAACCGCTGAATGTGATACTGAATATTAAAATCCATGCTGTCTTTTGGGTTGATACTTACGGTTACAGTTGAATTGCCAAAAGGTACTATGCCCGATTTCAATGAAACATCCACCCATTTGCGATTTCTATCGATCGAATCGGCGACAATATTCAACGGAGATAATCCGACAGAAAATTCTTCATTGATGGCAAAATCATTAAATCTCAAATTACCGTTGTAAACAGCCACCCTGTGTATTTGATAATCACTCTGAAAGAAGTTCTTTGCCAGCACTTTGACATATCTGGCGATTTCAATCACCAGGTTGAATTTGGCGGGATCGGCAACGGCGGCGGAAATTCTGGCCCCCTGTTTGCCTATCAAAGTTTGTACATTATCCAGGTAATCATACCGCTCATATTTCAGCATAGGTTGAATGAGTGAAACCGAGTCGAAAAAATATTGATGTTTTTTCGGACAAATCTGCCTGATGGCCAATACCAACTTTGAAAAAGATGCTACATCATGTTCAGGGTTTCTGCCAAAATGAAATTCGTTGATGGCGATTATTCCTGAGGCATTCATATCTTCCTCATCGCGAAAGTTACCGCGTCCTTTCATGTCTGCATCAAGGTTGGCGGAAAAATGTCCGTTGTTGGTCAAATCCTTGATGTACTGCTGGATGATATTCAGGTCGAATTTCCGGATCACCACCCCATATCTGTATGCCAGTGTCTTAAAATTGATGGTGAAATCACCTTTCAGATCACCCGTGCCAATTCCCGGTAAAAAAGAAATCTTCGCAGCAATGGTATCCGAATTCCAGCGCTTTCCTGTGCTTTCTATGTTTACGTTTTTTATATAGTAGTTAATGGGAATCAACTTTTCATGGTAGTGGAACTCCCCGTCAATGATGTGAATTTTGAGAATCGTAAAATGAAAGGATGCGGGGGTGGAAGAAGGTGTTTTCGGCGTAAATAATGTGATCAGATCTGTAAAATTCAACTCCTTGTGATTCTGAATGATATTCCCTTTGGGCTTATCCAGGCTTATTTCTGTAATTTCAATTGCTTTCGACAACAATTTAAACAGGGCAAAATTGGCGCTTACTCCATCAGCGGAAAAGAAAATACTGTCTCTGTCCCTGGTAGAATCCGGCATTTTTGATTCATAAATTTTCAGGTTGCTGATGTGAACATATCCGGTAAACGGGTTGATATAAACCCAGCCCAATGTGATTTTTCTTCCGGAGTATTGCTCATCATATTTTTCAATCAGGTATTTTACAATAGGTGAAATCAGGATGATCACGACAACAACAATCAGCAGAATGGAACCGGATACAATCAGGATTGCTTTCTTAACCTTTGTATCTGCAATTTTCATTTCTTAACGCGCACGCTGATTACCCAATTTCCAGGCGATACTTAAACCTGTTACTTCCTGAGAGTCGTACAAACTCAGGGAGAGATTCCTGCCCGCCTTTATTTTATGCAAGGCAGGAACGACAATGCCGATGACTGCTCCAAGTCCAAACCCGACCGCTACATCTGATGGAAAATGATCAAGGGATCTTATCCGTGCATAGGCTATGACCAGGGGAGGAACAGAGGCGGCGAGGTATAACAGATATTTCTTTGCTCCGATATTGGGATGATAATCGCAATAAACTTTGACCATGAAGAATGTGCTGTAGGAACAGGAAGCGACATGCCCGCTGTAAAATGAATTGCGGTTGTTTGGGTTTCTTTGGGCTTCGACACCCAATGCAGGATAGTAAACAGCCGGTCGCAGCCGGTTCTGAAAGTAAGGTCCGAGCGGACTGTAATTGTAAAAAGTAAAGGTAACCGTATGTCCTTCCACATACATAAAGAGCAGGTGGAGCCAATCCTTGCGGATGTTTTTATCGATCATCAGCAAACTGGGTAAAATAAAAATGCCTATCTCCCCATAATCGGAAACCTTCTTCCACAGGGCGCGATCGGATGTGGGCTGTTTTAACGACCACTGGTCAACGGTGTTTATTAAATTTTTCTGCTGATCTGTATTGACAAAGGTCAGCTCTTCCTCAGAAAGCGGTGCCTTGCTTTTTAATCGCGGGATGGCGAATAAATCTCCCGCCATTCCCACGGCGATGATTGCCCCTTCCACAAAGTAGTTAACATGGTATACTTTTATTTTTCCCGGTGTTTTTACCTTTGATGTTATTGAATCTTTTGAGGTGGAATCGGTTGTCTGGCAAAAAACACTGGTGCAGAATACAACGGCTGCTATGAAACAGTATATGGTTTTCATGATGAAAATGTAATATTAATTCAGGAGTAAAGGTCTGCACTTCCTTTGCGGAAAATGTTACACAACTTTTGAATTAAGTTACATCATTCACACATTTTCGAGGGTACTGCGTTTCTTTTGTTTGAGGGCTTTAAAAAAGGAAGGAGTTAATCCTGTGATCTTTTTAAATTGGCTGGAAAGATGCGCCACGCTGCTGTAATGAAGTTTCCAGGCAATTTCAGAAAGGTTAAGTTCATCGTAAATGATGAGTTCCTTTACTCTTTCAATTTTATGAAGAATGATGAAATGTTCGATGGTGATCCCCTTTGTTTCCGAAAAAATATTGGCCATGTAGGTATAATCGTGATCCAGTTTTTCTGAAAGGTAATCCGAAAAATTCACTTTGGGCACTTCATCTGCATAATGCACCATTTCGATGATTACATTTTGTATTTTTTCAATCAGGATGGCTTTCTTGTCCTCCATCAGTTCAAGTCCTGATTTAAGCAAGGCCGTTTTTAAAGCCCCCCGCTGTTCCTGTGTAATATCTTCCATGATCTCAACCACTCCCAAATCAACATTTACAAAATGAAGTCCGAGGTTTGTCAATTCCTCTTTCACCATCATTTTGCAGCGAATGCTTACCATGTATTTGATATAGAGTTTCATCTGTTTACCACCTGGCCTCCCGCCATTGGCCCTGTTGTTCGGGAGTGAGAAATGACCAGGCAACGATACGGCCCGACTTATTACCCTGTCCCATCGGAATGGTTTTTAGTTCAACGGCTTGTTCTTTTTGCAATGCTTCGTATATACCCTTGAGGTGAGCTTGTTTTGAAACTGAAGTGGAAAACCAGAAACAGGAGGCCGCAAAAAACTTACTTTGCCGAATCATGTCGCGGATAAACCGTTCCTCCCCTCCTTTGCACCACAACTCACCATGTTGCCCGCCAAAATTCAGGACCGGATCAATTTTTTTTTCGGTTTTCAAATTATTTAATTTCCGTAAGGTGCCTTCCCGGGCTTCATCCGCAGAAGCGTGAAAAGGAGGATTGCAGAGGGTCAGGTCAATCAATTCATCTTTTTGGATCATCCCAAAAAAAATGTCATTTGGCTGACGCTGTAACCTGAGTTCAATCTTATCTTTTAGAAACGGGTTCAATTCAATAATTTTAGCTGCCGAATCAATCGCCACAGGGTCAATGTCGGCCCCTATGAATGACCAGCCATATTCCTTATTCCCAATGATCGGATAGACTAAATTTGCACCAACACCAATATCCAGGCATTTGATTTTATCCCCTGTCGGGATTTTTCCATAATTTTTAGCCGACATCACATCAGCCATATGATGGATATAGTCGGCCCTCCCCGGGATGGGAGGACATAAGTAACCTGGAGGAATATCCCAGTTGTCTATGGCATAATAATGTTTCAACAGGGCTTTATTCAGTGTTCTAACTGCTTCAGGATTGAAAAAATCAATAGATTCGTCGTTGTAAATATTCAACTTCACAAATTGGGCCAATTCAGGACAAGCATCGGTAAGCTGCTTAAAATCATAGCGCGCACGATGCTTATTTCGCATATGCAACCTAGTCTTTTCTTTCGGGTGTTCTCTCTTTTTTTGAAGCATGAAAGTTCAGTTATACGACAATCGGTATAAAGATACGCATTTTTGTCAAGATACCTCAACCCCCGGAGTCTGCATCAAATGTTTCTTTTACCGCGGAGATACGCAGAGAATGCGCAAAGTACCGCAAAGAGATCATTCAATGATTTACACTTTGCGGTTCTCTGCGGTTTCCCTTAGCGGCTCTCTGCGGTTATTTTTTCTAATGATAACGCCTCAGGATGCAAAACTAAACATTGGTTTGTGCAGATTCTATCAATTCATTTCTATGCTTTCTGTATTCTATGATAGGCTTGTCTCCCATGATCAGCCGCTCATCCATCTTTAACCCGCTTTTCTTAGGCAATTGGGTGATTACAACTCTTTTATCCTGCCGGAGAATAACGATATTGGCAATTTTTCCAGCAAAATTGAACAGCTCTTTTAGCAATGGCATTTTAACCAGTTTCTGATAATACCTGACGTACACGATCGTGTTTTCTTCGTCTACCGGCACAAATGCAGCAAATGCCCGGATTTTATCAGAGATAAAGTTTTGCCAGATATTTGGAAAATGAAACTGGAGATGGAACAGGTGTTTATAATCAACAATCTCATCCGGCTTCAATGGAGGTGTTTTTCCATCATCCATGACATTGTTTACATAAAAAGTAATCAATTCGCCTTCCCTGATCACCTTCGGTCCGTTCACGAGCGTTTTATTCCCTTTCCCGATGGTGGTTTTGTGGACAAAGGGGACATGCACCACATCGAGCTGATTTTCGATCGCCCTGGAATAATGAACATTCCAGTGATCCTTCAGACTTGAGTACGAAAAATCATTAAGTTCTTTGAAGAAAAAGGGTTCCGGCGTTACCTTATCCTCATCGCCCCACCATAACCATATTAGTCCGTACCCCTCAAATGCTTTATAGGCGCGAACCTTCATTGATCCTGGTACCGGCTGGTTTTTGCCGTTAGCAGGGACCATCAGCACTTTCCCGGTTTTATCATAAATAAATCCATGAAACGGGCATTCGAGTTTACCATTGATAATTTTCCCGCAGGCAAGCGATACCCCGCGATGACAGCACAGGTCATCGATGCAGCAAACAGTATTGTTTTCGTCGCGCCACAGGCTCAGGGTTTCATTGAAGCGTTTGATTCTGAGAGGCTTTTTGCTCTTCAGTTCTTTAGACTCCAGGATTACGTACCACTGATTGTAGATCATAGATTTTTACTTTTTTTCTTCCGAATAATAAATTTCCTCAAAGAAAATCTTTCCTTTGGGGGTATCCCACACACAAACTGCGCCGTATTTATGCTTTGAAGGTAAAATACCATCGGTTCCTCCCAAATAGCCCAGCACACCTTTGAGAATAAATTCATCCGTCATGTCAGTGACCACGATGGCGGTTTCACATGATTTGCCATTGCCTGTGCCAAGGATTGCAGCCAGTAACAACCGGTATCTTTTATCAAAGAAATAAGTGGTATCAGGAAGTCGTTTATCCTTTAAACACGTACTTACCCAAAGTAATGTTGTCAGATCAACCGGATACTTTTTCAGAATTTCTGTTCCGAATTCAATCACTTTTTTCTTTCGGCTACTGCGCATGTATTGTTCCAGAATATCCTGGTCAGCGCTTAAGAAGGGTCTTTTGGTAAAGCCGATGTTAAAGACCTGGCCATAATACAGATACTGAACATCGGTTTCTGTTAATGCCTCCGGGTGGTCTTTGACCTTTTGAAGGAGTTTGGGGTAAAAAAACACCGAACCGGTATCAGCGACAAGTGTTTTTATCACATCAATAAATGAAACTGCTTCCCGCTCCTGTGACCAGGCCGAAACGCCAAAGACCATCATCAACATCGCAAGAATGATTCCTTTCAACAGAAAATTCTGAGAAAAAAGACCCCATCCCGTCCCTCCCCTTGGAGGGGAGGGGGATGCTCTGCCAGGAGTGATATGTTGTATTTTGACAATCATGATAGTATAACATCTACTGGTACAATTCCGGTAAATCACATTAATTTATTTCAATAGCTTTTCAACAGCAATCATGTTATGATTCCGAAGCAGTTTCACCAAATAAACTCCGCAGCTAAACTTCGACACATCAACCTGGTTGAAATTTTTAAGGTTTCCCATGCTGATGAATACTTTGCCGTTCATATCCGAAATTTCAGCAGATAATCCATTCAGATCGGTCATATGCAAAGTAATGTTCAGTGTGCCGGACAAGGGTGGATTCGGAGATATGGTAAAAGATTTGGGATCATTCAGCTCTTTAACCCCCACAAATGTTCCTCCGTCGGTTGTTTTTAAAATATTATTTCCACTGAGGGCATAACCGATGCTGTCGGTCACAAAATCAATATCAGCATAGGCAATACCAACCATGGATGGAGGATTCCAATTATCATAACTTGTCAGCCAGAATTGTCCTGAATCTGTTGTTTTGCCGATGAAAATTCCGCAATCTCCGTTGGTGGTGCAGTTGGCTGTAATGCAAAAACCAAGGTTGTCATTTTGAAAAAACAACTTTGACGGCCCTAAATAGGGCGTTCCGATAAAACCGCTTGTCCAGTTTACATTATCGTTAGTCTTATAAAATTCGTCAGCGCCAGCCCCGTAACCATAGACAAATCCGGCAAGCAGAAAGGTATTCCCATTGGTGGCTGTCAATGACGACAAGTCTTTGGTTGTTCCGAGACTGACGGGTTCCCAGTTTATTCCGCCATTGACAGTTTTTAACAAAGTACCGGCATTGCCTGCGATATAGCCAATACTGGCATCGCGGAAACAAACGCTGTTCAGCCTTTGCGTAGTTAACCCGGTAATTTTCAGCCAGGTTTCGCCCATATCAACGGAATGTAAAATCACCCCGCTGTCGCCAACAACCCAGATATTGCCGGGTGAAAGGATGAAAATGGAAAAAAGATCCTTTGCTGTTCCGGATACCGATTTAAACCAGGTTGTTCCTCCGTCATCCGTTTTAATCAATAACCCGTTTCGCCCTAAGGCATATCCGGTTTCACTGCTGGTAAATGCCAAATCAAAGTAAGCTTCCGGTAACCCTGTGGTTTGGCTGACCCAGGTTGTGCCGCCGTTCATGGTTTTCAGAAACAGTCCCTGGTCGGCCATCACACATATGGTATCTTTATTGATGGCACAGATGGCGCCGTACTGATTGTTGGTCAGCGCTGAATTTTGATAAGTCCAACCTTGCTGGGCATAGAGTTGACTGCTAAGAGCAATCACAAGACAGATAATAATGTTTGTTTTCATTTTGCTGATCTTTAAATCAAAAAAACAGAATATGTCAAATGGTTTCCTTTGCCTTGTAAAATTTAAACAAATACAAACTAAACGCCACTGTTGTGATTATCTGAATCAGGATTGGTGTTGAAATCAATTCGGTGTTGATGACGGCAAGGTTGATCAGAATTAATTTCAGCAAATAGTAGATGATCTTGCTGGTAACGATGCTGATCAATATGGCAGGAAAAACATTTTTCATGTATTTTGCCAATGTGTAGAATAAAAAAACATTCAATGATAATTCAATGGCGATGAGAATCATTTTCGGTAATGCCGGATGGCCGGAGATGATCAATGAAAACAATGGCATGGTGAGTGCAAGGACATAGGCGTTTTTTTTATTTGTGTGCACCAGGGCAAGGATCAGCATCAACCGCATGGGTTCAATGAGATACACCGGCATATTGATGAGGTGGGAAATGGAAGGCACCAGATAAATGAAAGCCAGTGCGCTGACATCTGTCAGGATACTGATGAAAGCAGCACTTTGAAGGGTCGCAAGTGTTATTGGTTTCATGAACAATTTATTGTTTTACTATTTTGAGATTCTGTTGCTTTTTCGAATCATGTAAAGTTAAAATATAAACTCCATTTTCAAAGGGGGTAAGTTCAATTTTTACTACTGATTGTTTTTTAACATTTCCCGTTAACAATATTTTGCCTTTTAAATCTGTCAGTTCAAAGTTAATCAGATATTTACCGGGATTGGACACTTTAACAAAATCAATTGCCGGATTGGGATAAATCTGAATATCCAGCGGATCTGTTTCACCGGTTATCCCGTTATCATGCTCATGCACTTTGAATAATTCAATTCCATTGCCTGTTCCAAGGTTTCTGGTGTACGCCTTATGAAGGGAATCATTCCAGTGTTCATGAACTCCCAGGGAGGCAATTAAAATTCCATCATTATCCGGATCATATACAATATTGTCGGGCCAGAGGGATGAATCGGCTGCCTGGTGCAGGTAATCATCCACCCCAAACCAGTTGGGACGCCTTTCGGCAATGGTCGGGCCATTGTATTCTGTCCGGAGAAAATCATGACAAACCGATTCGATGGCCACCGGATCAAGCGACATGAATAAGGACGAACACCAGTCGTTTGCAAAAGGAATTGACGTCCACTTCTCCGGTACCCCCCCGGCATCTTCCCCAGGATAAAGCCCATCCACAATAATCAGCAGATTCTTACCGCTCAGCAGGTTGTGCATCATGATATCCGTTTGAACCCGGTACAAGCCATATCCCAGCCGGGTTGGGTTATCATAGTTATCCATCAGCCCTTTGTGCAGATGCAAGGCCCATTCCCGGGTAAAGGAACCAAAGTGATTTTTGGCGGCGAGCGTAATGCCTGCGGTACTGTGCGCCTTCATCGCAGGAATATTGATCAGGTAATCCATTTCTTCGAAAATGGTGAACAATTTATCGGAAATGGCATCGGGCATCACCGTTCCATGGTCGGAGAAAAACACTTTGTCTGTTGAGGTAACCACCACCGGCGTGCGACCCAGTGCAACAATATCCACCTCTGGATGGATGAGGTTGTTACCAAGGTAATGCACATTCGGGAATTCACCATGCCACAAGTCATAAAACTCCTTGTAAATATTTCGCGCCGGATCGCCCATGTAGATCATTTGCTGTGGAACCCCGGCACTATTGATCAGTTGCCGCAGCGTCGACAACACTACCCAGGGATTGGTCTCCGATAAAAACGGATTCACAGTCAAATCATCCGTCCGGCTGAGATCGGCATGGAAATGTCCGCCGGCAATTCCGCCATACACAGAGGTTGCATTTATTTTAATGAAGATCTTTTCTCCGGTTGTATAACCCACATTCCCTTTGCCATGGTCGGTGTTATAATACTTGAAAATAAGATTCCATGCTTCGGAATTATCAGCTGAACCTGTCAAAGCCATCACCGATTTCATCATCATGCTGTCAATAACCAGCTCATTGTTATTCTTTTCCATGAACCATGCATCATCTCCCGGATCAATCAAACCATTATTGTTGGAGGTATTTGTGCAATGCTCATTGGTTGCCTTTGGATTCCACATCCATACAACCCGACCGGGAAAAATCCCTTTGGCCACTCCGATCGGATCGTTTGGCGTAAAATAATTTCTATGGGATACTGTATTCGCTGCGAATGAATTAACAGGCAATGTTGTATGAGATAACAGATAAAATAATCCGGAAATGATCAGGAAAAGGAAGGCCGGCAAATACTTTGACCTGGTTAAAAAATGCCCGGAGCGCCTGAATGCTGAGACTGCACCTCCCAAACTTAAGAGGTAAAGTACAAAACCCGACATAAACGGCGCTGTTGCCTGCATGCAGGGATAGGCCGCCCGGCTGGGTTTGGGAATCACCCTGATTAAAAACCACACAGTGGCCAATGAACCAACCACAAAGAAGATGATGCCGGGGGGTAACTTTTTTCTTTTCAGCGATAACAGCATCATCTGAAACTTTTTCGGCAGATAAGGGAAAGGATTGTACATACCTGTCAGGTATTATCCATTAACCAATATTCGAGTTTTGCAAACAATTCATCGGGTTGAATGGGTTTTGAAAGATAGTCGTTCATTCCGGCAACGATACACTCTTCACGATCACCTTTCATGGCATTGGCTGTCATGGCGATAATGGGGATTAAATCCAATTTCAATTTTTCCCTGATATGCCGTGTAGCAGTCAAACCATCCATTTTTGGCATTTGCACATCCATTAATACCAATCCATATTTTCTATTCCGCAATGCTTCAATGGCTTCTTCTCCATCATTCACCACATCCACTGCAAGGTTTGTTTTTTTAATCAACGCCATCGTTAACCTTTGGTTAATGATGTTGTCATCTGCAAGCAAAATCCGCGTTGTTTCAGGTAAAGACTGCAGACGCGATAAATCCGACGATTTTTTCCTGCCTTCCATATTCCCTGATTTAATTTCAGTTACCCCCAGCAAGGTGATAATTGAATCAAACAATACCGATTGCTTTACAGGTTTGGTGATGTAGGCAATATTGCCAAGTTGCTGGAACATTTTTTTTTCGCCCCATGCCCCGACCGATGTCAGCACAACTGCCGGAATTGCATTGGTTTTTCGTACTTCCTTCAGGAACTGATAACCATCCATTTCAGGCATGAGGTAATCGGAAATGATCAGATTGTAGGTTTTATCTGCATCGGTTTGAATGGCATTCAGCGCTTCCCGGGCTGTTTCAAATACATCGGCCATGAAACCATAACTTTTCAGAATTTCATTCAGAATAACCCTGTTGGTCTTATTGTCGTCAACAGCCAGCACCTTTAAACCATGAATTTTATCAGGGATATGTAAATAGCCGTCCTGGCTTTTCCCGGAGGGTTTAAACCGAACAGTAAAAAAGAAAGTACTTCCGCTGCCGACTTCACTTTTCAACCATATTTCGCCATTCATCAGTTCCACCAGGGTTTTACTGATCGTCAGCCCCAAACCGGTTCCGCCAAACTTTCGGGTTGTAGAAGAATCTGCTTGCGAAAAGCTTTCAAAAATCGCATGTTGTCTCCCTAAAGGAATCCCGATACCTGTATCCTGCACCGAAAAAAGAAGTTCAAGCTCTTCATCTTTCAATTGGTTATTGCCCGTCAGGGTAGAGGAGTTGTTACTGACGTTAATGGTTATCTCCCCATGTTCGGTAAATTTCAGTGCGTTGCTCACCAGATTGATCACCACTTGTCGCAATCGCATTGGGTCGCCTACCAGGAATCGGGGAACATTATTTTTGATGAAAACATTTAATTCGAGGCCTTTGCTTTCTACCTTTTGAATCACTACATCAGCTACGGCTTCAATAATTTCATGCAGATTAAACTCAATTTCTTCCAATTCTAATTGCCCGGCTTCAATTTTCGAAAAGTCAAGAATGTCATTCAATAAGCTAAGCAATACATCAGCGCTGTCTTTTGCCATTTTAAGGAACTGATATTGGTCGGCATTCAACTCTGTTCCCAATACAAGATCCAGCATGCCCAGAATCCCGTTCATGGGTGTCCTGATTTCATGACTCATATTCGCCAGAAATTCACTTTTGGCACGATTGGCTTGTTCGGCCTCTAACTTGGCCTTTTCGATGGTCGAGGCGGTATCCTGCAGCTCCCGGTTCAGGGCAACCACACCTCGGTTGGTCTCTTCCAGTTCATGGTTGATGGTTTCAATCTGGTTATTTCTCTCCTGGATCTGTTTCAGAAGAAAAATAAGTTCGCTGTTTTGCGCATGGATGGTATCGACCATGCTCGAATCGCCGCGCTCAATCGTTTTTTGAAAAGCCTGTTGAATTTCGGTCAACCTCCCCATCTCGTGACGGCCGGCAAACCTGGGCAGCCATTTGGCTGTAGTGATGGTGGTACCCATTCCGACTTTCGACTGGATGTCAAAATCATCCATTAAGCGCTGTGAACCCATGAGGCCAACCCCCATTCCTGTTTTCGAATGATAACTGCCCGATTCAATCGCATCGAGTTCACGGATGCCCGGGCCACTATCCTTAAATACGATGACAACGCCATCGGATGCATCCTTTCTCACCGCGATGGAATACACCACTTTCCCTCCCTGGGCATGTTCGATCATGTTCCGTGTCAATTCTGAAACGGCAGTGCCGATCCTGATACAGGTGGTTTTATCAAATTGTAATTCGCTGGCAAGCAACGAAGCCAGATTGCGCGAACGAACCACATCAGATTCGAACTGAACCTGAATTTCGCCGATCTTACAGAGTGTAGCGGATGATAAGAACGGTAGCATCGTCGTTCGGTCTTGAAAATTTGGTTAAAATATTTTCTGCAATTTTCTGGGGGTGTTCATTCCAGTCAATTTCATCGAATTTCCAACGTGAGGTTATTCCATCGGAGAACATGCAAATGGTGTGACCAGGATTAAAATCAAAATCAAAAACCCTGGGTGTACGCATATTGTGTCCCATGATGCCTCCAAAGGATAAAAAATTTTTCTTCCCTTCCGGGGTAAATAAAAAGCCTTCGATGTTGCCTATGCCGGAAAATGAAATTTTACGGTTATCGGTGTCGATACGCAATAAGCCAATTGTTGAACCACGTGTTCCCTGGAGTGCATTGTGAATATGTTGCATAAGAACGCCAACCGGTTGTTCCGATTTGAGGATTATCTGTCCGCGAGCCAGTTGTGACGCGAGATTTGCCTCACTTCCATGTCCCAAACCATCGATGACGGCTGCAACAGACAAGCCGGGTCCCAGGTGGGTTACCAGGTAACTGTCGCCATTGAGCAACTCGCCTGGCTTGCATCGCGAAGCAGCGCCAATTTCAAGATTTTTGTTTGTCCCTATCCAAAATTTATTTGGCAAATATTTGATAGTATGAATACAGTTTTTAAAATGCAGATTATCAGAAAAAAAAGTGTCCTTGAAATCGCCGGACAAGCATGGATTGATTTCCATCTCATCCGAGAACCGGCGGATGGTTCCCAAACCTATACCGAGCGAATCTTTGCCGGTATACCCATCCTTTAATGCTTTTCGAAAATCGGTTATCCCTTTCCCCGAATCACAGCACCAAACTTCGATGGCCTGGTGATTCTGTTCGTTGTTATACTGGCAGATGACCAACTTTCCCTTTCCTCCTCCATGCTTAATCACATTGGTAACCAGCTCTGTTACCATGATGGCCACCTCGCCCGCTTTAACTTCATCAAATCCCATCTGTGAAGCAAGACTTACCGCTTTGCGCCTGCAAACCCCCACATCCGACTCATTGTCAATTTGCAGGCTGAGAATATTTTGACGGGTTATTTCCATTTCATGATTCGTACGATGGTGCCTTCATTCAATATGGATTGTATTTCGAACCGGTCGACCAAACGTTTGGTTCCGGGCAAACCATACCCCATGCCCTGGCCCGATGTAAAACCATCGCTCATGGCGAGTTCCAGATTCTCGATCCCGGGACCCTGATCCATGCATGTAACGATTAACGCAACATGATTTTCGACTTCGCCTCTTTCAATCACCACCTCTCCGCCATTAGCGTAATTGTACATATTGCGAAAAAGTTCGCTGACAGCGGTGGTGATACGGGTTTGATCAACAATGCCCATGCCCATGTCTTTGGCGTATTGTCTGATTGTTTGCCTAACGGTAACGATGTCGTACTCAGTATCAATCCTAAATTTACCAAGTAATTCACCATGTAGGTTGTAAGAAAATTCCAACATTAAAAAAAGAATATTAAAAGGAATCTGTTTTCCTGCTATTCAGCCTTCGCTCGAGCATCTCCATGCCTTTTTCCATATTGAGCGCCGTGTCTACGCCGGGCATTTCCAGGCCTAGTTCAACCAGGGTTATGGCCACCGCAGGCTGCATTCCGACAATGACCACAGAGGTATCCATGATCGCTGCCATGGAAGCCATGCCTGAAAGCATACGGCCAATAAACGAATCGACCATTTCGAGTACCGAAATGTCGATCAAAACCCCCTTGGCCCTCGTCTTTGCAATCTCTTCCAGGATTTGTGACTGCAACTGGATGGCAAGTTTATCATGCATATCCACCTGGATAGGCACGATTAAATAATCGTGGATTTTGATGATCGGAATTCTTTTTTCGTGTAGGTTCATGGCCGTTTAGTCTGTGTTTTCATTGGGCAGGGCGATATTACTCAGGTTTCTCATTTCGTCGGCCCGCCGACTCTGTTTCATGGCAAAGATCATGGCATCCTGCAAGGTAGCCTTTGTACGGATCACCGACAAGTCAATTCCGAGATGAACAATGGTTTGGGCAATGGCAGGGCTTATTCCGGAAATGATACATTCTGCGCCAAGCAAACGTGCGGCAGTAACTGTTTTTAACAGGTGGTTCGCAACCTGGGTATCCACCGTTGGAACGCCTGTAATATCCAGAATCGATATGGTACAGCCGGTATCCACAATTTTCTGGAGCAGGTTTTCCATCATCACCTGGGTACGCTGGCTGTCGAGGGTGCCAATGACCGGCAGAATTAAAATATTGTCCCATACCTTGCTCACAGGGCTCGACAGCTCGAGTAAGTCTTCCTGCTGCTGCAAGATGGTTTTTTGCTGCTCCTGGATCTTTGATAATTTGTTTTCAAGATCTTTCTGCATCTTCTCCCGCTGACGCAGTTCTTCGGTCAGATCGTTGATCAGCAAATCAATCGCTGCCTCGATGCCGGTAAAATCGTCTTCAATATCCGACTGGATGCGTGCATCCATATCGCCGGCAGCCACGGAAGCAAGGATATCTTCAATTCTGTCAATCCGTTCTTTGGCATTTGTAACATTCAATATTTCGCTCATTTCTTTTCCCTCCTTTTATCAATCCATTTAACCGCTTCATCGAAAGTTTTAAAAAAATCTGCTTCAGCTTTTAACGATCCGAGTTTCATCAACACCTTCGCGATCATTCGCGCGGCGGCGTTTGCGCCCACATAGGCAACATCCGTGATCCCGGCCTGGTTCAGCATCTTATTTGATGCTGAGCGTGTTTCGCGGCTTTCCATGTTGCCGAATTCAAACAGGTCAACAATCATTTGGCGATAAGGTTTACCCTCGAGTAATTCAATCGCTATTTTGCCATGATTCAGCGTTTCTTCCGTGGTATAATCTCCTTTTATTTTAATTCGGATTAATTGATGTTCATCATCATACCAGATTTTGTGTTCCATACTTTTAGCGTTTTAATGAATTATTACGGCGTAAAGATAAGAATTTTCATAGTAAAAACAAGTGGTAATTCCTCGGCGCTTGCCACTTGTCTACCTGTCCACTTGTCCACTCGTCTACTCATCCACTTTTTTTTCGTACCTTTACAACCTAATCCTAAACCACCTCTTTTATGAGAAGATCGTTACTCCTGTTTGCCGGACTTTTACTCTTTGTTATGGCTGGCAAAACACAGACAACCGTAAATCCTGTAGTGAATGACACTGCAAATTACCCTTATTGGATTCAGATGATGCAGGATCCGGATGCCAACTTTTTCAAGACGCAACGTGCATTCAACATCTATTGGAAAGATCGTGCAATCACCAGGAGTCATGGCTGGAAAGTTTTCAAACGGTGGGAGTACATGATGCAAAGCCGGGTTTTACCTGATGGCAGCCGCCCGGCGCCAGATGAAACCTATAAATTATACAGCGCTTTTGAAAAAAGTGTCCGTTCAACAAACGGGGCCTGGGTAAGCCTTGGCCCGTCACTGATTCCGGCTCCGGGACCAGCGGGTTATGAAGGACTGGGACGGATCAATACCGTCGGATTCCACCCAACCGACCCCGCCAAAATTTATATTGGGGCTCCTTCCGGTGGAATGTGGCAGTCAGCAGATGGCGGAAATACCTGGGTAACCCATACCGACACCTTGCCTACCCTGGGTGTGTCGGCTATTTTAGTTGATTTTTCCAATCCCGATAAAATTCTGATGGGTACCGGCGACCGGGATGCCGGCGATGCTCCCGGACTCGGCGTTTTTAAAAGCCTGAATGGCGGCCTTTCCTGGACAGTTTCGACCACCGGAATGGGGAGTAAAACAGTGGGGCGAATGATTCAACACCCGGCAAATGCTCAGATTATTCTTGCTGCCACCAGTGGTGGAATTTATCGCTCAACCGATGGCGGAACAACCTGGGTCAGCACCCAATCCGGAAATTTCAAAGACATCCAATTCAAACCCAATGATCCCAATATCGTTTATGCAGGAGGCGGCGCTGACTTTTACCGCTCTTCCAACAACGGGACCTCCTTTACGAAAATTACCGCCGGACTTACCGGTGGTCAGCGGGGAACGATCGCAGTTACAGCCGCTAACCCTGCCTATGTGTACTTTCTTCAGTCTGATGGCAGCAGCGGATTTAAAGGGCTTTACCGGTCAACTGATGCCGGACTTACTTTCACAACCCGGTCAACCACCCCCAATATCATGGACTGGTCGTGCGATGGCAGCGGAACAGGCGGACAGGGATGGTATGATCTTGCACTCGCTGCAGACCCCTTGAATGCTGAAACCATCTATACAGGCGGTGTGGATGTTTGGAAATCAACCAATGGCGGAACCAGCTGGGTTATTAATGCCCATTGGTATGGCGGATGCAGTGTTCCTGCCGTTCATGCCGATTGCCATTTCCTCGGTTTTTCACCGGTTGACGGAAAACTCTACACCGGCAACGACGGAGGTTGCTATGTAACAGCAAATGGCGGAACCACCTGGACCGACAGGACGGTAGGTATCACCATTGGCCAGATTTACAAACTGGGGCAGTCGAAAACCATCAAAAGCAAGGTAATCAATGGATTTCAGGATAATGGCACATACGCCCTAACCCCCACAGGATGGATTGCTGTTGGTGGTGGCGATGGCATGGAATGTGCCGTTGACTATGAGAATGCAGCCATAACCTACCACACCATTTATTATGGCGACATTTACCGCAAAAACAACAATAGCGGCGAAAAACAAATAGCCGGCGAAGGGGTAAACGGCATAACCGAAGGAGGCGCATGGGTTACCCCGTTCTGCCTCAGCGAGGCGAACCATAAGAGCATGTTTGCAGGATATAAGAATATATGGAGATCGGCCGATGTTACCTCTTACCCTATTACCTGGACGAAAATTTCTGATAACCTGGCCGGCTCGAATGCAGCCGATATGGCTGATGTGGAACATTCCTCTGCCAATACAAACATCTTCTACGCTGCCCGTTCCGATGGCAAGTTTTTTCGCAGCGACAACTGCCTGGGATCCAATCCATCCTGGTATGACCTCACCGGGTACCTTCCTGCTACAGGCACAGCAACCGATATTGAAAGCCATCCGACTGATGAAAATATTGTTTACATTACCCTGGCGAATGGTGTGTATAAATCTGTAAACAAAGGCCTTTCCTGGACCAACATCACAGGAAACCTGCCCGCCATCTCGAAGAATGCAATTGTATACTACAAAAATGCCCCTGAAGGACTATATGTTGGCACTGACGCCGGGGTTTATTACAAAGATCAGACAACCACGGGCTGGATTCCGTTTAACCTCGGATTGCCCGCCAATGGCCGAGTTACTGAACTTGAAATATATTACGACAATGACTCTGTATCACAAGACGCGATTCACGGAAGCACTTACGGAAGAGGATTATGGGGTTCCGACATGTATCACACCATGCCTGTCGCTGATTTCACTGCCGATCAAACACTGGTTCCCATTGGCTGCGCGGTCGATTTCAAGGATATTTCAACAGGAATACCAACCTATTTTCAATGGGAATTCCAGGGAGGAAACCCGGCAACCTCTAATCTTAAATACCCGCAAGGCATTGTCTACACCGCTCCCGGAACATACCAGGTGAAACTCAAAGTATGGAATGAATTCGGAGCAGATTCTGTGACAAAAATAAATTATATCACAGTTAGCAACACGCTGTTGCCTGTGGTCGACTTCACAGCCGATCAGTATGTTCTCTGCAACGATAATGTTGTTCAGTTTACCGATAAATCGATTAACTGTCCATCATCCTGGGTTTGGAACTTCAACCCCGGAACAGTCACTTTTCTCGAAGGTACCACCAGTGCAAGTCAGAACCCGGTGGTTCAGTTTGATGCCCCGGGACCCTACGACGTGCAACTTATAACCTATAACGCAGTGGGTCCTGAAACCCTTACACGGCTTGATTACATCATCAAAGACGGGTATTCGCTTCCATTCAAGGATTCGTTCACACAAGGATTTGACACAAAGCACTGGCAGATCCTGAACCCAGACCTGAACATCACCTGGGACACGATCACAGTCGGAGGTATCATTCCAGGTTCAAAAGCGGTTTACATGAATTTCTTCAATTATTCGATTCTGAACAGACGCGACCAGCTTGTCAGTCCTGCACTTAACCTGAGTGGATACACTTCGGTGACCCTGAGTTTTAAACATGCCTATGAACAGCGTGTGAGAAAAGATTCACTGATCGTGCGGATTTCCGACAACTGCGGTTTAACCTGGCAGCGGGTATGGGGCATGGGCCCGGATGGGACCCCAAATACTTTTGTAACCCACCCGAGTACAGATAGCGCTTTTTATCCAAAATCGGCTGATGATTGGTGCGGTGGCAGTTATGGAACAGGATGCTATTCCATCGACCTTTCTCCCTGGGCCAACCAACCGAATATCAAACTCATGTTTGAATCATACAATCGCTTCGGAAACAACCTGTTTCTGAATGATATCCAGGTAAATGGCCCTGTTGGCGAAAATGAAATAAATAAGGGACAAATACGGGTCAGTCTGTATCCGAATCCATCGAATGGACAATTCAACCTTGCTTTAAACAACTGTGACCGGGAAGTAACCATGACCATTCTGAATCCGCAGGGACAAACCCTGTTTTCTGAAATCCTGGTT
>JBAXFM010000065.1:0-20763 GCA_037139855.1 Bacteroidota bacterium
AAACGCAGCTTCCTGGTTTTCAATACATTCAAAAAATCCCATTCCCCCGGTTGGCTGCTGAAAAGTGAAAGCTTTCCTTTTATTGATAAACGCGGCAACACGACCGATCACCAAGTCATTGTCGTTGACTAAAATCCATCTGATTGCTTCGCCATGTTTAAAAAAGCCGTTCTGCGCCGGATCAAATACTGCCTCCACTTCCGAATCAAGCGGCCTTACATAGTAAGAATCCTCCTTATAGATCCCTTCCACCATGTTCAGGAACTGCCTGCGTGTTTTTTTGTCTGTAACTTCAATTATTTTCATCGCCATATTATTTTTCAAAAAAAACCCAACCCCCTTAACACTTAACACTTAACACTTAACACTATATTGTAATCTATTTTACATCAGACAAAATTACAACTATAACCTTTGCGTTATTAATTATCTTTGCACCGGTCGTCAATTTTTGCATGAAAAAACTGGACATATTTATTTTAAAATCCTACCTGGGCCCCCTGGTAATGACCTTTTTCATTGCCCTGTTCATCCTTTTGATGCAGTTTGTGTGGAAGTATATCGACGATCTGGTGGGCAAGGGCCTTGAATGGTACATCATTGTGAAGCTTTTGTTTTACGCATCCTCCACCTTTGTACCCCTTGCATTGCCGCTGTCAATCCTGCTTTCATCCCTGATGATGTTCGGAAATCTTGGAGAACACTATGAACTGGTTACCATTAAGGCAGCGGGAATCAGTTTAAGCCGGGTCATGCGTCCGCTTGTTATTGTCTCCATATTCATCAGCGCCCTCGCTTTTTATTTCTCGAATGTGGTTTTGCCCATGGCCAATTTGAAGTTTCTTTCTTTATTGTATGATGTCAGAGAGAAAAAGCTGGCATTCAACCTGAAGGAAGGTGTTTTTTATCCGGGCATCGAAGGATTTGTGATCAGGGTTGGCAAAAAAGAAAAGGATGGCAATACCATCCGCGATATCATGGTGTATGATCACACAAAACACATTGGAAATATATCGCTCACCACCGCTGAATGGGGAAGAATGGAACTTTCACCCGATAAAAAATTTCTCGTTTTCAGGCTTTTCAATGGCACCAATTATGAAGAAAGGGTCGATTTGAGAAACAATGAGGTTACCCGACCTTTCCAGCGCACCGAATTTACCGAACAGTACCAGATGTTTGACCTTTCGGCATTTCAACTCACCCGCACGGATGAAAGTCTTTTCAAAAAAAACTACGAGATGCAAAATGTCAACCAGTTAAGCCATTCCATCGACTCCATTTCGCTTCAACTTGCTGCCGACCGAAATGAATTTGCCTTAAGTTTCATGAATAACCTAAAGTCATACAACAGGTTGGGTCATGGTAAAAAACCTGGTCCCATTCCAATAAAAAAGTTCAACCCTTCTGTTATATACAATTTCAAAGCTGCCGATCGATACGGGATCATGGAAACCGCCCTGAATGCAGCTAAAAGTTCAAAAGAGAACCTTTCGGTGAGCAGGGAATCTATTTATAGTAAAAGTAAGCTTATTTTCAAACATCAGATTGTGTATCATAAAAAATTTGCTTTTTCCATCGCATGCTTTCTCCTGTTTTTTATAGGCGCGCCACTTGGAGCGATCATCCGCAAGGGTGGCTTGGGAATGCCTGCCGTTGTTTCCACCCTGTTTTTTATCCTGTTCTGGGTCATTTCCTTTGCCGGTGAAAAATATGCGGCCGAAGGAGTTGTTCCACCCTGGCAGGGAATCTGGTTTTCATCGGCCGTACTGATGCCCATCGGGATTTTCCTGACCATCAAAGCAACCAATGATGCTTCTCTGTTTGATGCAGATGCCTGGGTGAGCTTCTTTAAAAAAATCTTTAAAGTCAGGGAACGGCGCATATGAGAATTCTCTTCCTCTGCAACAAATCACCCTGGCCGCCGAAAGAAGGCGGACCAATGGCCATGAATATGTTCATCGAAGGGTTAACAGAGGCAGGACATTATGTAAAGGTTCTTGCTGTCAACTCCTATAAATATAATGTTCTCGAAACTGACATTCCAGCCAGTTACCGCAACAAAACAGGGATTGAACTCATCGATGTGGATTTACGGCTAAAACCCCTGGATGCCTTCTTTAACCTCTTTACGCGTAACTCGTACCACGTACAGCGCTTTATTTCAAATTCATTCCGGAACCGGATTGTTGCAGTCCTGAAATCGGAAGCGTTTGATGTTGTACAACTCGAAACCCTGTTCATGTGTCCGTATATCAGTGCCATCAGGGAACATTCTTCCGCAAAGATTGTACTCCGGGCTCATAACATTGAACACCTTATCTGGCAACGGATTGCAGACGACACCAAAAGTCCTGTAAAGAAATGGTATTTAAGGCACCTGAAACAAACACTGAAAAGATTCGAAGAAAATTCAGCGTTTGCCGTTGACGGAATCCTGGCCATTACCCCCACCGACGCTGACTATTTCAATAATCTGACACAAAACCCTTCATTCAAAAGTCAAAAGTCAAAAGTCAAAAGTCAAAAGTCAAATAAGCTGCCAATAGTCACCGATATTCCCTTTGGTCTTGACCCCGACTCATACCTCAACCTGCCCGGCCCGATTGAATTCCCTTCACTGTTCTCATTGGGTTCGATGAACTGGATTCCCAACCAGGAGGGGATTCGCTGGTTCCTTGAAAATGTATGGACAGACGTTCACAACCAATTTCCTGATCTGAAATATTATCTGGCCGGGCGGGAAATGCCGGAATGGATGCTGTCATTAAAACTTCCCAATGTGATTGTGCTTGGCGAAGTTGAAAATGCCCGTGACTTTATGGGATCAAAAGCCATCATGATCGTACCACTATTTTCCGGCAGTGGAATCAGGGTAAAGATCATCGAGGGAATGGCAGCCGGTAAAACCATCATTTCAACCAGTATCGGGGCAGAAGGCATTTGCTATACCCATCGTGAAAACATTCTCATTGCCGATGCCCCGTGTGAATTTTTTGAAATGATTTCCATTTGTGTTGCAAGCCCTGCCTTGTGTAACAGAATCGGTAAGCAGGCCATTTCATTGATCGGGAAGGCCTATAACACTAAAAATCTGATTCAAAAATTACTTGCTTTTTATCAACAACTTCCGTGATAACGCAGTTTTTCATACTTTTGCCTGCTACAAGCTACCTTCATGCGATTGTTTTTTATATTACCCCGTGTTCCATACCCTACCGAAAAGGGAGATAAATTAAGGGCTTTCCATCAGATCAAGCAACTTTCGAAGCGCCATGAGATCATCCTGTGTGCCCTGAATGACGGCGATTTGCACGAGGATGCAATCCCTGTTCTAAAGAAATATGTGAAAGCCATTCATATCATTCCTATTTCAAAAGCGTCGATTGCGATCAACCTGATCAAAACGTTGTTCTCGAAAAAGCCATTGCAGGTTGGATATTTTTACAATGCTTCCTCTGCTGCAAAAATCCATAAACTCATTGACGAATATAAGCCGGATCATCTTTTCTGCCAGCTGATCCGTGTTGCCGATTATGTAAAGGATATTCCTATTCCAAAAACACTGGATTATCAGGACGTTTTTTCAAAAGGGGTTGAAAGAAGACTTGCCACCTCCCCTTTTTATCTGAAACCCTTCCTGCGGATCGAATACAACAGGTTGCTGCGTTATGAACATGATGCATTTGAGGCTTTCGACAACAAGATTATCATCTCAGCGCCCGACCGTGACCTGATTCCACATCCGGAACGGGAAAAAATCGTGGTGGTCGCCAATGGTGTTGACACCGACTTTTTCAAGCCCATGGTGGCCGAAAAGGATTACGACCTTGTTTTTACCGGAAACATGGGATATCCTCCCAACATTAAAAGCGCTGAATTCCTGGTAAATGAGGTTCTCCCCGAAGTTTTTCCTCATAAACCCGGTCTCCGCCTTCTGATTGCAGGCGCCAACCCTCATCTGCGGGTAATGGTGCTGAAATCGGAACAGGTCACGGTGAGTGGCTGGGTACCCGATATGCGCGATTGTTATGCCCGGTCCCGCGTATTCATTGCCCCGATGCAGATTGGAACCGGACTGCAAAACAAATTGCTCGAAGCCATGGCCATGAAAATGCCCTGCATCACCTCTCCTCTGGCTTTTCAGGCATTAAACGCCCGTGATGGAATTGATATTCTGGTGGCTCAAACACCGAAAGAGTATGCGGCACATATCCTTATGCTTTTGAATAATCCTGAAAAAGCCAGTGAAATTGCCCAAAACGGATACGACTTTGTTCATCGGAACTTCAACTGGGAAACAGAAACCGATAAGATCAATAACCTGATCGAACGAAGAACGGATAAATATTAATGCAAGCAATGAATCCAATGCAAGCAATGCATCACAATTGACTTTTGACATTTGACATTTAACTTTTGAATTTTGAATTTATATTCCTATGGCCGACGATAAGAAAATCATTTTCAGCATGGTGGGAGTTTCCAAAACCTACCCGCCGCAGAAGCAGGTTCTGAAGAACATCTATCTTTCATTCTTTTATGGCGCCAAGATTGGCATCATCGGTTTGAATGGATCGGGAAAATCAACCCTTCTTAAAATAATAGCTGGGGTTGAGAAATCATTCCTCGGAGAGGTCGTATTTTCGCCCGGTTATTCGGTAGGTTATCTGGAACAGGATCCTCAGTTTGACGACACTAAAACGGTGCGGCAGATTGTGGAAGAAGGCGCTGCAGAGGTGGTGGGTTTGCTGAAGGAATATGAGGCGGTCAACAATAAGTTCAGCGAACCGCTTACCGATGACGAAATGGACAAGCTGATCAAACGGCAGGGGGAACTCACTGAACTGCTGGATCAGCACGGCGCATGGGATCTCGACAGTAAACTGGAGCGGGCCATGGATGCCTTGCGCTGCCCCGATGCCGACTCATCCGTAAAAAACCTTTCAGGAGGTGAGCGTCGTCGAGTTGCGCTTTGCAGGCTTTTGCTGCAGGAACCCGACATTTTGCTGCTCGATGAACCTACCAATCACCTCGATGCTGAATCAGTGCAATGGCTCGAATTGCATCTGCAACAATACAAAGGAACCGTAATTGCCATCACCCACGACCGGTACTTCCTCGACAACGTAGCCGGCTGGATTCTCGAACTCGATCGCGGCGAAGGCATCCCATGGCAGGGCAATTATACTTCATGGCTTGAACAGAAGTCGAACAGGCTTGCCCACGAAGAAAAGACGGAAAGCAAGCGCCGAAAAACCCTTGAGCGCGAACTCGAATGGGTGCGTATGTCGCCCAAAGCACGACAGGCAAAGGGCAAAGCTCGTTTAAATGCCTATGAGAAAATGATGAGCGAAGATGTCAGGGAAAAGGAAGAACGCCTTGAATTATATATCCCGAATGGTCCGCGCCTTGGCACCATGGTGATTGAAGCCATTGATGTGTCGAAGTCATTCGGAGATAAATTGCTATTCGAAGGATTAAGCTTTTCATTACCCCCCGCCGGAATTGTTGGGGTTATCGGTCCGAACGGAGCCGGGAAAACCACCCTGTTCCGGATGATCATGGGCGCCGAAACATCTGATTCGGGCTCCTTCAAAGTTGGGGAAACCGTAAAACTCGGCTATGTCGACCAGAGCCATACGGCCATCGATCCTGAAAAAACCGTATTTCAAGTCATTTCAGCCGGAGCGGAAAACATGCAGATCGGCGGGCGTACCATGAGTGCACGTGCATACGTGGCGCGTTTCAACTTCAGTGGAGCAGATCAGGAAAAAAAATGTGGAGCGCTGTCGGGTGGTGAACGGAACCGCCTTCACCTGGCTTTAACATTGAAAGAAGAGGCCAACGTACTGCTGCTTGATGAGCCCACCAACGACATCGACGTGAACACCCTTCGTGCCCTGGAAGAAGGACTCGAAAATTTTGCAGGTTGTGCAGTGATCATTTCCCACGACCGGTGGTTTCTCGACCGCATTGCCACCCATATCCTGGCTTTTGAAGGCGATTCGCAAATGTACTTCTTCGAAGGTTCCTATTCCGATTATGAAGAGAACAAGAAGAAACGGTTGGGCGATGATGCACCGCACCGGATAAAATATAAGAAATTAAAAGGGTAAAGAAAATTTACCGGTTTGTCGTGCCTGCCCATCATTTTTCACCTGCCAGTTTAATCAATTCAGGCGGAACCGTTAATCCCAGCAATTTCATTTTCTGAATCTCGGCTACCGCAAGCTCTTTTTTCCCAAGTTTCATGTAAATGATTATAAGATTGTTGTGTGGTGAAGAACTCGTCGGATCCAGTTCGACCACCTTCTTCAGGTTGATCACGGCACTGTCGAGAGAATTCTCGAGAAAAAAGACCTTGGCCAATTGGGAATAGATATCTGCATCCCCTTTTCCTGATATTTTCAAACCTGTTTCCAGGTATTCTTTCACATGGCTGTAATCTTTCTTTTCGAACGCAATTTGCCCCAGGAGATAATAATTTTCAGGGTCTTTTTCTCCCGGTAAGGCCAACTCACTTTTAAGAAACTTCTCTGCCTCATCAAGGCTTTTCTTTTTATAGGCCACTTTCCCAAGATTAAGGTTGATATCCTTAAGGGTTGGATCGATTGCGTAGGCCTGTCTGAGAATCTTTTCCTGTTCTGCATCATCTTTCACCCATGTACCCATCATTTGCATTGAATATGCATTTTTGGGAGATTCAGCTACGGCCTGGCTCCAATAGGAAAGCGGGTTTTTAAAATAACCAATTCTGTTGAAACTCATCACACCGAATACAAGGATGATGATCCCGAAAAAAATATACCTGTAACTGTTTTTTATCACGGAAGTAAACAAAACAGTCTGGCTTAGCACGAGCAGTATACCAACCAGCGGAACATACAGACGGTGTTCATACACGAGATCGCTGAATACTTTTGGCACAGCAAGTACCGGAAGCAGGAAGAGTAAAAACCAGGCACCGCCGATCATGGTAATTGGTTTTCGGTAACTACCGGAATAAACGACAAGAATACCAATTCCGGTTAAGGCAATAAGGCCCCAAACAATGGATATTTCATTTATCTGCGGATGTACCGACAGATTCACCGGAAAAATGGCTTTGCCAAGGTATTGCAGTAACGCAGGAAACCGGCTCAACCCCGACCCGATCATTTCATCAACCGGCAACCGGTTGCCAGATTGCTTGACGAATGATTCCATCCCAAACCAAAACAAGATCCCCATGATCCAGCTTATGCCCATAGAGATGATGGCTTTCAAGGGAATTTTAAGGACACTGAAAAGGATAAAAAAGGCAAGAACGGGAATAACAATGGCGGTTTCCTTGGTAAAAACGGCAAGAAGAAAAAACGCCATTTGAAGAACAAACAAATACCATTTTCGAGATATGGCAAAATCAATGGAAAAGATCATGCACCCCAGCAGAAAAACCATGAGCATCAGGTCGTTTCGCCCGGGGACCCACGCTACCGCCTGGCTGATCGACGGGTGAACCGCGAACAGCAGTGAAAGGATCAGGGAAGTGGTATCGTCCAGTTTGATCTTCTTAAAAAACAGGTATAACAAAATCACCGACAGGATATGAAAGAGCAGGTTTGTCAGATGATATCCCCAGGCCGTTTCCCCGAAAAGATGAAATTCCAAGATCATATCAACAAGGAACAGAGGCCGGTAATAATCGTATGCGGTTTTATCCGCCGGCTGAAATACTCCCCGCTCAAAAGAATGGAAGATATTGGTGATATCCTGGTTATATGCTTTGTTGTCAATGATAAATTTAGCATCATCAATACCAATATATTGAAGGGTGACCACCCGTATGTATACGGTGAAAGTGACAAGAACCAATAACATCAGCCGGTATTTCCAAAAAAGATGCTGGATTCCCCTTTGTGGCTGGATCTTCTTGTTTCTATCAACAGGTTTCTTTTCTGCCGGCTTCATGCATCGAAAAATTACAACTGTTTTGAGACTGACATCATCAATTCAGGAGTAAACATACAATAAAAAAAAATGTGGCATGAAAATATTTTCGAAATTTGAATGGTTAATTAATCCGGTACCATTGCCGGATAGATTGAAGTTATTCATGTACCAAAATCAAGAGGCTAAACAAAATGATAAAAATCAATAAACAGTTATTGAATGAAGTTTCCTCAAAGGCAGCATCATCCGCACGCGGCAGGATGAATCACAACTTCCATGCGGAATATTCCGACACGCTGCAACGAATGCTCAATGCCATGGAACCGCTGTCGTACATCCAACCCCACAAACATGAAAATCCGGATAAACGGGAGGCTTTCGTCGCCCTCCGCGGAAGATTTGTGGTGGTTGAATTTGATGAGAACGGAAACATTACCGATCATATCCTTTTAGACCCATTGGCGGGAAATTTTGGCGCCGAGATCCCCGAGCGGACCTATCACACCATCATTGCGCTCGACCCGGAAACAGTTGCCTATGAAGTCAAAGACGGACCTTATACCCCGATTGATGATAAAAATTTCGCCAACTGGGCGCCACTGGAAGGGTCGCCTGATTCGAAGGAATATCTCGTTAATTTGCTAAACTTATTATCTTTGCAAAAAACAATGTGAATGTCTTCACAAAAACCATCCATCCCCAAAGGAACCCGTGATTTCTCGCCCGCTGAAATGGTGCGGCGAAACTATATATTTGACATCATCCGCAAGGTTTTCCAGGTTTTTGGCTACCAGCCCATCGAAACACCTGCCATGGAGAACCTCTCCACCCTGATGGGAAAATATGGAGAAGAGGGCGATAAGTTATTGTTCAAGATCCTCAATTCGGGAAATTATCTCGACGGCCTTCCGGAAACTGCCTCCCGGTTCCTGGATCCCGCATCACGGCTCACTGACCTCACAAAACACATTGCCGAAAAAGGTCTCCGCTACGATCTTACCGTTCCATTTGCCCGCTTCGTTGTGCAACACCAGAACGAACTGATATTTCCATTCAAACGTTACCAGATACAACCTGTGTGGCGGGCCGACCGTCCCCAGAAAGGTCGCTACCGGGAGTTTTTCCAGTGCGATGTGGATGTCATTGGCAGTAACTCCCTGCTCAACGAAGTGGAACTGGCCCAGATCATCGACGCCGTATTCACAAAGCTGGAAATCAATGTATTGATCCGCCTCAACAACCGCAAAGTGCTGGCAGGAATCGCCGAAGCGATCGGAGCCCCCGATAAACTCACCGATATCACGGTTGCCATGGATAAACTGGATAAAACCGGAATGGATAAGGTGACAGATGAACTGGTTGAGCGCGGCCTTACTTATGCAGCCATTGAAAAGCTGCAACCCATCCTCGCCCTGGAAGGAAAGATCAAAGAGAAGTTTGATACCCTGACCGCCTTTTTCAAAGATTCGGAAACCGGACGTAAGGGTCTTGAAGAGATGCGGACGGTTTTGCTTCATCTCAAGGATCTGAATCTGAAAAATAAATTTGATTTCGACATTACGCTTGCCCGGGGCCTCAGCTATTATACCGGCACCATCATAGAGGTAAAGGCGCTTGATGCAGCCATGGGTAGCATTTGCGGCGGTGGAAGATACGATGACCTCACCGGGATTTTCGGTTTGCCTGGCATGTCGGGCGTTGGAATTTCGTTCGGAGCCGACCGGATTTACGATGTAATGAACGAACTCAGTCTCTTTCCTGGAACCATCCAGGCCGCTACCCGCGCATTGTTTGTCAATTTCGGAACAGAAGAGGAAAAATATTGTCTGAACTTACTGGCAAGATTACGATCAGCCGAAATTCCATCTGAACTATACCCGGATACGGCAAAATTGAAGAAGCAGATGGAATATGCCAACCGGAAAAACATTCCCTTTGTCATCCTCATTGGCAAAGATGAAATGGAGAGCGGAAAAATTACCCTGAAGGATATGCACTCCGGAGAACAGAAACTGTATACCCTTGAAGAGTTGATAAAATTATTGTCATGACCAGGAAAAATGTGAAAAGAACATGGGCCACTGCAATTTTAAGCGCCCGCAGCATGATCATAGGAGCGGAATGAAAAATGAATGACAAGTGACGAATGACGAATGACGAATGTTCATTTCTGCTCAATCATTCGGTCACTTAAATATTCTATCATTCAATCATTCAATCATTCAATCCATAACAATATGACATTAATTATAAAAGGCGCTGGCCTGACCATCGAGGACGTAGTCCGGGTTGCCCGCCACAATGAAAAAGTAGCACTGGCTCCAGAAGCCATCGAACGTATCCATAAATGCCGGGCCATGCTTGAGCGGAAAATTCTGGCTCACGAGATCATGTATGGCGTAAATACCGGGATCGGGGAATTTTCTGAAATGGTTTTAAACGATGACCAGGTCAAAGATTTCCAAAAGTACCTCATATATAATCATGCAGCCGGAATCGGCGACCCGATGCCTCTCGATTGGGTGCGCGGCGCCATGCTGGGCCGTATCAACGTTCATGCCCACGGCAATTCAGGTTCACGCCTGGAGATTACCCAAACACTGGTCGACATGCTGAACAAGGGCGTCACCCCGATGGTTTGCCAAAAGGGTTCAGTCGGCGCATGTGGCGACCTTGCCCCCATGTCGCAGATCGCCCTGCTGATGATGGGTGAAGGACAAGCGTATTACGAAGGAACTTTGATGTCGGGCAAAGAGGCCCTTGATGCAGCAGGAATACCTGTCCCAGGCTTGCAGGCCCGCGACGGACTGGCCACCATCAATGGTTCCAATGTACTCACTGCCATGAGCGCCCTCTATCTGTTTGATGCCAACAACTGGCTGAAACAGGCTGAAATTGCCGCCTCCATGTCGCTGGAAGCCATGAAAGCCAACATGCGCCCATACAGTCCAAAACTTCATGAAATCCGCGGATTTAAAGGCGCTGTGCGCAGTGCTGCCGCCATTCTGAAGTGTGTAACCGGAGGCGACCTTGTTGAAGGAAAAGTGAAATGTAAGGTGCAGGATGCTTATTCGATGCGTTCAACCCCGCAGGTGATCGGCGCTGCACACGATGCACTGGCGTATGCCCGTTCCCAGGTGGAAATTGAATTAAACGGTGTTGGGGATAACCCGATCTTCTTCCCTGATGAAAATCTTCAGCTTTCCGGGGCCAACTTCCAGGGATCTCCTGTCTCCGTTCCGATGGATATGGCCGGCTATGTGGTCACCATGGTAAGCGTGATGAGCGAACGCCGCATGAACCGGCTGAACAACCCGGCCCTCAGTGTTGGTCTCCCCGCTTTCCTCACCAAGGGAGCAGGTATGTTCAGCGGACTTATGCTCAGCCAGTACACAGCCGACATGCAGATCGTAGAACAACGCATCCTTTCAGCCCCGGCATCCATCCAGTCGATCCCGGCCGCCGCTGATCAGGAAGACTTTGTTTCCATGGGAATGAACACAGCCCTTAAAAATTTCCAGATCCTCGACAATGCATACGGAATCCTGGGAATCGAACTCATGGCTGCTGCCCAGGCCCTTGATTTCAGAGAATATAAATTTGGTGCCGGGGTGTCGAAAGCCAAAGAGGTGATCAGGAAACATGTTGATTTCCTTGAAGTGGATCGTCCGCTTTACCCCGATCACAATGCCATGAAGGCCCTTGTGAAATCATGCGAAATTTTGGATGAAGTGGAAAAAGTTGTTGGAAAACTTGAATAAAACAGTTCACGCAGATATTTCTCGCAGATTTTCGCGGATTAATACGCAAATTCACGCAGATTAATTTTAACCAAAATCATTTCTGCGAAAATCTGCAACCTTTTCTGCGAAAATCTGCGTGAAATTTTAAAAGTCTGCAAGTCCGATAAACCTTAAAGCAAATTTATGTTACTAATTTTCTCCTTTCCGTATTGGCCAATTTTAGTCGCTCTTATTGTGCCTATCATCATCATCGGTCTCATGTCGATGGTCATTGAGGTCGTTGGCGCCTGGATGATGTTCCAGAAAGCCGGGGAACCCGGCTGGGCAGCCATTATCCCGATTTACAACTATCTGATCGCGATCAAAATAGCAGGATTGCCCTGGTGGTATCTCCTTTTAATGCTGATTCCGGTAGTTAATCTGGTGATTTACATCATTATACTGAATGGATTGGCGAAAAATTTCGGCAAGGGAACCGGGTTTACTGTGGGACTATTTTTTCTCCGGTTTATTTTTATACCCATCCTTGGATTTGGCAATGCAGTCTATAGTGGTGATAAATCAAACTTTGGCGCCTGACCCATGGAAGAACTTACCCCCTCATTGCTCCCCGAATCAAAACCCCAGCGGCCCACCCTGCTCATGGTGCTGTGCATCCTGACCTTTATCGGCAGCGGTATGAACCTGTTTTCAGGGCTGGTCGTCGCAGGATTTTATGATGTATTTGTTGAGATTGCCCAGGAATTTGCAAAAAAATTCAACATCCCGGGAATCGAACAGCTGCTCGAAACCAGTCCCTTGTTTTTTCTGGTAACTGCCCTTTTTTATGCAGGTTCGCTCGCCGGAGCCATCCTGATGATGCGCTTGAAAAAAATCGGGTTTCATGTTTATACCATCTTCCAAATCCTTTTGATCCTTGCGCCGATGTACTTTATGCACCTTGCAATCCCTGATGTTCTCACAATACTGTTCACCGGCGTGTTTATTCTTCTTTACAGCACGAACCTGAAATTCATGTCTTGACCATGGACGAAGAAATCAAGACGGGCGAAATCATCCAAACCAGCGCAATAAAATCCCGACCGGTGATACTCACCATGTTATGCCTTTTTTCCTTTGTTTACCTTTTCCTGCTGACGGCACTTTTTTTGGCAGGTTTGTTTAATGCCGGTTGGATTACCAAAGTCACCAATCAATACCTTGCCTCGGCTGATTTCACAAAAGCTCAAACCACGTTGATTTTTGGAGCAGGCTTCTTACTGCATGGGCTGGCATTTACAGGAGTATTGTTTATCTGGAACCTACGAAAAAAAGGGTACTACCTTTTCACGGTCGTCTGCCTCATGATAGCCTTGCTTCAAACATTATTGCCTGATATTTCGGTGACGACAACCGCTGTTTACATTATAATGATCATCATTTACGGTATTTTTTTCACGCGATACCACTAAAATCCAAATTTATTTATTATTTCGTTAACTGCGATCTAACTCATTTTTAGCTTAAAAGCATTTAATTTAGTGCACACGTTAAAAAAAAGTTAAAAAAATATTAATTAATTGTTAAAATCTTGTTGGTTTCAATTAAAGTATTACGTAAAATTGCATCGTAGTAGAGTGTTCATTAATAAACAAGGCATATCTGGCTGATTAATGCTACCTAACAATGAATTTTATTACATCACTGACTTATTCACACATTTACTAACAAAAATCAAACTGTATGAGAAAATTTACGATTTTCCTTGCCCTTATGCTTTTCATAGGGTTGCAAGTTGCCCATGCCCAACGAACCATTTCGGGCAAGGTCACGAGTTCTGATGATGGTGCCGGAATTCCGGGTGCCACGATACTCGTTAAAGGCACAGCTGTCGGAGCAATTACCGATATTGACGGCAAGTACACCCTCAATGTGCCAAAAGATAAGGATGTTATCCTGGTTTCCTATGTTGGAATGGTAACCCAGGAAGTAAAACTTGGGACCGATAATATCATTAATATTGTACTTCAGCCAAGTGTTCAGGAACTTGAAGGAGTGGTTGTCACAGCGCTGGGTATTCCCCGTGAAAAAAAATCACTCGGATATGCCACACAGGAAGTAAAAGGCGATCAGCTCAACATTACCAAAACAGATAATTTTGTAAACTCCCTCTCAGGAAGAGTTGCTGGTGTGCAGGTAAAGACCACTACCAACATGGGAGGTTCAACCAACGTACAGTTAAGAGGTAGTAAATCATTGACCGGCAACAACCAGGCGTTGTTTGTCATCGATGGTGTTCCCGTCAGCAATGATAACACGAACACGACCAGCCAGCAACAGGCCGGAACCGGATACGATTATGGCAATGCCGCATCAGACATCAATCCGGAAGACATTGAAAGCGTAAACGTATTGAAGGGTTCAGCCGCTACTGCTTTGTACGGATCACGCGCTGCAAACGGCGTTATCATGATCACCACCAAAAAAGGGATTAAAGTTGCAGGAAACGAAAGAAAAGGTGTTGGTGTTACCTTTAATACCAGCGCCCAGATGGGTTTTGTAGACAAATCGACCTTTGTTGATTATCAGAAAGATTACGGCGGAGGCTACGGTAAATATTATGATGGACCGGGCAATTATTGGTATATGCGTTATATCAATACCGACGGAACGATTACTGTTGATCCCAAGGATGCAAACAGTAAATTAACCCAATGGATGGTCACCTCAGAAGATGCTTCTTATGGAGCCAAATTGGATGGTAGCCCAGTGTACCAGTGGGATGCTGTAGACCCTCAGTCACCAAACTTCCTTAAGGCAACTCCATGGTCAGCTGCTGCAAACGGCCCTGTTACTTTCTTTGAAAAACCGGTGACATTTGTCAATACCCTTGCCATTGACAATTCATTTAAAGGCGGTAACTACAGGTTATCCTATACAAACTTTACCCAGAACGGTTTGATGCCAAACAGTAAACTGGTAAAGAATAATGTTGCCCTGAATGCATCATGGAATGTAACCGACCGGTTAACCGTTTCCGGTTATGGCACCTATTCGCTGAATAAGGGAACAGGCCGTAACTCGACTGGTTACAATGACAACATCATGGGTTCTTTCCGTCAGTGGTACCAGGTTAATGTTGATATCAAAGAACAGAAGGACATGTATGACCTCACCAAACGTAATCTGACCTGGAATTATGCCGACCCATCTGCTGCGGTGCCAATCTACTGGGACAATCCATACTGGACCCGTTACAAGAATTATGAGTCAGATTCAAGAAACCGTTTCATCGGCAACATGGCGCTCACCTATAAAATCGCCGACTGGTTAAACATTTTCGGACGTATTTCAGTTGACACCTATTCAGAACTTCAGGAAGAAAGAAGAGCCGTTGGTAGTGTTCCCGGTACATTTGGTATCGGCACAGGCACTGATGGCAGCGCTGGCAGAAGTGACCAGGGATCAGGCTACCTCAGAAGAGATATTGGTTTCAGCGAATTCAATTATGATGTGATGGCCAATTTCAACAAAGATTTATCGAAATCCTTCAACCTGAAAGCCGTGTTGGGGATGAACATCAGAAAGACCAACTATTCACGGTTGATCTCCTCTACTAACGGTGGTTTATCAGTCGCTGACCTTTATTCACTGCAAAACAGTTCCGGTCCGCTCCCTCTTTCGAAGGAACTTGCCTCAACCGTCAGGGTTAATGGTTTCTATGGCAGTGTTTCCCTGGGATATAAAAACTTCCTTTATTTGGACGCTACCTACAGAAGAGACTACTCTTCAACCTTACCAGCTAATAATAACAACTATGGTTACCCGTCGGTGGCCGGTAGTTTCATTTTTTCCAATATCATTCCGTCAGCCAAATGGCTGTCATTCGGAAAAATCCGTTTAAATTATGCCCAGGTAGGCAACTCCCCGGGGTTTGATCAGTTGATTGACAACTACCTTGTAGTATCACCATTCAACAACCTTACGACAACCGACCCGACAACCAAGAAAAATCCTGAGTTGAAACCAGAACTCACCGGAAGTATCGAAGGTGGTCTTGAAATGTACTTTCTCGGCAGAAGGTTAGGTTTTGACCTGGCACTGTATAAGACCAACACAACCAACCAGATTCTCCCTCTTCCAGTTTCAACGGCAACTGGTTACAATGTAAAAATCATCAATGCTGGCGAAATTCAAAACAAAGGGATCGAATTGGCTCTCCATGCCACCCCATGTAAAAACAAAGACTTCAGATGGGATATCACTTTAAACTGGTCGACCAACAGAAATAAAGTTGTGAGTTTGGTTGAAGGCGTTCAAACGCTGCAATTGGGAAGTTTCCAGGGTGGTGTGACCATCAATGCAATGGTTGGACAACCTTATGGCGTTATCTATGGAACTGATTATATTTATGCTACTGATGGGCAGAAAGAAATCAACAAATCAACCGGCGCTTATCTGAGAACAGCAACTTCTGATAAGGTAATCGGAAATGTAAATCCTGATTGGCAAGGTGGTTTGTTAAACACCCTTACCTATAAAAACTGGTCATTCGGCTTTTTGATCGATGTTCAAAAAGGTGGCGACATCTTCTCACTCGACATGTATTACGGATTGGCAACAGGCTTGTACAAAGAAACTTCCTATCTGAATGACCTTGGCAACCCGGTAAGAGACCCAATCACATGGGTTGATCCTGCAGATCACAGCAAAGGTTATGCATCAAACAGCGGTGGTTTTATCAATCCCGGAGTTAATCCTGACGGAGCTACAAACACAACCAGACTGGCCGCTTCCAACTACGGCGCCTTCGGTTATTCCAAACTTCCGAACTCAGCCTTTGTGTATGATGCCAGCTACGTTAAATTACGCCAGGTTTCATTATCTTACACCATTCCTACCTCAGTGCTGCAAAAAACTTTCATCACGGGTATTACTTTGACGGCTGTGGCCTCCAACGTTTGGATCATCTTCAAAAACCTGCCATATGCTGATCCTGAGTCAGGACTGGGCGCAGGTAACCTCCAGGGATATACGACAGGATCCTTGCCTTCAACACGTGATTTTAGTTTAAACTTAAAACTCACCTTCTAAATTTATCATTATGAAAAATATATTTGCAATTTTCCTGACACTCCTCATATTTTCGTCCTGTACGAAACTGGAAGAGTTAAATGTTAACATCAAGGATCCAACGAAGGTTCCCGGAGAATCATTGTTTACCGGAGCCCAGCGGAATCTCGCCATCCAGCTCACTACGCCGAATGTAAACAACAACATTTTCCGTATGTTTGCCCAGCAGTGGACAGAAACCACCTACATTGATGAAGCCAATTACGATATCACCACCCGGCCTATTCCCGCCAATCACTGGAATGCGCTTTACAGAGGGGTTCTGATGAACTTCAAGGAATCCGCCAAAGTGCTTGCTGCCACTGGTGACCTGCCAGGCGATGACCCTGCTGTGCTGCCAAATAAACTGGCAATTGTGGAGATCTCCACCGTTTATGCCTATAGCATGCTGGTTGAAACCTTTGGAAATGTTCCTTATTCTGAAGCATTGAATCCGGATATTTTGTTGCCAAAATATGATGACGGTCTTACCGTTTACAAGGACCTGCTTGTCAGACTTGATGCCGCTATTGGCAAAATGGATCAGACACAGGCCAGTTTTGGAAGCACTGACAATATGTTTGGCGGTGATGTTGCCAAATGGTACAAGTTTGCCAATTCACTTAAATTACGCATGGGAATGCTCCTTTCAGATGTTGAACCCGCTTTGGCAAAAACAACTGTTGAATCAGCCGCTCCAAATGTAATCACCTCAAACAGTGATAATGCAAATTTGATTTTCATGCCGGATCAGCCCAACAACAATCCTGTAAACGAAAACCTGGTGAACAGCGGAAGAAATGACTTTGTTCCGGCCAACACGCTTGTTGATATCATGAATGACCTGAACGATCCCCGCCGGGCTTTGTACTTCACCCCTTATGGAGAATCTTACCTTGGTGGAATTTATGGAGCATCAAACGACTTCACCAAATTTTCGCATGTTAACCCTTCCATTACAGAAGCAATGTATCCTTGCCACTTTTTCGATTTAACCGAAGTCGAATTTTTACTGGCTGAAGGAGTCGAGCGTGGATTTAGTGTTGGCGGAACTGCCGCATCACACTACGACCTCGCCATCAGAGCCTCTGTTACTGATTGGGGTGGTTCAGAAGCTGATGCTACTGCATACCTGGCCGACCCAAAGGTTAATTATGCCTCTGCAACCGGAACATGGAAACAGAAAATCGGAACACAAAAATGGATCGCACTGTACAATCGTGGATTTGAAAGCTGGACAGCCTATCGTATGTTAGACTTCCCTGTTCTTCTTCCTCCCCCGACTGCCGACACTGAACTTCCTTTGCGTTTAACCTACCCAACCTCAGAGCAGACCTTAAATGGCGCCAACCGCGCCGCTGCTGCTACTGCGATTGGCGGTGACCTTGTTACCACCAAGCTTTTCTGGGATAAAAATTAATTATTATCCTTTATAAAAAAAGAAGGCTGCCAAAAGGCAGCCTTCTTTTTTTATCCCCCTTCCTGAAGGGTGGGACTAAAGATCGCAAACCCAGCATCGCCGCCTGATATTCACCCGGGCATCGTAGTTTTTCCAGATAGTCAGCGCTTTCATGTTGTCCTCGAGTTGCGGATGGGTTCTGGTAAGTTTGATGCCGGCATCAATATAGGCCCTGGTTAGTTCATGATACACCAAAGCCAGAATACCCTTTCCCTGGTAATCGGGTCTCACTCCGATCAGATACATGTGGATGGTGTCATTTTTGCGTATGGCATGCAACAGGTGAATAAAGCCAAAAGGGAACAGGGAACCGTTTGCTTTTTGAAGGGCCAGTGAAAGGCTGGGCATGGTAATTCCGAAGCCGACAATATCATCTTTTGAATCGACCACCAGCGAAACAAATTCGGGCCTTATAAATCCAAAATACTGTTTGGTGTATTCATCCATCTGCTTCTTCGTCAGTGCTGTAAAACCGTACAAATCCTGAAAAGCATCATTGTACATGGTAAACATCTTCGCGGCATACGGCCTGATCTCCTTAGCCTTTCGGGGTTTTAACAGATGAAGGTCATATTTTTGCAGTACAATCCGGGTCATCCGTTCCACCTTCTCCGGTATTTTATCCGGAACCTTGATTTCTAACTGAACCCAGTCGGTGGCCTTCCGGAAACCAAGCCGCACCATATGATCATTGTAATATGGAAAATTGTAGATGGCAGAAAGACTTGAAATCTGATCAAACCCTTCAATGAGCATTCCTTCGGGATCCATGTCGGTAAATCCCAATGGTCCATGAATACCTGACATGCCTTTATTTCTGCCCCATTCCTTTACTGTTTCTATCAGAATCCCTGACACGTCAGGATCATCAATAAAGTCGATCCAGCCAAACCGTACCAACCTCACATTCCATCTCTCAAACTCCTTATGGTTGATAATACCTGCAATGCGACCCACAGGCTTGTTGTCGCGGTATGCCAGCCAGTATTCAGCTTCACAATAATCAAATGCCGGGTTTTTATCTTTCCGAAGGGTATTGATCTCGTCGAATGTTAAAGGCGGAACCCAAAATTTATTGCCTTTAAACAAATGAAAAGGAAAGTCAACAAATATCTTCAGGTCCTTTTTGGTTTCGACCTTTCTGATCAATACTTCGCTCATTTTAAAGCCATTTTTCCTTCTTATACCATGCAAGGGTCTCCTCAACACCCTTTTCCAGGTCATATTCTGCTTTAAATCCGAAATCTCTTTCCAACGGGTCAACTTCACACCGCCAGTTTGTACTTTTCAATACATTGTATTTGTCTGTATTGAGTGTGGGCGTACTGCCCCATAGGCCGGCCACGGTTTCACCTATCACAGCAATTGATTTAACAATGAAAAGGGGAACGGTAAACCGCACCGTTTTCTTTCCAAGGGCTTTCTTGGTAATTTGGGCAAATAACTCTGATGGATATTCCTTTCCGTCCGACACAAACCATGCTTTGTATACATGTTGTGAAGCCAGCGCCAGATAGTTCAGCCGGACCAGATCACGGACATAGATAAAAGTAAGCACCTGCTTTTTATAGCCGATATAGGGTTCCATGCCCCGGTTGATGGTTTGAAAAAATACAAAATAATCCTTTTCTTTTGGGCCATACACTCCGGTCGGCCTTACAATCAGCCAGGGAAAGTCCTTCAACTTAGTAATGTATCGTTCGGCTTCCAGTTTGCTTTTCCCATACAACTCAATGGGATTGGGTTCATCAGCAAGGCGGACTGGTTCGCCGGTCAATGGATTTCCAGGGCCATAAGCAGCCAGACTGCTAATAAAAACAAACTTTTCAGGAACCATCTCTGCCTGAATAAGGGCTTCAATGAAGTGAATGGTGTTCCTGCAGTTTACATTATAAAAATCTTCCTTTTTCTGTGCCTTGGTAAGCCCGGCATTGTGAATGACATATTGAAACCGGATGTTGTTTTTTTTGCAGTTTTCCAGAGTAGTTATAACCTTTTCCCGGGTTGAAAAGTCAAATTCAAGAAATTGAATGCGAGGGTCCTGCAAATATCCACGGGAACTGGATTTACGGATACCGGCATATACCTGAAATCCTTTATTAAGACCCTCCTCAACAAGGAAACTGCCAATAAACCCGCTGGCACCGGTAATTAATATGTTTGACATATAATTTGTTCTGAATTGCTCCGTAATTTATTATTCCGCACCTACGGAGCGGAATGGTTTGGTTTGCATTTACCTGCTACCAGAATGGAACTCCTACGGAGTTCAAGTTTCACCACTGATTCGACCACTCGTCATTCGTCATTCGTCATTCGTCATTCGTCACTCGTCATTCGCTGCTTGTCACGCTTGAAAATGTTTGATCCAACATCTCCTCGTCAAATGCTGCCTACCATTAAAATTCTTCCAAATGGTAAGTGCTTTGGCATTGTCTTCCAGCTGAGGATTGGTAACCGCCTTTTTTATGCCATACTTTATATAGGCCCGATGCATTTCATTATAATACAATGCATTAACTCCTTTAGCATGAT
>JBAXFM010000066.1:0-20732 GCA_037139855.1 Bacteroidota bacterium
CCGGGATACCTGGGCACGCATTGGCTGGAAGTGCATAGGAAATTGTTAAAGTATCATACGATGAGTTCCCGCAGGAATTGGTGATTGTCCATTGGAGATTATAAGCCTGCTCAGATTGTCCACTAAATGCGGAAAGTGGATTAGCTGCATTTTCAAAAGTGCCGCTGTTGCCCGACCGGATCGACCATAAGCCGGTTTCTCCCGGTCCCGGGGCATTGGCTGCAAGAATTACTACAGTTCCCTGAATGTTCAACTGATCTGGTCCGGCATTGGATGATGTTGGAGCGCCACAATCATGAACACATCTCACGGGGAAACCGGATTGTCTGCTAATCCAATCCGTGGTAACTGCTGCGGAATTGTATGTCAGCATTTTATATTTGGCCTGAACGCCGGATGCTTCCGAACTCCAGAAATAGGTTGAACCATTTTTATCGTTGAATGTTCCCGGTGAATACCTGCTCCCTGAACCGAGGGCAAAAAAACCATAACGGTTGGATGCCCCGGTATTCGGGCTGTTCCAATACTGCTGGCAGGTTGATTTGAGTTTTCCTCCTGCATCGGCAGACCCGCCAAGATAGGTGATCATTTCCGTCCATTCAGTTTCCACAGGCAGATGCCAATCCGTTGGACAAATCCCTTTCACCCCGGGTGTTGTGGAATATTGCATCATTTCGTCCCATTGATAAAGTCCCCCGAAAACCAGACAACTGGCCGGGTCATTCCGGTAACAATATTTTTCAATCACACTGTTATTGGCCTGGTTTTGCAAACTGTCAACCATTGAGCCAATATTGAGGTTTTCTTTCAACCAGCACTGGGAACCAACCTGAACCGTATGATACGTCTGTCCGCCATAGGTGATGGTCGGAATACCAACACAAGGCACACCTTCAAATCCTTTAAATGAAATGGTCACATCATCGCGGCTGATCCCGCCGCAGATGTTGCTGATCGTCCAGCGTAACAGATAGGGTTGCCCGGCTATACCGGTAAAGGAGGAATGAGGATTATTCAAACTGTCTATCACTCCTCCGTTTCCGGAGATAATGTTCCAGGCTCCAAGTTCAGTTGAGCCCGGACTATTAGCCGATAACACCGTCTGAGTACAATTCAGCGTTAGCTGGTCGGAACCTGCCAGGGCCGTGGTCGCCGGAATGATCGACGGACATGGATCTTTTATGCACCGAACAGAATATGCCGCAGAACTATATGGCGACGATCTGAAAAGAATTGCATCGCTGTAATTCATCCGCCGCATCATGGAATTGAAGGTACTCCAGTAACTCACCCGTTCTTTTATGGCCCCGGTGCCTCCGGCCCAATCTCTGTCTCCCGATCCAAATGCAGAAAATCCGGTTTCATTGGTAGCTCCGCTATTTGGACTGAACCAATAAGTATCACCGGTCTCCTTGAGCTTTCCCCCGGCCGTTTTTGTCCAGCCAAGATAATACACAAGGGTATCCCATTCATTGTCGCTCGGGATATGCCACCCCGTGGGGCAAATTCCTTGTATCCCGCTGGGTACATTATTCGAACCGGGTGCATACTGCAATGCTTCGTCCCAATGATAATAGGCTCCATAAATACAACAATTGACCGGATTATTCTGATAACAATACTTTTCAATGTTCCCGTTGTTCGTTTGACTTTGATTGGATGGGATCATTGTTCCTGCATCCAGATTTTCTCTTAACCAGCATTGTGTTCCTATCTGAACGGTGTGATAAACACTCCCGATATGGGTAATTGAATCAAAACCAGGACAACTGTTTGTAGACAATGCAAAAGATATTGAGACATCATCATAAATGGTATCATAACAAAAGTTGGTCATTTTCCATCGTAAAACATAGGATGTGCCGGTTTTACCGCTAAAAGTTGTCAAAGGATCATGGATATTCCCGAAAATACCACAGGAACCGACAATTACTGACCAGGTGCCTGCTTCATTTACCGCCGGTGCATTCCCGGCAAGTTGTACAGTTGTTCCCCGCAGATTTACCTGATCAGCTCCGGCATCGGGAATGGTGATCGGCGGGCAGGTGTCTCTGATACAACGAACCGACAGCCCCCTGTTTTTATAGTTATCGTGATCATAAATCTGAGCGCTGTTATATGACAGGTTACGATAAAAGGAACTGTAATCAGAGGCAGAGGTGGAGGTCCAGAATAACGCATTATTCCCCATATCACCAAAAAGATCGGGAAAGGACTTAAATCCTCCCGGCAATGCAGAAAAGAAAGAAGAATTTGTTGCTCCTGTATTCGGACTATTCCATCGTGATGTACCGGATTCTTTGAGTTTGCCTCCAACTGATATTCCCTTCCATCCATAATCCCAGCAGTAATTATAGGTAGATTCAAGGAAAGTAGAAAGTGTGCACCATTCTTCTTGTGAAGCCACATGCCATCCTGTAGGACAAATTCCCTGAAGTCCGCCCGGGTTTGGTGAAATGAAACAAGTAATCATTTCGTTCCATTGATATAAACCGCCATATATCGTACAGTTCGAGTCATGATTTTCATAGCAATATTTCTCAATTATTCCATTTGACGGATTTTGATCCTGAGATGGTTCGATTTTCGTCCCGATGTTCAAATTTTCCCTGAACCAGCATTGGGTTCCGATTCTGACCGTATGATAGGTCTGCCCGCCATAATTTACAGTCGGAATTCCCTGGCATGGTATGTAAGAAGGAGGAAATATCCTTGAACCATTCACATCGCCGGTGCAGAGGGCAAAAAAATCACAGGTAATGTTACTACCGCTTATCGTGATGGAATTTCCCCCGGTGTTAACCATGGCGAAAACCCAGTCTGCCGCTGAAAACTGGTTAATCCTTCTTTCTGCCCTGCGTCGGACCATCAAAGCATCAGTTCCATTGATGAATCCATCGTTATTGACGTCCGCGGCAAGCAGGCAGACAGGTTCAGAAAATAGCTGAACAAGGGCGGTATGTCGTTCAATTCTTTTCGCATCAAGCGTGTCAGCGCCACTCCAGGTCTTTTGTGAATGAAAACCGATTGTAAAGGTACCGTTGCTTACATTCGAAAATAAATATTCGCCGGTATTGTTCGTCAGAACCGAATCAATTTTCACCCCTCCTTGTATTAGAAAAACCCAGCTGGAATCCAACGGAGTATGAACTGTATTGAAATATTTTACAGTTCCGTTAACCTGAACACCTGAAGGAGATGCAGGCGCCATTGATTTGGGGTCATGTTTAATGCCGCTATAATGAATTCCTGCGCCGGCAAAAGAAGATAAATCGGAAACGCAACAGATGATCCAGCAAATGGTAAACAGAGATATGTACCCTGATGTTTTCATTTGATCAGATGAATTACCTGTAGAAAATCTACCGGAAATTGGTATCCCAAATCACAAATATATTAAAATTTACTACATATAAAAAATATCGTAAAAAGAATAATTCAGGTACCTGATCGCCATGTTAGGTTGCCAGGTCAAAAAATATTTCGTATATTTGTCAGATTATGAAGCGTTAAACGATTTAATGAAGATATTACTCATAGCCCCATGCTCGTTTCAGCAGCAGCGTCCCGACTCCATGGATATCCCTCAGCTTACCCTTTCGCTGATTGCTGCCCTTACACCCCCCGACCACGAAATACAAATTGTAGAGGAAGTTTACGGTGAGAAAGTAAATTTCGATGGCGACTTCGATGTTGTCGGCATTTCCATCATGACTCAAACCAGTATAAGGGGTTACCAGATCGCCAATGAATTTAAAAAGCGAGGTAAAATAGTCGTTTTCGGAGGAATCCATGCCACGGCCATGCCCGAAGAAGCCATCCTGTTTGGCAATGCTGTTGTTATCGGCGAGGCAGAGGGACTCTGGGAAATTGTGTTGGAAGATATCAAACACCATCGGTTAAAACCCTTCTATAAACTTGACCAGTTGCCCGACTTGCAAAGTCATGTCAGGCCCCGCAGGGATTTGATCAAATGTTCATCCGGTAAGTTCTCCATTGCGCCGATCGAAACCACGCGTGGTTGCCCTTACAATTGCGACTTTTGCACCGTATCCAGGTTTTTCGGAACCAAACAAAGGCACAAACCCATCCATGATATCATTACCGACATTGAATCGTGCAAAGAGAAAAACTTTTTCTTTCTCGATGACAACATTACAGGCGATAAACGCTATGCCAAGGAGTTGTTCAGGGAGATGATCCCGCAGAATAAAGTGTGGGTGGGTCAGGCTTCCATTCAGGTGGCCAATGATCCGGAACTTCTTAAACTGGCTTACAAATCGGGTTGTCGTGCATTGCTCATCGGATTCGAATCCATGTCGGATGCCGGAATCAATCAATATCGGAAAACGTTAAAAACCATTGATGAAAACGTTCTGGCCGTAAAAAAGCTGCAGGATAATGGTATTATGACAATGGCTTCGCTCATTTTTGGTCTTGATACCGACACACCCGAAGTGTTTGAGGTAGCCCACGATTTTCTGACCCGTTCAAAAGCCGCTTTCTTTCAGGCATGTGTGATGACGCCTTACCCGGGAACCCCTGTTTTTAACAAATTACGTTCTGAGGGGCGCATCCTTACCGATGACTGGAGGCGATTCGATGCTTCCAAGGTGATCATCCGTCCTGAAAACATCGCGCCCGAAAAATTGCTGGAGGAATATGATAAAATTAAATGGCACTTCTATTCCAACCTGTCCATCTTTAAACGTTCCTACCCCAACATTAAAATCGGTTTTTTTGAAGCGCTTCTATACCTTACCTTAAACAAGGGTTATCAGAAAAAGAACAACCCATCTTCGTTTTCACAGGTTTACCAAAACGCCGAAGACAATCCGGTTGATTTTAACGTTGCCAAGTATGTGAATGAATAATCTGTCTTTTTCTTCCGGTAAATGCCACAATCAACAGAGCCACGGTAATGATCAGCAGATAATTGGCTAAACCCAGCTCCTGCGATTTTTCAATGGCTCCGATAAAATCGCAAATGGGCACCCTGTTCAGTATGGCATACACCATCATCGTGAAGAAAACCTCGAACAGCTTACTTCCACCTGTCAGGATACCTGAAGCAACAGCAAAAACAGGGACAAACATGGCCCCAACCAGGATGGCATAAGCGCTATAGAAGTTTCCGCACAAAAGTACACTTACCAATACAGGCAAAGCAAGAAACAACAAAATAAAGGTCGCCGCCAGCAGCGTTGCCGGCAGTTGCCGTTTAAGCGGATAAGCAGCGGAAAAAATATAGTCATTGCATCTGTTTGTAAATTCCCTGGATCCCAATTTTGAGAGGATTAATATCTGGAGACCCCAGAGAAGAGGCAAAGCAACCGGGTAGGCAAACTTAAGGGGAGTAAATGCCGAAGCCGTAAACAATCCTGCCGTAAGAAACATCCACAGGTTGGTTTGCCCCCTGAGCATCATGCGCAGTTCGGCTTTCAACATGCTGAAGTAACTGAACCTGGCCCCGCCCAAAGGGAGGTCACGATAGGAGATTCCTGAATGGGAATAGTGATTGTCAGTTACAGCAGCCGGTTTTCTGGTAAACCAGGATGTTCGCTGCTTTTTTATCCTGATAACTGAGGTGTCGAACCTGTTAAAACGCAGTGAAGCAATTAAAACCAATCCAAATGCCACCACCACCCAAAAAATTCTTGCCAGAAATATCCATGGAGTCCAATTCATGCCTTGCCATGTGAAAACTTTACACTTTCCAAGCGAATCAGTAACTAAAATGCCTGTGCCGGAGTTTCCGTTCCAATCGGGGTGCATGGTGGTGATTGCATTTTTTATATCAATCAGGCAAGTATTTCCCCCCAAAACATCGGTGGCGGGAGAGCCCAGACTACCCGATATCATGAAAATCCAGACAAAGAAATAGGCAATATTCAGAAATCCCGGGCTGAAATCAGTGAGGGAGTCAAAAACCAGCGCCAGACAAGCAATGATGAACATGGCAGGGACCGTTAGAATCAGCAAAGGAAAAAGTAGTTTCCCTAATTCCAGTTGACTGGTCTCACCCCTGACAAAGAACATGATGATGGTCATGATCATGATTACCAGCAGAATCACCAAAAGGACAGCAAAATTGCTGATTAGCTTTCCGGTGAGATATTGAACTTTTGTAATCCGTGTGGTGGCGATGATTTGTCCAACCCCCGTTGTAATATCTCTCTTTACAGCGTTATTCACTACATAAAATCCAATCAGGGCGAAAAATGGAACACACATGGCAACCATGCTTCCAATCCAGGCTGAGTTGTAGAAACCCCGGTAGTTGCCCAGTGACACCATCGTGTACCCGGCGTTAACAGGTGGCACGAACGAATAGATGATAAACACACATACTCCAAGCGCGATAAGGAAATAATAGCTGCGGATTCGTTGAAGGAAATCGGCTTTGGCGATATGCAGGATGCTGTTAATTTTGTAACTACGCTCCATTTTTGCCTCCGTTTTTTGCCGTTGCGATCACCCGAAGGTAGGCGTCTTCCAATGTTCCGGTTACTGGTTTTACCGGAATGTCAGGCGCCGGCTCTCCGGGGTTTAAAACAAAGCGAACCATCCATCCATCAGCCCTTCTGATTGAATTGGTCACTTGATATTGGGTCTTAAACCCTGCGAATTCTTCATTGGTGAGCGTTGATTCAAAAACGCTGTTCTCTGTTTTTGATAAAATGACGCCGGGAAGATTGTGCTCCAATACCCTGCCCTGGCATACGATGGCAATATCACTGGCAATGGTTTCAATATCGGAGACGATATGCGAAGAAAGAATGATGATCCGTTCACCCGACAACTCAGTGAGCAGGTTTCGAAAACGGAGACGCTCTTCAGGATCGAGACCAACCGTTGGTTCGTCAAGGATCAGTAGCTTTGGGTCACCTATTAAAACCTGCGCGATACCAATCCGCTGCTTCATGCCTCCTGAATAGGTTCCGATCGGCCGGTTTCGGACCACGGTCAGGTTAAGCTCATCCAGAAGCGCATCTATCCGCTTTCTTACCAGTTTTCCGCTAAACCCTTTGATGGCTGCAATGTATTCAAGGAACTCCACTGCGGTAAGATTCGGATAAACACCGAAATCCTGAGGGAGATAGCCTAGTACTTTTCTCACCGTATCCGGCGACTGAATGATGTCAATGCCATTAAAGGTTACCTGGCCTTCCGAAGGTCGGGAAATGGTTGCCAGGATTCGCATCAGCGTCGATTTTCCGGCGCCATTGGGTCCGATCAGCCCCAGTATCCCATTCTTAAGCTCCAGATCGAAATTTTTCAACCCGAATTTTTCGCCTTTATATTTTTTTGAAAGACCTTTGATTGATATCTCCATTTGATTTCAGTTTGTTTACAATTCAGGATATGACGCAACCAGGCCTGATCAGTTACGCTGACATGCTTTTCTTTATGAACATCGTCAATTTAACCGGGTTCACCGAATTGTTTTTTCCTTGACTGCCAGATGGATTAGATTTGTAAGAATCCATTAAATGAATCTATTATGCAAACCAAATTATGCTTTGTGGCCGCATTGTGTATTGCCCTGGCTGGCAGGCTGTATGCACAGGAAGTACTGCAATGGCGCGGAGCCGACCGTACTGGTTTTTATCATGAATCAAACCTGTTGAAAAGCTGGCCTGAGACGGGCCCCTCTCTTTTGTGGGAGTTTGACAGCCTTGGAAATGGATATGGGTCGCCGGTGATTACAAATACCACCATCTATGTGAATGGGGAAATTGACACGATCAGTTACCTGTTTGCACTCGACCGGTCGGGAAAATTTCGCTGGAAGGCGCCTATCGGAAAGGAATGGACCCTGAATTATCCCGGTTCGCGCAACACGCCAACAATCGTTGACGATCTGATTTATGTAACAGCCGGACTGGGAACCGTGGCCTGCCTGGAGGCTAAAACCGGGAAAAAAAGGTGGTCGGTTGATATGGTGACCGATTTCCATGCTCCGATGAACCGATTTGGATTCTCAGAATCGCTGGTAGTCAGCGGGAATGCAGTGTTTTTTTCTCCCGGAAATACCGACTCCAATGTGGTTGCGCTCGACCGTTTTACAGGGAAAATCAAATGGATTTGCAAAGGACTGGAGCAAATGACCTCCTATTGCTCTCCGGCTATTATCACCCTGCCCGAACGGGAAATATTCGTTACCTTTTCCAAAAGTGCACTCCTCGGAATTGACACGAAAGATGGTACGCTTTTATGGTCGCACAAACAGGATGGCGAAGGGGATGTTCATATCAACACCCCGTTATACGACAATGGATTTATATACTATATCACAGGCGACGGAAACGGATCGGTAAAGTTAAAACTGTCAGCCGATGGCAAAGAGATTACCGAAGTGTGGAGAAATGGGGCCTGCGACAATACCATGGGTGGCTTCATCAAGCTGAACGACTATATTTATACAGCCAGTTATGGAAAAAGATACTGGTATACGATGGAAACGAATACCGGAAAAATTGTTGATTCAGTGAAGTTTGATAAGGGAGTGACCATATATGCGGATGGCATGTTGTATTGTTACAATGAAAAAGGGCAACTCGGTATTTTTAAACCCAACGGACCCAAAATGGAAACAGTAAGTTCGTTTAAGGTAACCCGCGGAACCAAAGCACATTATGCCCATCCGGTTATTTGCGGGGGAATCATGTATGTAAGGCATGGAAGGTCGTTGCTGGCGTATGATGTCAAAACGAAATAGCAAAATAGTGAAATCAGAAACATTGATTTATGAAAACAAGATTGTTGCTTATAGTGCTTGCCTTTTCCCTGACATCAGGGCTGAGGTCGCAGGAGTTGAATCTCGAACAAATTCTGGACAAATATTATCAGGCCGGCAGTTTCGATAAACTACAGAAAGTGCAAACAATCATCATGACCGGCAGTTTGGTTCAACAGGATCTGATGCCGGTAAAAATCATTCGGGTACGCCCGGATAAATACCTGATGGAGTTCGATGTAGCTGACATGACAGCCTATCAGGTGTACGACGGCAAAAGCGGGTGGATGACGGCTCCCTGGACCGGGAATGCTGCACCTCAGGTGGTGTCGCCCGAACGGGCCATCGACCTGAAAAACCGGGGCGATATGGACGGTATCCTTTACAAACCCGGGGAAAAGGGACATAAGGCTGAGCTTGCAGGATCAGATTCTCTCGATGGCCATGCCGTTTATAAAATCAAAGTTACCCGGAAAGATGGCGGCATAGAATACTATTTTATTGATAAATCCGGTTTTATGCTTCAAAAGCGACTTTACTACCGCAATGCGGGAGGAAAAGAGATCACGATTGAAACCTCCTACAAAGATTACCACCCGGTAGATGGAATACCTTTTGCCTATACCGTTGAAACCAATAACGGAGGACGGGTAAACGAAATCCAGTTTGAATCGATAGAACTCAACAAACAGGTTGATCCGAAAATCTTCCTGATGCCGGAGAAGAAATAATGTTCGTGTTTCCTGTCACGTGTCACGAATTTTGTAACATACGTTCTTTCGTTGCGTCGGATTACTGAACTATAAATAACAAAAACTTTAACCATATGAAAAAAATCAATTTTACCCTGGTGATCATGCTATTCCTGTCCGTGTCGTCATGGGCCCAGGAAGGAATGTGGTTGCTTACACAACTCGGTCAGCTGGATCTCGGCAGCAAGGGGCTGGCGATACCGGCTGGCGATCTTTACAGCAAAGATAAACCCGCGCTGTACAGTGCCATTCTCCAGGTAGGAGGCGGGACAGGTTCTTTTGTGTCTCCCGACGGATTGGTCCTCACCAACCATCATGTGGCATACACTGCACTTCAGCGAGTATCCAGCACCAGCACCAACTATCTTACGGAGGGTTTCCTTGCCCGCACGCAAAGCGAGCAGATCAAGGCTCCCGGTTACCGGGCCCTGATGGTTGTCGACATCAGCGATGTTACCGGGAAGATTCTGGATGCTGCCAGGGGTATCACGGATCCCACGGAAAAGGACAAAAAGATCAATGCTGAAATTGTCGCCATGACCGACCTTATCGAAAAAGACAAGAAAGATGTCAAGGCACAGGTATCGCAGATGTTCAACGGCAAACAGTACATGCTTTTCGTCTATAAGGAATTCAAAGACCTCCGGATTGTGTATGCACCCCCTTTGTCAATTGGCAATTATGGAGGGGAAACCGATAACTGGATGTGGCCCCGTCATACCGGCGATTTTTCATTTCTCAGGGTCTATGCGGCTCCCGACGGAACAGGCGCGGAATACAGCGCCCAGAACATTCCCTACAAACCTAAGGTTTGGCTTCACACAACCAGGGAGAATCTGAAGGAAGGTGATTTTACATTTATCATGGGCTTCCCCGGCAATACCACCCGGTATCGTTCGTCCACGTCGGTGCATTGGAACCAGGAGTATAATTATCCGTTTACGATTAAAAATTACAGGGAGATCATCGACCTCTGCGAGGAGCTGACAAAAAACGATCCTGCCGGCAAGCTAAAAGTTGCCAGCCTGACCAAAGGGCTTGCAAATACCATGAAAAACCTTGAAGGAAAAGTTGAAGGAATGAAGAAAACAAACTTTCTCCAGAAAAAAACCGACTTCGAAAAGGACTTCCTTGTATGGGCCAACAGCAACCAGGCAAACAAAGAGAAATACAGCACCATCCTGGCCCGGGAGAAAGAACAATACAAGATGCTTGGTGACACCAGGGACCGCGACAATGTTTACAACCTATTCCAGGGACTTGCCGGACTGCAGGTAAGCATGGCTATCCAGGCCTATTACATTGCACGGGAAATGGAAAAACCGGAAGGAGAACGGCAGCCAGGGCTTACGGATGAATCAATCAAAGAGGCCATGGACGGGTTGCAGTACGCCTTTGCCGACTATTACGAACCTGTTGATAAAGCCCTGCTTGTAAGAGGACTGAAAATGGCTGGTGCCTTGCCTGCCAACCAGCGCATCACCGGACTGGAATATATACTCACCGGTGATTTGGGAACGGTTCAACAGTTCGCCGATAAAGCCGTAGCAGGCTCAAAGATGAATGATCTTGAATATGTTAAGTCGTTATACAAAAAATCATCCAAGGAGCTTGAAGCGCTGAACGATCCTTTTATCAAAATTGCGATTCAGCTTTATCCGATGGGACAAGAAATACAGAAGACCAACGAGGTTTTCGCAGCCAATGTCACGGCTATCCGGAAGGAATATCTTGATGCCCTGTTTTCCTGGAAAGGGAAAAGTCTCTATCCCGATGCCAATAGCACCATCCGTTTCACTTCCGGGAGAATAAAGGGTTATAAACCCCGGAATGCGGTTTGGTATGATCCGTTTACCTCTCTCCAGGGCGTGGTTGAAAAAAATACCGGCACAGAACCATTTGACGCCCCGGCCGGGTTGGTTGAATTATACAGGAAACGCGATTTCGGAAACTGGATGGATCCCGTCCTGAAAGATGTGCCGGTTGCTTTCCTCAGCACTTGCGACATTACCGGAGGCAACAGTGGCAGCCCGGTTATAAACGCCAAAGGGGAACTCGCCGGGGTTGTCTTTGATGGCAACTACGAAGCCATGATCAGCGATTGGCAATACGATGCCGATCTTCAGCGTGCCATTTCATGCGATATCAGGTATGTGTTGTATATCACCCAGAAGTTTGGAAATGCAGGGTTTATCCTGGATGAGATGCAGGCGAAAAGATAAGCCGCGACACGACTGTCAATGCCTACAGAGCCCCTGAATGGTATGAAATACATCATGTAACTCAACCATCTTTTTACTGATCGTTTTATCATCGGCTTTTTTTCTGACCAGCTGATCGATGGCTGCTGATTCAGTGACCAGGTTGTCGATTGATTTTTTAATCTCAGGGGTGTTGAATGATGTCGGAATTTTCCCGCTTTGCAACGCTTTGGCTTTGGCAAGCAATTCACCCGAGCGTTCCCGGATGGGCTTCAGGTTGCCCTCCTCGGATGGGTGAAAAGTTTCAGCAATCACCTCATGGAAGGTATTCAGGGCCGTCCAGCTTTCTTTTTCAATGGTTTTCAACAAAGGGTTTACCAGCGCTTCATTGTAATTTTTGTTTACAGCTTCCCAGTTAATTGCATTCAGGATTGCAGCCAGGTAATCTCCCCGTTTATTCTGATATTTAAGGTAATAGGCATGTTCCCATACATCAATACAGAGGATTGGAATCCCTCTTTCGGGTGAAACATCCATGATGGGATTGTCCTGGTTGGGCGATGAACATACCGCCAGTTTTTTATCGGTTGTAACATAAAGCCAGGCCCATCCTGATCCGAAGCGTGTGGCGCCTGCCTTGTTCAGCAGCTTTTTCAGACTGTCGGGGGATCCGAAATTGGCAATGACTGCTTTGCCAACTTCGCTTTGTGCATTAAACGGATTGTTCAGAGAAAGAATACTCCAGTAAAGAGAATGGTTATAATGTCCTCCGGCATTGTTCCTGACAGCATCGCCAAATTCACTGGCGTACAACATGAGTTCGTCCAGTGAATAGCTTTCATTTTTTGTGCCTTTTAGTGCAGCGTTCAGGTTTTTAACATAGGCGGCATGGTGTTTTGAATAATGGATTTCCATGGTGGCAGCATCCACAACCGGTTCCAGGGCATTGTAGGCATAGGGCAATTTTGGAAGCTCAAAAGGATAGTTTTGAGCTAACAGGGTGGAGGTGAATCCAACCAAAAAGAGTGTGATAGCAAGCGCTGTATGATGTTTGATCTTTTTCATGACTTATTAATTTACTTTGAGAACAATGGTTGCGGTATTACTTTGGTTAAAATATTGATATAATAAAATTTAAGCTTCTTATTTAATGCAAATCTAAATAATATTCTGATAAAAAGCAACTCTGACATGAATTTCGCGTTAAAATTTCCTGATACACCTTACCTGATCAGGCCAGTTTTTTTGCCCTTCGTCCTGAAATCCATTGCCTCCTGTCATGAATTCCTGTTCAAATGCATTCATTGTTGGAATTGCAATTCCTTCGGTCGAACTCCAGTAAACCCCGTAAATATAATTAAACGGGGAAAGAAATGCCCGGTTCAGGTACATCAGGTTGAGTTCATATTTTGAAGGCAGGTACCAGTCCGAATAAAAAACATTTCCGGAAGTATAGGTATAGTCCCTGCAAAGTGTAGCGGCATAACTCCCGCTGCCCTGCGAGGCAATGATCTTATCGGTGTTGTATTTTCCGGCATACACCCCGTCGGCATTGGCTCCGGTAATTTTAAAGGTTCCATTATACCATTGGATTCCTCCGACCGGACCTTGATCAGCCGGTGCAGAAATAAGTCCATGCTCGCCGGTTTCATCGAGCCAGAAAATATTTCCCCCGCAATACAACTCACCAATGTAATGCGTCGTATTTGAAGCAAGTTTTACCCATTTGTTTCCGTTGTAAAAATAAAAACCCGTACCACATCCGGAGGCAATGGCAGCATTGGTGTTGTAAACCAGCAATCCTGTTGCAGGAGAAAGAATGGTAGTCACATCAGTAATACTTGTAAGACTAACCCTTGGTGTCAATAATCCTTTGTTGTTGGCTTTTACATCCAGAATGGCCGATGCTGCTGCCGCACTGCCATCGGTATTGATGGCAACCTGTGAAAATGAATGATTTAACCCGGAAAAGAGGGTCATTAAAATGAAAATTATACTGAGTCCTTTGTTCATTGATGCTGCTTTCAAGATGGATGGCTTCATAATAGCGAGGATAGTCTGTACAACTGAGAATTTTACCTGAGTTGTGTTTTTTTGTTTTACCTATATATATGCAAATCGTGCTTTGGGGTTGACATGAATTATTGCCTTTAAGGTTTTTTTAATAACCTGATACTGGGGCTTGTCAATATCGCCCGGCTTTGCATCCAGCGCTTTTAAATCCTCTTTTGGCAAGATTGCTTCAAGGGATCTGGCAATTTGCATTATATTTTCAGATTGCTCATTTTCGATTCTCATCCATGTATAACGGATATACATCGCGCCAATAAAGGAAATAACCAGAAGGAGCAATGAATGCAGAATTACTTTTCTTATCATCGGATTAAAATTACGCATAAAAAACGATTTATTTTTTTGGCAATGTAAAACTGAACGTACTTCCTTTTCCCTCTTCGCTCTCCACCCATAACTTTCCACCATGTTTTTCGATGAAATCCTTGCAAAGGAGCAATCCCAAACCCGTACTGGGTTCGCCATCGGTGCCCTTTCTGGTTGTCTGAACATCAAGTCTGAATAAATCATCGGCCAGAGCGGCGCTCATTCCGATGCCTGAGTCCCTCACAGAGATTTCAACTGAATTGGTGGACGCCGGCTTTGCAGCAATGATGACAGCACCTCCTTTACGGCTGAATTTAACTGCATTGGAGGCCAGATTGCGAATGATTGACGCCAGCATATATTCATCAGCAAAGACTTTCTGATCGTCAGGAATTTCAATGCTGATCCCAATCCCCTTTTTATCAGCTGAATCCATTACAGGGCGCATGCTTTCAGACACCAGCGCGATCAATAAAAATGATTCAGGCTCAAATTTGATTAATCCCCTTTGTGAGCGTGACCACTCCAAAAGGTTCTCTAATAAATTGTAAAGATTGGTAGCAGAGTTCCGCATACTCAAGACAATCTTTTGAAGTTCGTGTGGAGAAAAGGAATCAATCTCTTCCGCCAGCATTTTTGTAAAGCCTAGGAATAGGTTAAACGGGCCCCGCAGGTCGTGGGCGATGATGGAGAAGAATTTGTCTTTTTCGGCATTGATGTTTTGCAAATTCTTTTCGTTCACCAGCAGCGCATACTCAAAAGCCTTTTGGTCAGTGATATCATGAACAACGGTGAAACGATATCTCTTGTCCTGTACATATATATTTTCTGCTGATAACAACACATGCCTGATATCGCCATTCTTTGTTGTTAAATCTGCTTCCGCGTTGGTTATAGTGCCATTACCATCCGCCGTGCTCAATATGGCCGTTATTGTTTCAGGCGTAATCATTCCTAAATCCGTTGCTGTTTTGCCAATAACCTCATGTTTATCAAATCCAAACAGAGCGCAAAACACTTCATTTACTTCGATGTATTTGTTGCTGTCCAGATCGTTTAAACCACAAGCAGATGGATTGAGATGGAATAGTTTCGAAAATTTTTCTTCTGACAACCTCAATTGTGAAATATCCTTGGTAACGCCAAAAATTGCAGGTTTTCCATCCCAGGAACCATGGGAAACTCTTGTCTCAACAGGAATATGAACCCCCGATTTTGTAATGACCGGAACCGGGCAAAATTCTGCTGATCCACTTAACATTTCGCCAACAATTCTGCCTGCTTCTTCGCGGCGTTCGGCAGGATGAACCAGGAGGATTGATTTTCCCAAAAGTTCTTCCGCTGTGTAGCCCAGGCGATCAATAACGGTAGAATTAGCATGGATGATATTTCCTTGTTCATCCAAAACAAAAAGAAATTCATCTATTGTGTTAAAAAATGTTTCATAATTCTGGCGGGTTTGCTGTAATAAATCCTCAGTTCGTTTGCGATCGGAAATGTCTCTGGCGATGCCCTCTATCCCTATAATAGCGCCTGTTTGGTCTCTCAAGGCAACGGCGCTTGAGGTGTGCCAATACCATGTTCCGTCAGTGTGCAGCATGCGGTACTCAACTCCTTTTTGCCGTTGACCCGACGTTATCACTTTTTGCAGAAATGCAAAGCAACCCGAAAGATCTTCTGGATGGACAAATTGCCGGAATGGCTGACCAGACACCTGGCTTATTGGGTGTCCCAGAATGGCTGTCCAGGCAGAAGAAACGAAGTTAAACACGCCATCTGCTGTGAGCGTATATATTATATCGTGGCTGTTCTCAATCAACAGGCGGTGCTTTTCTTCACTCTCTTTAAGCTTCGAGGTCAATTGTTCAGCGATGATTTGCGCCCTGAATTGTGTGTTAAAAAACGATAATAACAGCGAAAACAACAATAAACTGATAATGACGCCGCCAATAAATACAATAAAAACTTTGCTCAAAAAAAGAGGACTTTGCCCACCGGATTTCGTAAAACAGAGGATCCATTTCTTTCCATTAAAATCGATAGGCAGAGAAACAGTCTGATTGACAATAACCGGGTGGTTTAAGGTGTCATTTCTTTGACTGTCAAATAACAATGAATTTAATGACTTGCATTCATCATATATCTGCAAGCGAATTCTGCCCAAACGATCAACATCCCCACTGCCTAAAATACCAAGCATTAAATCGTTCATTCGATAAGGGCTGTAAACCCAGCCTTTGATAGCTGCACGGCGCTGTTCAACTGTGCTGACGGGCATTCCGTTTCGATATACCGGAACATACATCAATGTACCTGTTTGTACATCCTGATTTGTTTCCTGAACTAAAATCACTTTACCCGAAATCATGGCAACGTCAGAATCGCGCGACATTTCTGTAGCTTTTCTTCGGATTGGTTCCGAAAGCATATCGTAACCAAATGCACGAAGGTTTCGACCGGCAAAGGGTTCAAGGTATATAATCGAAGAATAAATAGCTCTGTCGCCGGCAGGCTTTACGGTATAATCGGAAAATCCTTCCTTGCGTATGTTGAGAATATGTTGCCGCAATTGATTTTTAGGTATCAGCAATGAAAATCCCACACCTTGAATGCCAGGTAAATTTTCGTCAATTTTTGCGCGTTTATTAAATTCATGCCATTCTGATCGGGTAACCGTATCAGATGCTGCGAAAAAAGCTGAGCCGGATCGTAAAAGTTGAGCATGAATTTGAAGCCGGGCGTATATTTTTGCTTTTAAATCGCCACATAGGGATTTAAAAGCTCTGTTTATTTCCGTTTCTTCTTCATGTTTCATATATAATGTGGATACAACAGTCAATCCAATTCCGACGATCAGTATCATCAGGGACTTCAAGGCATTTTGGAAAGTGAGATTAGAAAACCACCTCAATTTTAATAAGTTATACTTTTTCATCCCTGTGGTCTGTTAATCCCTGTTACCTTATCTATCACCCTTAAAAACTCAACTACATCCAGCGGTTTTGTCAAATAATTCATGGCGCCGGCCTTCATCAATTTCTCAATCTGCTGTGGCATCGCATCGGCGCTGACAACCACAACCGGAATTGCCATCGTTTTTTCTTCCCCCTGCAAAAGTCTGATCACTTCGAAACCCTGTATATCCGGCAAATCGAGATCAAGAAGAATTAAATCCGGTGTGTATTCGATGGCTAATGGAACGGCCTGCGCTCCGTTCGTACTGCTCACCAACTGAATGGACGTCCGGTGATCGAGCAGGATTTGTTCCACCAATTCAGTATTAGAAGCATTGTCTTCGATGTACAGGATTATTCCGGTTTTCCCGGGATCAATGTTACCCGGCAATAATTCATTTTCATTCCGGGAGCCAGGATCTTTAGTTGCCATGGCTAACTCGGCTGTCAGTTTTATCGTCTTATCAATTTGAGAAGCAAGTTCTTTATTTACCACGATTAGTTCGGCTGCCCGTTTTGCTTTTTCCTCATTTTGAAAAACAAGTTCTTTATTTGCCATGATTAGTTCGGCTGCCCGATTCGCTTTTTCTTCATGTTGAAAAGCAAGCTCTTTATTTGCCACAGTTAGCTCTGCTGCCCGTTTTTCTTTTTCTTCATTTTGAAAAGCAAGTTCCTTGTTTGCAATGATCAACTCGGCTGTCAGTTTTAAATTGGCTTCCCGTTGATTTTTCCAGCTTATCTGTTGCTCGGTCATTGGCAATTCGATCCAAAATGTGCTTCCTTCGCCAACAATACTTTCAACGCCAACTGTTCCTTCCATGGCATCCATAATTTTTTTCACTACAGCCAGCCCAAGACCGGTACCTTCAATTTGGGTTTTTTCGGCTCCGATCCGTTCGAATGGTACGAAAAGTTTCGGGATGCTTTCTGCCGGAATTCCCAAACCAGTATCCGTTACTGCAAAACGAATAAAAACAATCCCCTTGTCATCGGGGGGCCGGGTTTCAGTTTTGATTGTGATGGAACCTCCTTGCCTGTTGTACTTCACGGCATTGTTAAGCAGGTTGATCAGTACCTGTTTCACCAACTTCTTGTCGGACATTACATAAAGCTGGTTGGCAGGAGAGTTGACCAGTTCGATTTTCAATTCCCTGGCATCCGCAAGTGGCTGAACCGAGTCTGTAATTTCTGAAATAATGCCATTTACCAGGATAGGTTCAGGAAGGTATAAGAACCTTCCTGATTCAATGCGTGAAATGTCAAGTACCTCATCAATCAAAACGAGTAAATGTTTGCCACTGGATAAAATATAATTGACACTTTTCTTTTGTTTTGGGGTGAGTTCACCCATATTTAATAATTGGGCAAAGCCAAGAATTGAATTCATGGGTGTTCGCAGTTCGTGACTCATGCGTGAAAGAAATTCACTCTTGGCATGGTTGGCTTTTTCTGCTTCGTTTCTTGCTTTCCTGATTTCATTCTCAGTCTGCTTGCGTTCGGTAATATCCTGGTGTGTTCCCGACATCAGCAGTGGATTGCCATCATCATCCCAGGTGTGAATTTTTCCCCTGTTTAAAACCCAGATCCAGGTGCCATTTTTATGTTTCATCCTAAACTCATGGGAATAATAATCTAACTCTCCTTTGATGTGCTTTTCATGTAATTCAAGGGCTTTTTTTAAATCATCAGGAGGTAAAAAATCAATCCATGTATTGATGTTAACAGGTGAGAGTTCATCCAAAGTATAACCAATTATTTCTGCCCACCTTTCGTCGATCGTGGTTACGCCGGTTTGGATATTCCATTCCCAGGTTCCCACATTGGTTCCTTTGATGATATCTGAAAGCCGTTGCTTTTCGTGTTCAAGTTCTGCTTCGACCAATTTTCTGTGTTTGATTTCATTTTCAAGATTTTTATTGGTTTCGGCAAGTTGGATTGTCCTTTCGATAATTTTTTTTTCAAGGTTTTCGTTGAGATCGCTGATTTTCTGTTCCGCTTTTATTCGCTCGGTGATGTCGCGCTGGACATACAGAATATTTACAGGGTTTCCTGTTGAATCGCACAAAACGGTGGAATTCAGTTCCGAAAAAAACCTGCTGGTATCTTTTTTTATAGCAAGATATACTGTAATCTGATGGTTAATATCACCTGAAATAATTTTATGGATATTGTCAATCAACATTTTGTGATAGGAAGAATCAATAAAATCAAAGATTGACTTTCCAAGAAACTCATCTTTTTCTTCGGCAGTATAGCCATACATTGCTGCCAGTTTTTCTGACATAAATTGCAATTTTCCATCAAAAGATGCCATTCCTATTCCATCGGGTGATGCGGCAATGATGGCTTCCCATTTCTGGCTGCTTTCCCGAATAGCATCTTTTTCCAACTTGCGCCGGGTAATATCACGGATGGTTACCAGTGTCCCGGTTTGTATTCCGGTTTGGAATTTTGAACCGTTTATCTCCCCTGTAAACGTTGAACCGTCTTTCCGCTTCATCTGCATTTCGAGGTTTTTAATTGTCTCATTCCTTGCCAACGCCAGGCGGAACGCTGTAACAGCTTTTGAAGCAACAGGTTCATCCAAAAATTCGGTGAAGTGTTTGCCGCACATCTCTTCCGGCAAAATATGAAAAATAGAATCTGAGGCTGGTGAGGCATATGTTATAATGCCATTTATGTCGGTAATTGCTATAAGGTCGGTGGTTTGTTCGGTAATGGACCGGAATTTTTCCTCACTCTCCTTTAGCCTGATTTCCGATTGCTTACGCTCCGTTATGTCGCGCAGAATTCCTGTAATTTTTGCCGGGTTCCCATGCGCATCAAACTTCAATCCTGCTGATATTGCACAAGGTACTATTGAACCATCTTTGTTTCGCAACGCCAATTCATAATCAATTACCTTTCCATCTTTTGCTAATACTGCAAAAAAATTATCACGGGCATCCGGTTCGACATAAAGCCCTAACAGTGATTTTCCAATCATTTCATCGCGGGTGAATTGTCCTTTAGAGATAATTTCGATAGACGGGCTGATCTCAAGGATGACTCCATCAAGCGATGCTTCATAGTAGACATCCAGCATGTTTTCGAGGATATTCCGATATTTTTCGGTAGCGATTTTTACCTGCTCTTTTGCCAGCAGGAGCTCATTTTTCAGCAATTCTTCGGCTTTTTGGCGCAGAATTTCGGCTTCTGACTGGACGTCTTTCTTCATGATCTTAAATGTTGGTAATCAGTTTTGTTTAAAAAATGTTGCGTACCTAAAGGCACGCGATTAGGAGCCACTCTCCGTTTTTCTATAAACATTTGGTGCCTGACGGCACACATTGCCATCCCTTTGGGGATGCAATGTTTATAGAAAACAAATGTTGTCCGATCCCGTTTTTTCATCCCTTTAGGGATGCAATGTTTATAGAAAACCGAGCCACGCTACACAACCATTGTCCCTTTAGGGACAAAATGTTAATATTCAACAGGTTTAAATATATATCGTTCGTTGAATGGAACCAGAAATCTATCTAAGAAATCCAGATATTCTTCGATAAATGTTTTTGTTTTATGATGTTTCGCCTGATTCATGATGTATTTTACAACCGCATCAATCTGAGAGATTGAATAAGAAAAACCTCCAAATCCCGCATGCCATTCAAATCGGCCTTTTACAAACCCTTTTTCATGTATCCATTTTGATGAATCACCTTTT
>JBAXFM010000067.1:0-20629 GCA_037139855.1 Bacteroidota bacterium
CAGGCTTCAGGGGAATTTATCATTACCATTGACGATGACCTTCAGAATCCTCCTGAAGAAATCACCAAACTGGTGGAGACCATGCAACATTCCGGGGCAGATCTGGTTTACGGCATCTATGGCAAAAAACACCATTCCATGGCCCGTAACCTCGGCAGCGGCGCCTTGAAAGGCTGGTCGCGCAGGGTTTTTAAGACCAAAGGCAACGGATCTTCTTTCAGATTAATGAAATCATCGCTTGGAAAAAACCTGCTCAACCACCAGATTAACTTCATCTACATCGACGAACTGTTCAACTGGTACACCAGCCACATTGCCTTTGTACTGGTGGATCATCAGAAAAGGCCTCACCAGCAGTCAAACTATACCTCCCGGAGTCTTTTCTCCATGCTCTCCAACCTGGTTATTTATTATACAGCCATGCCGCTTAAAATGATGGTTTACGGAGGGTTTATCTCTGCTCTCCTGAGTTTCATCATCGGACTGTTGTTTATATACCGGAAACTCATGCATGGAGTTCCAATCATGGGATTTACCGCGCTGATCGTGACCATTTTGTTTTCAACCAGTATCATTTTGCTTTCATTGGGAGTGATTGGGGAGTATCTGAGCCGTATTTACATGGTTCAGAACAGGAAACCGCCCTTTTCCATTAAAACCGTGCTGCACGATGAAGTTCTATAAATATGGAATCATCCTGGAGCGGCTGAAAGAGGAGGATATTGAATTGGTGAGGCGGTGGCGCAACTCGGATCCGGTCAGGTTGAATATGAAATACCAGGAGGTCATTACCCCGGAAATGCAGTTGATCTGGTTTAATTCGATCAATAATCTGCAAAACAACTACCTGATGATTCATTACAAGGGGGAAAAAATCGGTCTGCTGAACGATAAAAATATCGATTGGGAATCCCGCTCCTCCGAATCGGGAATCTTTTTTGGCCGGACAGAGTTTTACAACACCTTCCTGCCCTACCTGGTATCCGTTGCGGGCATCGAAACAACATTTTACTTCCTGGGATGGAAAAAGCAGGTGGCCCACATTCTGCGCTCCAATACCAATGCCGTTAAGTTCAACCTCATGCTTGGTTATCACCTGTGTGCAAAACAAGAGGATCATGATCATCAATGGTATGAAATGACCCGGGAGAGTTTTGAGCAAAAGGCCGGGAAAATAAGGAAGGCCGTGCGTACTCTTGCCGGAAATGACACCAAAACCAAAGTGCTGTTTGAACCGAACGACTACAAGATCGGCCTCGCACAACGGTTTGAGGAGTTATTGAAAGGATATGATCAACCACTGGAACGTGAAGAGACTCATGAAGGGATCTGGTACCGGGAGGCGGAAGCTGAAAATACAGTCCAGAAATAAAATATCGGCCAGATATGTTGTTCAATTCCATCGGATATCTCTTTTTTCTTCCTATTACAGTATTGCTATACTATGTGCTTCCTTTTCGTTGGCGATGGATGATTCTGCTCGCTGCCAGTTATTTTTTCTATCTACTCTGGCGGGTTGAATTCGTGCTGGTATTGATCACCGCCACCCTGGTTACCTACTTTGCCGCGCTGAAAATGGGGCAGATAACCCATAAAAAACAACGGATTAAATACCTGGTTTTTTCGTTGGTCGTTAACCTGGGAATGCTCGTTTTTTTCAAATATCTTGGTTTTTTTACGGAAATTGTCAATCAGGTTGCCGGAATCACCGGAAAAAGTTATGCAATTCCTTACTATAGCATCCTATTGCCTATCGGAATCTCCTTTTATACTTTCCAAACCATCGGATACACCATTGATGTGTACCGGGGAGTTATCAAACCGGAAAAAAACATCGGTATCTATGCGCTGTTTGTTTCGTTTTTCCCACTGGTTTTGGCTGGCCCAATCGAACGGGGAAGAAGACTAATCCCTCAATTTCACATCGAACATTCGTTTGATCCGCAACTTTTTACCAGTGGACTTCGCCTCATCCTCTGGGGCATGTTTAAAAAAATTGTGATTGCCGATCGTCTGTCAATATTTACGCAAGCGATTTTTTCTGAACCGGGTTATTTTCATGGGGTTGAAATCGGGATCGGAATTATCCTGCAGATGATGCAGGTGTACGCTGATTTTTCGGGTTACACCGATATTGCCATCGGATCGGCCAGGCTCCTTGGGATCAAACTCAGTCCGAACTTCAACCGGCCATTCAGTGCACAATCGATTGCCGCATTCTGGAGCCGGTGGCATATCTCCCTTACTTCCTGGTTGCGCGACTATGTCTATTTTTCCCTGCCGCTCAAATATCACGGAAGAACAGTAAACTGGCTTATTAACCTCAACCTGTTGCTCACTTTTGTCCTGGTCGGATTCTGGCATGGCCCCTACTGGAATTTCATTATTTTTGGTTTTTTGCACGGGTCTTTTATCGTACTGGCCAATGTTTCCAAACCCTTCATGCTACAGGTAAACCGGATCAGCGGGTTAAGTAAATCCCCCAATCTGCTCAAATGGCTGAACATTACTGTTACTTTTCTGCTGGTATGTTCCACAGGATTTTTCTTCGGACAACATTCCCTGCATGACTCTTTTCTGCTGATCGGGAATCTGACCGATTTCAGCCATTCAGGCACCGCGATCCTGGAGTTACTGAAAAATAACGACTTTATTTTAGGCATTTTGCTGATTGTCATCATGCTTTGGTTTGAATACGTGGTTGCACTGAAGTCATTTGCGTCGAAATTCATGAGCAAACCAATCGCCATCAGGTACGCCGGTTACCTTTTCATGTTGTTTTTCATCCTGGCATTAGGTGTTTTTTCAAGTCAGAAGTTTTTTTATTTTCAATTTTAACATGACCCGGAACAAACAGTTTTTTCAGAAGTTATTTGTTTTTGTTGTGCTGGTTCTGGCGCTGAATGAAGGGTTGAACCTGGTATATGACCACTGGATGTACTATTTCCGGTTGGCCCGCAATCAGGATGAGCAATTTGAAACCTGCCCGGATACCCTGAAATACCTGATGCTTGGCAATTCACACAACCGCGTTAATCCGTCAGTCCTTGGAAACGGTTTTTGCTATATCACGCCAAAGGAAGTTTACAAACAAACCTGGTACAAGTTGAGGTATATCCTGGAAAAGACAAACAAAAGGCCGGAATACATTTTACTTTCCATTGATCCGGTGAACTTTAGTCCAAAAGCCGAAAATGAACTGACTTTCGATGGATATTGGCGAAAATATCTGAAATATTCCGAACTGGCACAGGAGTACCATGACCCCGGTTACCTCTTGAACTGGCTGACTGGTAATTTCTTTTCCTACGTGGGAAATTATAAATATACTTTTATGTCGATTTTATTTTTCAGAACCGACATGCACCAGATTAAGCACGGTTATTTCCCGGCACGAAATTATAAGAATTTTGCCAAAGAGCCCAATCGCGAACAATTGGGTTATTATGTTGCATCAGCATACCTGGCCAGTTATGCCGGGAAATCAGTTCTCAGCAACACCGAATACTACCTCCGGATTCTTTCCCTTTGCCGGCAATACAAAATTCACCTCATCCTGCTCAGAATGCCCCTGACCGATGAATATTTAAAATATGCCCGAAAACTGGTTGACCTTGAGAAACTCGATCGCGAAATTATCGATGTTACACACAATAATTGTGAAGATTACCGGGTTTTAGATTATAGAAATGAATTTCATGGAAAGCCGGAATATTTTTTCAATGCCGACCATGTAAACCCAGCCGGAGCAATGATTATCAGTAATAAAATCAAAGTAGAACTAACTAAAACCCCCAATCCATGAAAACAAAAGTCTCAACTGCCTCAAGAAACCTCTTTCTGATGATTTCTGTGACTGCTCTTTTCCTTTTTTCTGCCACCACCATCTTTGCACAACAGCAGGGACCTGGAAAGGGTTACGGAAAGGCAACTCCCGAAGAACGTGCCAAACGGCAGACGGAAATGATGAAGGAGAATTTATCGCTTACTGCCGCTCAGGAACCAAAGGTTTCGGCCATCAACCTGAAGTATGCAAACAAAATGGAAGACGTAAGGAAAATAACAGATACCGCAGTCATGCGTAAAACGGCTCAGAACCTCAATAAACAGAAAGAGGGTGAATTAAAGGCTATCCTCACCGCTGATCAGTTCAAATCATACCTTAAACAGGTAGAAGAAATGAAAGCAAGGCGCCGCGACATACATTAAACCAAAATCATTTCCGGTTTTAAAAGTCAACCATTATTCCGATGGCAGGTAAAACTGTACCGGCGCTATTTTCTATGGTTCGCAGTTTATACCGTTCCTTTCCCTGGTCATCAATATATTTAACCACGGTTCCATTTTCCTGTGTATTGACAAGGAGGTCGGGCTGCTGTGCCTGGAAATTCAGCACGTTTTGAACATCAAGGTAGAACATGAGTGACCATTTCCTGAAATAAAACCCCTTGTCGATCCGGATGTCAAGCTGGTTGAATGACGTTAACCGGAGGGTATTAAAGGCATTGTAATTTAAATATCCCCTGCCCTGCGCATCCCAGGCAGTTACCAGGCTTGAAGTATTCATATCCCAGGGGGTGTAAGGCTGTCCGCCGGCAAACCGCCATTTGGCGCCTATTTCCCAGTTATGTTTAAATTTTTTGCCCAGGGTAATATTGATCAAGTGGCGGTTATCCCAGGCAGAGGGAATATATTGACCATCATAATTCGTAAACTCACTGCGGACAAAGGTATAGGTGAGTATCACGTTGAATTTGAATAAATCGGCATTTCGCAAAAGTATTTCAAAACCATATGCACGGCCTTTTGAAATGGGGAGCAATGGTTCATCACCTACCGAGCCAAAGTCTGATCCTTTGCTGGCCAGGGCTACTGAATCTCTGATGGAAAAAGGATAGTTTCGGTAAAATTTATAAAATCCTTCGAGTGATATCTTGGCATTGGGCTTCGGCTGATATTCAAGGCCGAGCACCACATGGTCGGCAGAGATATACTTAATGCCCAGCGAATCATTCACGAGTGTGCCGCTGTTGCTGCGGAATCCGAGGGAGGTGTAGGCAGGCAACTGATAGTACCGCCCTACGTTTCCATTGATAAAGAACTTATCGGGAACGATGGCATAAGAAGCAGAAAATCTGGGTGAAAACTGATTCAACAGATTATTCATGCTGTTGCTGTAATTGTTGGCATCCATCCTGATCCCAAGGTTGAGATTGAGCCTGTCATTGAAGAATGCCCGGTTCACCTGGCCAAACACGTTCCATTTCCACATTTCAATGCGTGAGTTGTAATTGAGCGTGCGAAGCTGGTTTTGAACAAATACCTTCTGGTATGTCTGATTGGTGTATTTGGCATATTCAAGACCGGCACCATAGGTGATCTTCCATTTTACAAGGTCGGTAAGTCCTTCATAGCGAAATTTGTTCTCGATCTCCTGAGAATTATATTTGAAAAGCAAGCTATCGGGCACTTCAACATTGTTCGTATATTTGATCTGATCGTTGTTGAGCATGTTGCGGCTCAGTACCCATGTGTCGTAACCTTTGGCGCGAAAATGCCTGTAAACAAGACCGAACACATAACTCCACTGATCATTCACCGGAAGCGACTGCAAAATATATTGCTGGAAGGCATCAGGATTGGAAATTCCGGTATTCAATTTGTTTTTATCAAGCGCCCCGATGGAAATCACCGAAAGCTGGTCCCGTTTGCCAAGGTCAATCTTATATTTGAACTGGTAATCATTGTAAGTCGGAAGAAATGGCAGTTTCAGTGCGCTGAACAGAAATTGCAGATAAGAACGACGCACCGAAAATATCAGGGATGAGTTTTTGGTGATCGGGCCGTTCAGGGTCAGCGCTAAGTCGCTCGATCCGATGGAAACACGGCCGCCGAACTTTTCCTTGTTCCCATCCACCTGGCGCAGGTCCATGACAGAACTGAGGGCGTTACCCCTCGCTGTAGGAAATGCGCTGGAATAAAGCTGTACTTCCCGAATGAAATCGACGTTGATAATGCCAACAGGCCCCCCTGAGGATCCCTGTGTGGAAAAATGGTTCAGATAAGGGATTTCAACACCATCGAGGTAAAATCTGTTTTCGCTGGGACCGCCTCCACGCACAATGACATCATTACGGAAGGATGGAGAGGATGCTACACCCGGCAAACTCTGGATAACCTTTGAAATGTCGCGGTTTGAACCCGGGCTGCGCTCTATTTCCTGAATGGTCAGTTTTTGTAATGACACCGGAACCTCTTCATTCCGTTGTACCACAGAAGGTTTTATTTCAACCTGCTCCAGCGTGGTCACCTGCTCATCGAGGCCTATATTGAGATCGGTCGTCTTGGAATTTGTCACCAGGAAATCATCGGAAACATATTTTTTAAACCCAATGGATGTCGCCACTAATCGTGCGTATCCCGGTGTAACCTTGGTAATGGCGTAATTCCCGTCCATGTCGCTGGTGGCTCCCTGGGTTGGTTTGCCATCGATAATGATGTTCACAAACGGCACCGGTTCATTATTTTTATGGTTGAAAACCCGGCCTTTGATCACTCCTGTCTGTGCAAATAAGGCACTGCTGGTTAATATGAAAAGAAAAGTAATTGTGATTATCCGGGAAATTGAAGAAGTCATTGATTCCAAATTTAATTTTATTATTTAGAATGATTTTAAGCAACTGTCATGCCAGACGATAGAAAACTGACATTATTACAGGGAAGTGTTTATTTTCGATATTTCTCTGTGGTTCTCTGTGGTTCTCTGTGGTTCTCTGTGAACTCTGTGTAACTTTTTTTCACAGAGTTACACGGAGAAGTCACAGAGTTACACGGAGGAATCAGTGAACAAAATTTGCCGGGGATGGTTAGTGTTTATAACAACCTCGAAATCGAAATTACTGCTGGCTTTGTTTTGCAATTTGTTCCCCAAGCCGGTAGTAATAATCAGCTTTTTCGCGATCTCCTTTGAGGATATACAGAGAATTCAATTGAACGCATAATTCAAAACTTGGGTTGATGGCAGCAGCTTTTTCCCAGTAGCCTACAGCAGTGACGGTATCCTTTTTCAGCATATAATAATTGCCAATATTCACGTAGGGCATTTCCTGATTGGGATAGGTTTTCATCACATCTTCGTTCATTTTAACGGCCCGGTCGAACTGGCCCATATCATTGTATACATTGGCCAGCGCGAAAATTGCTTTGATCTGGTTGGGGTTGACTGCCAGAATATGTTCATAACATCCGATAGCCTTCTGATATTCTTTTTGCTCGCGGTAGGCCATCCCAAGATTCACCCAGGCCGGTTGCAGTGTTGAATCGAGTGAGATTGCCTTTCGCAGGAAATAAGTAGCAGAATCATAATTTTTGCCCATGAAAAGGTAAACCGTACCAAGATCATTCGTTGTTAAATAATTATCCGGGTAAAGCTCCAGCGACCGGCGAAAATGACCCACGATGACTTGATATTTGAATTGATTGACACTTCCGGTTCTCAAAAAATTCTGGTCCTGGTAAACGGTACTCATCAGGTAGCCGCCATAATCAATATTGGCCTTGGCAGAGTTATGCAATGATTTGATGTCATTGCGGTATAAATCGAACAAATTACGCCAATCACGGTTCCTGGAAATTGACAGCACCGTATAGGGTAATAAAAGAAGAATCACGATTGCAAGAATTTTTAACCGTGCATCCAACTCAATAGTGAGACTTTTCGGATCGGTTTTGAAAATTTTAAAAATAAAAAAGACGATGGCCAGGCAAAAACCAAGAGAAGCAGCGAACACAAAACGCTCTCCAACAATGCCAACCACCGGAACAACAACGTTTGAATACATGGCAATGGCTATCAGAAACCAAAGCGCTGCAAACGACAGCAAGTGTTTTTCCCTGAACTTCATCAACGCAAAAACAAACAAGCCGGCATAAATCAGCAAGGAAATCAGTGCCCATATATTCGCCAGGTTTGTGATCGGAATCATGTTGTATCCGTAATAATACAGCAACGGATAGGGATATATCAACATCCGGATGTAGAATAGCAGTGAAACCAACCCTGTTCCGAGCCGTATCCAGATATTCTTATCCAGGTAAAGCGGATTTTCAATAAAGGAAGTAACACGCTGCTGCGGCGGCAGAAAAAAGCGCGGCAGGATATAGGCAAAAATCAGGATGGAAATAAGTGCAACGAACACCCACACAATCTTGTTAAGCGGAAGACGGGTAAAAAAATGCAGTACCAGCGGAATAAGGATAAGGAAGGGAAGAATGGAGGATTTGCAGAGATAGCCCACGAAAAATATCAGCATCGCTAAAAAGACATATCTGATTTTATAGGTTCCGGCATATTCAAGAATATACCAAAGGCTTCCAAGCCCGCAAATAAAAGCAAGCATTTCATCCCTGTTTTTCAGGCTGGCTATCACTTCCGTGTGCACCGGGTGAGCCATGAACAGGAGGGTAATCAGAAAAGGAAACAAAATATTATAGTTTTGCAACAATCTTTTAAGGATAAAGAACAGAAGTACAGACAACCCCCAGTAAAGAAATATATTTACCGCATGACTTCTGCCGGGTTTATTGCCCCATAACTGATACTCGATGGCAAAAGTAGCTTTTACCATGGGCCGGTATTCTGTAGAAGTAGTCCCGATGTTTCCTTGTTGCGAATAGTACCTGGAAGAAAAAATCTGCGGAATAGCCTTGAATCCTTGTGATATTACTGCATTATTGGTTACAAGATTATCATCAACAGCATATTTATTGAAGATGGTATTGCCGTACAGTATAAAGGCAAAAAGCAAAAAAGACAATATAAAATATCGATTTGCCTTCTTTGAAACCTTGGGAACTATTGGTTGATTTTTTTGAATTCCAGGTTTTTTATTGGGTTCATGCTTACCTGGAGGCGGTTGTTTTTTAGGAGGCAAAACTTTTTTCATCCGGAAATTTGAATTTATGCAAAGGTAGATATTTCTGTAGTAAGCCTGACGAAATCACCCACCGAAAGTCGTTCGGCACGAAGATCAAGACATTTTGTCAACCACTCCGATGGGGTGAAGGACCCTGACGGGCCGTCCATGGGAGGCAACATTTGACGGATGGCGTTCCGGAGGGTTTTCCGGCGCTGATTGAAAGCCGTTTTAACCAATCTGGTAAACAAGGCTTCATCGCAGTCGAGTTTCTCCGTTGCATTCCTGCGCAACCGGATCATGGCTGATTTGACTTTGGGCGGGGGATAGAAAACTGTCTCACTTACCGTAAATAAATATTCGATATCGTAAAATGCCTGTAGTAATACGCTGATAATACCATAGGATTTGCTCCCGGGGGGTGACGCAATCCGCTCGGCCACCTCCTTCTGAAACATGCCAATCACCTCAGGAATCCGGTCGCGGTTTTCCAGCGCTGTAAACAGAATCTGGGAGGAAATGTTGTAAGGAAAGTTACCAATCACAGTGAATTTAGGGAGAGATACATGAACATCCGTTTCTGCGGGTGCGGTTTTCTGCAATTCAGGAAATCCAGCCAGATCATAATTCAGAAAATCACCCTGGATCAACCGGTCCGAAATTGAAGGGAATGTTGCGTTCAGGTATTCAACCGCTTCCCTGTCAACCTCCATGAACCATGCATCGAAGGCAGGATTATCCAGGATATATTTTGTTAACACCCCCATCCCGGGTCCAACTTCAAGGACCAATGGGAATTCCGGATTCAGATAACCAACGATTTTTTGTGCAATGTTTTCATCACGGAGAAAATGCTGGCCAAGATGCTTTTTAGGTCGGATCATGATTGTTATTTATCCCTTATTGGGTAATATCCCCACGCAATGCACGGAATTTTTTCCGGGCATCCGGTACAAAGATGCTGCCGGGATATTTATCCAGCAATTCCTGGTAAAGCGACATCGCCTTCTCCCGGTTATTCAACTGTTTTTCGTTCAGCATGGCAGCTTGCATCAGGGCTTCATCGGCCAGAACTTCGTCGGGATATTCTTTGACAAGTTGCTGAAAAAGACTGTCGGATTCGGCATAATGCCCCTGTTTACGCATTATTTCAGCTCTCTTGTACAGAACCTGCTGTAAAATAGGATGGTCGCCAAACATGCGTGGGATTGAATCAAGGGTTTGAAGCGCCAGAATATCTTCATTGCGGTAGTCAAGTAGGTCGGCACGCGCATACATTCCAAGTCCGATCGTATTGCTGTCGGGGTCAAAATTCTCACTGATCAGCAACGACAAAGCGATGGCGTCGTTTGAAATAAACTTGGATGTTGCTGCTTTCAGAATATCTGCCTGTGCCTTTGCCCAGGAAAATTCGCCGATGTAAAAAGAGAGTTTGGCGTTTTTAAATTTCGCCTCCTGCCCCAATACATCGAATTTAAAATCCATATACGCCTGCTGATATAAAAGCGTAGCCTCCCATACATCATCCGTGAATAAAAGAATATCGGCAAGTTCAATTTTGCACTGTGCCTTTTCTGCCGCTGATACACCAACCATTTCGATGGCATGATTCAGCAAATCAACGGCCTCCTGAGGTTTTTCCAGGTAAAATGCTTTGATGTGTGCCAGATTTTTGATGATGGAAATATTCTCGGGGTCCTCCTCATCACGGGTGAGTTCATCGGCAAACTCCTTTTCCAGAATTTCCAGTTGCTTTTTCGGTGGAGAAGGCTCAGAAATGGTCTTCAGATACCGGGTATTGGCCAGTTCACGCCGGCCAAGATCGTAATATGAACACCCTGTGCCTTTTGAAACAAGGTATTGATAACATTCAATGGCTATATCATACTTCTCATTTGATACAGCCAGACTGGCCAGGGAGACTAATTTCTCACCGTTCTCCCTGAAACGCCGGTCGAGCGCCTTTGCCTGCAAAAGAGCCAGGTCGAAATCCTTTTGCTGAATTGAATACCACCACAGGAGTTCTGCATAATTTGTGTTATCAGGATTCTTCTGTGCCCGGGATAGCAGAATTTTTCGTAAAATTTCATTTTTCTCGTTGTTCACATCAAATGACAAAGTCATCTGAATTCTGTCCTGAACGGTACTCAGGTATGCTTTATTGACGTCCAGCATGTTCAGATACTCCTCGGTGGCATTTTTGAAATCACCCATGCGTTCGTACACACTCGCAAGTTCAAAACCAAAAGGATAGGCGTTGTTCATCAACTGGCGCCCTTTAACATACGTTCGTATGGCATATTCGTTCTCTCCCCTCACAATAAAAGCATTGGCCAGGTCGAAGATTTGCTGTTGGTTAGGGCCCAGTTTTTTCAGTGCATCCTCATATATTTTTTTTGCCTTCTCCGGATTTCCCGACCTGTAACTGACATACCCCAGATCAACAGCATACCGAAGAGCATCAGATTCAGCCCGCTGGCATTTTTTAATTAATCGTTCTGCCTTGCTGTATTCTTTTATTTCAACCAGGGAGAATACCAGGTACTGGTAATAATAGGCAGAAGGTTTTTTCTCGTAAAGTTGTTCAAATAGTTCTGCTGCTTTCCCAAAATCCAGATTCTGATAAAATTGAAGCGCCAACTGTTCTTCATTTCCCGGCTTCGGCGCATCCTGCTGAAAAGGCAGAAGTTGTGGGGTGGGAGGTTTCTGGTCCTGGCCGAAGAGAAAAGCTGGAAAAAACAATAGGAGAAGTGACAAGTGACAAGTGACGAATGACAAATGACGAATGACGAATGACGAATGACGAATGAGGCTTTGATGCTTTTTACCAATCATTGCTATTTTTATATTTGTCATTCGTCACTTGTCATTCGTCATTACTAACTCCCCTAAGATTTTCACTGCAAACCACGCCATCAGTCCCATGCCGTTTTCCAGACTTTTTTCATCCACATCGAATGTAGCTGTATGCAGGTTTGACCTGATTCCCCTGGAATCGTTTGCAATACCAAGCCTGTAGAGACAAGAAGGCCGCTCGCGGGCAAAATAGGCAAAGTCTTCGGCTGTCATCCGTTGTTCCAGTTCTTTAACGTGCGCTGTGCCTAAATATTCTTTTGCCAACAGATAAAGTTTGTCGGTAAGTGAAGTATCGTTATAAAGAAAAGGGTAGCCATGAGAAACCCTCACTTCACAGGTACCTCCCATTCCGGATGCCAGACTTACGGCAATCTGTTCGATGCGCCGGTGGACTTCCTTTCGCCAGGTTTCGTTATAGGTTCGCACGGTTCCTTCCATTCGCACCTCATCGGGAATGACATTGGTGCGTCCGTTGCCCACAATCTTTCCGAAAGAAACCACAGTGGCCACCACCGGATCTGCGTTGCGGCTTACAATCTGCTGAAGCGCCACGATGATATGCGAAGCGATCAGAATCGGATCGATTACCTGGCTGGGGGTGGCAGCATGGCCGCCTTTTCCCCTCACCGTGATGAAAATTTCATCGGTGGAGGCCATGTAAGCTCCGGGCCTCATGCCCACATCTCCCGCATCCAGGGTATTGATGACATGCTGCGCAATGACATAGTGTGGCTTCGGATTTTCAAGAACCCCTTCGTTGATCATGCGGATGGCACCACCGGGGTAAGACTCTTCGGATGGCTGGAACAACAATTTAACCGTCCCATCAAACTGATCTTTCAGGGAATTCAGGATCTTCGCGGCGCCCAGCAGGCAGGCCATGTGTACATCATGCCCGCAGGCATGCATCTTCCCAGGTGAAATTGACTTATATGAAACATCATTTTCCTCCACAATCGGCAAGGCATCCATATCGGCCCTGAGCGCAATACAGCACAACGAAGCATTCTTCCCTTCGATCAAGCCGACAACCCCTGTTTCGGCTACACCCCGTGTATAGGGGATGCCATATTCTTCCAGTTTTTTGCAGACAAAATCAGCGGTCTGAAATTCCTCACACGACAGCTCCGGGTTTTGATGAAAGTGTCTCCGGATTCCGACTATCTCTTCAAAAAATGTTTGGGATAATGATTCTATTTGCTGCTTTAATATTGACATGATTTCACCGTAATAAAATAAAATTCAAAGGTAGGAAATGTTTGGTCAGTTATCAACAAATGGAGAGACGCTTGAGTTTAAACCTTATCTTTGCTCTATTCTAATGAAAATATGAATATCTCGATGGGAACTGAATTCTTACCGGAATACATTTTAACGAATTATGAAGTTCATGAATGGAAGCATGCCTGTGCAATTCTTAAATATGATTTTCCAAATGAATGGAATGATCTTATTGAATTATTAATGAACTTTCGAATAAATAAAAGCTGGATCACTGCAAAAGGGGGTAGTAAATCTCAAATTTCATCATCGATCGATTCTTTTTTGTATCAAAAACAATGGGTTGAGAAAGAGTTTGAAACGGCGGTGATGGTAGATGACGTTTTGATGGAATCTCCCACGCATAAGGTTGATTGTTATAAAAACCATGTGGCCCTTGAGATTGAATGGAATAACAAAGATCCTTTTTTTGATCGTGATTTAAACAATTTCAGACTTTTATTTGATTTGAGAGCAATTAGTGTTGGAATTATTATCACACGCTGTGATAACCTTCAACATGTCTTCAATGAAGTTGGAAGGGGCGGTTCTTTTGGAAATTCAACAACGCATATATCAAAGCTATTGCCACGGATTGAAGGTGGAAGTGGAGGTGGGTGTCCTGTTTTAGTATTTGGTATTAAAAAGAATCTGATCGATGAAAATTATTAAAGATCATATCAATCCGGTTGCAATTAATTTTCTTGAGCATGTTCCTAATAAAGGATATGCCACCATTTTAGCTGACCCGCCCTGGCGATTCCTTAACCGAACAGGCAAAGTTGCGCCCGAACATAAAAGATTATCCCGTTACGACACATTATCATTAGAGGAAATAAAGCAAATTCCTGTTCAATCTGTGGCTGGCAGCAAAAGCCACTTGTACTTATGGGTTCCCAATGCTTTATTACCAGATGGATTAGAAGTTATGAAAGCCTGGGGATTTACGTATAAATCAAATATTATCTGGCATAAAGTCAGAAAAGACGGTGGACCAGATGGACGTGGAGTAGGTTTTTATTTTAGAAACACAACCGAGCTTGTTTTATTTGGTATCCGTGGAAGCATGAGAACGCTAGACCCGGGCAGAAGTCAGGTCAACATCATCAGAACCCAGAAGCAGGAGCATTCGCGTAAACCCGATGAATTGTATGAATTGATAGAGAGGTGTAGTCCAGCTCCATTTCTTGAAATTTTTGCCCGTGGGAAACGAAAAGGATGGGATGTGTTTGGGGATCAAGCAGAAGAATATAATATTGATTGGGCCACCTATGCCAATCACAGTCAATCTGAAAAGCAAATACCCGTTTCCCCTGAGCTTGTCCTTGCTCTTGAAGAACCAAGCTACAGTTTTTATCCCGCAATCGAGAAGAAATCAAAACAAGCCACTAAAAAACAATGATCAGTTTTTGATCACCTTCAACGTTGAATTCAACTCTCCCGCCTGTACTTTGAGAAAATAGAGTCCTTTTCCCAAACCGGAAAGATTCAGGTTGATCTGGTTTCCTGACGGGATGTGCTGACTAAAATTCTTTACCATGCTCCCTGCCAGATCATATAACTGAATTGTGCAAATTCCGCTCACATTACGGTTTAGGACAATGGTAACCTGATCTGTTGCGGGATTCGGGAAAATTCTGAACAACGTTGATGCCGTAGCTTGTTCCGCTGTTCCCGAACAGTGATCAACATGGATATATTGTTGCTTCAGGATGGTTTTTGAAGTTACCCCGTCAGAAACCGTCAGCTTTACATCATACAGCCCTGGTGCGTCGTACCTGACCACAGGGTTTGGATCCGTGCTTGTAGCAGGGCTGCCGCCCGGAAATTCCCAATTCCTGGTAGTGATGTTGTTAAAAGAATCGTCGGTAAAAGTGGTTGACTGATTCTGACATACATAAGTCGATCCTGCATGAAACAGTGGAAAAGGGCCGGTGATGTTCAGGTCGAAAAATTCAAGGTACCGCTGCATCAGTGTGGTTTGGGTTGATGGAGGCAAACCTCCGTCTAAAGCGCTGAAATCAAGCATGGATGCAATGGTCTTGTAATCGGTTCCATCATACACGATTTCGAGATTTTTTGCCGGATTATCTTTATTGTTAAGTGTCGCATATGCCGGGGCAACCGGTTCCAGGTTGAAAACTGCATAGCTCATGGGTGCGGTATAAACATAATTCATCGTCCCGGTAAAAGTCCCCTGGATGCCTTTCACATCGGGATAATAATAGGCAGGGACTTTTTTACTGGTATATTTAAACATGGGATGCAGAATTGTTTTGTTTAAATAATACCATGTATAATATCCCTCCATATAAAGCTTACCTCCAAGTTGCAGGTAAGCAGCAAGCGAAGAACATTCGTTGTCGCTCAGTGGATATGTGCCGGTGCTTGATGTCCCCAGGATCAGGAAAACACTGGCATACCGGTTGTAATCAAATGGCAGTGCATCGATATAATCATATCCCACATTCAGGCTGTTCAGAGCGCTGATCATGGCCAGGGCAGAGGCCTGTGAAGTCGCAAGATTAACAAGCGCCACGCCTTTAGTTCCTACGATGAGTGTGAAATCAATGATTTGCAGCACCCCGGTCGAATCGCTCATGATGATCTGCATGGGCACATCGCTCCCCGGCTGGGTTAGTTGGGAGGCTTTGAGTTGAAATTGAAAAGACTTCGAAGACAATATATCAAACTGATCAACAGAAAGGGTGCTTGCGGAAAGTATGGTAATATCTGAACTTGCGGAAGTGAGTTTTAACTGAAGGTTTCTTGCCATCAGCGCTCCGGCGTTTTTAACATCCACTACCAGATCGGCTACCTCCCCCGGATCAAGCCTGTCGTTATATCCGTCAGCAATATGGGTGGACTCTATGATCATATCCGGCGCTGCAACCGGGAAAAGTAACTCCTTTCCCCAGGATCTGGTTGCTGATTGGGCATGCAGCAACATCATCACCGGGAAATCGTTTGGCAAAGGATGACGTAACCTGAAAGAAAATGCCGTTGGGATGGTCAGCGATTGTCCGGGATTCAGCAAAGGAAGCAGGTACACGCTGTCTGTGATCTGAACCAGGGTATCTGTCTTACGAAGCCTGAGTGTTAAATTTTGAATTGCCTGGGTTCCGTTGTTTGTCAGCACCAGCTTCAGGGATGCCTGCTGTCCTGATTTAAGTCGTGCATCGGTTCCGCAAATAAGGTCATGAACAATCCCAAGGCCGCTTGACAGCATTAATGTTTTTGAATTTGTAAATTTCCCGGCATCGGCCACCCGGATATTCAGACCATACATCAAAGATGAATCGGCTTGCGTGACCGAAAGTACCCCCGCTTGACTCAGTGTCAATCCTGCAGGCACAGCTGGTGGATAATATATCCAGCTTTTTCCGGCTATCTCATTGGCATTCCACTGGTTTTGAATATCAAAAGTAAGATCATTGCCCTGTGAAACACCCTTGTAAAATGTATGGACGAAACCCTGATTATCCATCGTGCCGTAACTGAACTCAAAACGTCCATCAGGATAAAGGATCACTGCAAAATCATCGGTTGATGTGGTGACGTACCTGGAAACCGATGTTTTCCAGCGGATGACGGCGTGGCTGGCATCAGCCTGAAACCAGATTCCGTCATTTTTATTGGCCTGATAGGTATATTGCTGCGAAAATGAAGGAATGATCAGGGGATAGGTTCGAAGCATCCCCATTTCATCGGTAATAAACGGCCCCGGCAGGTTCTGCGGCTCAAAGGCGATAAAGCCAAAATAATTTACATAGATCGAATCAAAACGCTTTCCATAGAACGGAAAACTGAAAGGCAAAGCGACAGATGCAAAAGATTTTGTTTCATAATGAACCTGGATGGATGTTCCACTTATCAGTGGTTCAGGGGTATTAGTTACATTTTTAACGTACTCTTTCGTCAATGACCAGTTATATGGAGGTTGGCCGCCCGAAGCCTCCAGTTGAGTCTGAACAGGTTGCGCAGCAGAAAAGGGTGGCAGGCTGGTTGTGGTGATCTGTACATTGGGTTTTTCGAAAGCAGCAACCACCGAAACCAGGGTTGTATTGTTATCTTTTATAACTACATTTTCTCCGTTTACAGGAATTTCCCGGGTGCCATTGTGGTAACTGATAAATGAAACATGTTCAATTTTTCCGATGCCAATGTGATCAGGATCGTGTTCCTCCACCATCAGAAAAAAGCGGGCCGGTTGGCCTGAGGGTACAAAGTTGAGCAATGCGGTTACATCCAGCCCGAATTCAATGGATTTGGAAGCAGGCATTGTATCATAGCCCTGCATTGAATGTTCCCCTCCCTGGAAATTAAATATTGGAAAATCAATAACATGATCGGGCATCTGATGGAGGGTATCTGCGCTCACCCCGGCCAGCATCCTTATTTTACTGCGGGCGCTGTAATTCAGGTTAACTTTCACGGTGAGTTCCGGTTGGTAAGTTGTATCAGCTTCGACCACAAATACCCGGTTATTCCATACACCGCCTTCCCCATAGTTTAAGGCAAATGACCTGTATAATGCGTAAACATAGCCATAGTCCTCCCACCAGCCACCATAGGAATTGGCAATTCTGAAGCCGCCAATTTCCCAGTCACGGGCATCAACGATGCCATCACCGGTAATATCCATGTTATTGGTGAATTTCCCGTCATGGTTCACATCATACCTGATGGAATCATTGTATCCCACAACGGTCATTCCGTGTACCGGATCCGATAGCCAGCTAAGAATGACAGATTTTCCGGATTCAGTTGTTCCAGGAGGTAGTTTAGGTAAATTAAACAATGTGCCGCTGCTGGTGGTAAAGCAGGCAATGCCACCGGCAGGTGAACCGTCAAGATGATCGTATAAATAGTTCCTTAACATGTTGATTCCCTCAGCGTTGTTGACTTGTATGGCGTAAACCTGCTTTAAATGATTGAACATTCCGCGGTAGTACTTGTCATATCCGCTGATCCATCCCAGCACAGAGGTTGCCGTATCTATGCCGTAATCGTTGGAGGTCATATGTCCCTGTTGTTTGATCACCTCGAAACTCTGTAGGAAATTAACGCCGAATTGCTCTCCCTGGTTCATAAAATTCCAGGTATAATGCGCCGGATAACTATTGTCCCAATACCAGCCGATTTTATTGCGCATCCTGTTTATTTCGTAACCAAACACATAGGCAACGCCACTGTATTGCTGGCAACTCATAAAAAGAAACTGATCCTGGATCCCCGGCCAGTAGTTGTTTTTAGAATTATCTACCATGGCTGGGATCTGGCTGCTATGAAATTTTTGAGGAAATTCCAGCAAAGGCACCTTCAAAGCAAGAATGGAATCATGTGTTCTTGCATTCAACGGGTAAACGGTATTCATTAACCGTAAATGGGTTTCCTGTCCGGTAAGTTTACCGGTAATCGTCAGAATCAGCGCGATAGAAAAAATGACGTACTTGAAAGTTTTCATACCTTTGTAGGATGTTGCACCATTGCCTGTTCATAAACAACCTGAAAAATCAATAGTTTCACGACAGTAGCAAAGTTACGTATTTTCGCATGATCCTTTATCCGGTATTTATACTTAATTTTGTAAGTGAAAAACAATGCTACCCTTAATCCTCCTTTCATGAAAATCTCCGGATTATTTCCCGCCCTTGTTATCCTGGCACTTACATGCAGTTGTAAACATGTTGTTAAATACGATTGTACCGGAGTAACACCCACCTATACACAAAACATCAAGCCAATTCTCGATGTATGTTGTGCCCGTTCAGAATGTCATTCTCACAATGGTGATGCCTTCGACCTGTCAACCTATGCCGGCGCTTCATCCGCAAGTACAAAAAAAAGCTTCATGGGGTCCATCCAGCATAAGCCGTTTTATCAGAAAATGCCAAAGAATGCCGACATGTTAAGCGATGCACAGATACATCAGCTGTCGTGCTGGATTGAGAACGGATCACCGGAATAAAAGCAATGACGAATGACAAATGACAAAAGACAAATGAAAACGCTCAGGTTACCTCATTCGTCATTCGTCATTCGTCACTTGTCATTTAAAGGGGTATATTCCCATGCTTCTTGGGAGGATTAGTCTTGCTCTTATTCTGCGTAAGTTCAAGCGCCTGGATCAGTTTTGTACGTGTTTGACGTGGTAGAATGATCTCATCCACATAACCAAGTTCGGCTGCCTTATACGGGTTGGCGAAGGTGTGGCGGTAATGGTCAACAGCCTCCGTTCGGTCAGCTTCGTTGAGTTTCCCTTTATGAATGATGTTTACAGCGCCTTCGGGTCCCATGACAGCGATTTCGGCTGTGGGATAGGCATAATTCACATCAGCTCCGATGTGTTTGCTCGACATCACATCATAGGCGCCTCCATAGGCTTTCCGGGTGATCAGGGTTATCTTGGGTACCGTGGCTTCTGAAAATGCATAAAGCAATTTGGCTCCGTGTTTGATGATTCCGCCAAACTCCTGGTTCGTTCCCGGAAGGAAGCCTGGCACATCCACTAAGGTGATGATCGGTATGTTGAAACAGTCGCAGAATCTCACAAAACGCGCTGCTTTAATGGAAGAATTGATGTCGAGCACCCCTGCAAGAAAAGCAGGCTGGTTGGCCACAATTCCTACAGGTTTTCCACCAAGCCGTGCAAATCCGGTAATGATATTCTGGGCGTAATGGGGCATCACCTCAAAAAAGTTATTATTGTCCACCACCGTATTGATGATGTCTTTCATGTCGTATGGTTTGTTCGGATCGGCTGGAACAACGGTTTGAAGTTTCTCATCCTGCCGCATCACATCGTCGGTACAAGGCTGGGTGGGAGGATCTTCCATGTTGTTTGATGGCAGAAAACTCATCAGTTCGCGAATCATCAGCACAACCTGCTCATCATTTTCTCCTGCAAAATGGGCAACACCACTCCTGGCATTGTGCGACATCGCTCCACCCAGTTCTTCCATCGTCACCTCTTCATGGGTTACCGTTTTAATTACTTCCGGACCGGTAACAAACATGTAACTCGACTCTTTCACCATGAAAATAAAATCTGTCATGGCGGGAGAATACACTGCACCTCCGGCGCAAGGGCCCATGATGGCCGAAATTTGTGGAATCACCCCGGAAGCCATCACATTGCGGTAGAAAATATCGGCATAGCCGGCTAAACTCTCAACTCCCTCCTGAATACGGGCCCCACCTGAATCGTTCAATCCGATGAGTGGGGCGCCCATGCGCATGGCCATATCCATGATCTTTACAACCTTATCGGCATTGGCCCGGCTCATGGTACCGCCAAATACGGTAAAATCCTGAGCAAATACGAACGTAAGCCGGCCATCAATTTTGCCATAGCCCGTTACGATGCCATCGCCCGGAACTTTGTTGTGACCCATGCCGAAATCGTGACACCGGTGCATGACCAGTTTGTCCATTTCAACAAAAGAATTCACATCCAAAAGGAGCAGAATCCGCTCCCGGGCAGTCAACCTGCCGTTTTTATGGATCTTGGCGATTTTATCAACACCGCCACCGAGTTCAGCCTTACGGTTTTTATCTTCGAAAAACTGAAAACGTTCTTCTATGGTTTGCATAAT
>JBAXFM010000068.1:0-20574 GCA_037139855.1 Bacteroidota bacterium
ATTTGCTGAAGGTTTACAATAACCCCGCTGAAGATGACCGAAAAAGGTCGTATGTATTATTTGCGCTCATCCGGTTAAATTATAAAGAGTCGAAAAGCCTGATAAAAGATAAATTATATCACATTGACAATGACCCCCAGGTTTTGGTCGGCGCCGCCCGGTCGGCCGGTCTTATCGATTATAAAGACATGACGCCCAGATTGGTACAAATCAGTAAAGCATTTCGCAAGAATCCAGACCCCGATTACATTTATCTGGTATCAAACATTGCCTTTGCATTGAAGTACCTGGGAGGTAAACAGGCCAAAGAAGAGATAAAAGAACTTTTAGACAGCCCATATTCAACGGTCAGGGAAGAAGCAATTAAATCGATGACTATTTTAGGCGATAAAAACGACATTCCAAAGCTTACCGATATTTCCTTGCAGGATTCCATTCAAAACATCAGACAATTGGCCTGGTATGCCATTAAAGCAATTGAAATAAACAGTGAACAAAACTTGTTAAAACCACAATAAACAATCAAACCCATGAAAAAGTATCTTGCAGTTCTTTTAACCATACAGTTTTTATGCATCACAACACACAAACTGTTTTCCCAATCATCGGAGATCAATAAGGAGTTTGGCATCACCACCGGCGCATTGACAAACTTTCCGGCCAACGCGAATTACCTCAAGGATAATATCACCGTATTTTATCTTGCACCTTATGTGCGGACAGGCAAACACGAGTTTTGTGCAGGCATTACCTATTCCCTGTCAGCCAAGGGATTAGTTTTTCCCTATGAAACCATTAATCCCCGTCCGGGCGCTACAGCCGGTTATAAATTCTATGTGTTTGATGTTTATGGCAGGGAGAACCTTTTCATCCATTATTCTTTCCAGTATTTGCGGTTTTCGGAAACTTATTGGAGTACACAATCATTTTCACAGACAGAAACAGACATGTACATCAATAATGTGATCGGCCTGGGGTATAGCCTGTTTTTTGACTCCAACGAACGATTTGGTTTTTTTTATACCCTGGATTACGTCATTTCGCAAGCAGGATATAAGCTGAATTCAAGGGGTTCCGACAATCACCTTTGGACTACCCAATATGTATGGAACAATATCAGCACCAATTTTGGCTTTACTTTTAAGCTTACCTCCTTGAAAAAGAAGGATAAAAAGTAATGTATTCCGACCAGGAATACCGGCCCAAAGCACTGGGTTATGGCAACTCTTTCCCAGTTGAGGCATTGTAAATTTTATACCACTGTTCTAATGTCATGTCAATATCAATAGCTTCAACGGTGATTTTAATCCTTTCAATGTTGCGGGTACCGGCAATCGGGATGATGGAGGCAGGATGTTTCAGCAGCCAGCTGTAGATGATTTTGTCAATGGAATCAACATTCAACTCTCCGGCAACTTCCCACAAAGCCTGACTAATTCTTCCTTCTTTTTCATCCCGGGGGTTCATCAGCCGGCCACCGGCCAGGGGAGACCATGCCATGGGTTTTATTTTTTCTTTCAGGAAATAGTCGATGTTCCCGTTGTCAAAATGTTCGAGGCAGTAGGGTGATAACTCCACCTGATTGGTTACGAGCGGCTCATCCGTAAAAGAGTTCAGCATGTCGAATTGCGCCGGGTTGAAATTGGAAACACCAAAATGCAATACTTTTCCGCTTTTTTTCAGCGCTGAAAATGCCTGTGCCACTGTTTCCGGGTTAATGAATGGCGCCGGACGATGAAGCAGAAGTAAATCGATGTGGTCGGTTCCGAAGTTCACCAAAGAATTGTTCACCGAAGAAATGATGTGATCAAAACCATAATCATAAATCTTGAGTTTTCGGGTTGGAAACTTTTCCGAAACCAGTTTTATCCCGCACTTGGTTACAATTTCAATGTCATTCCGCAAGCTTTTCTTCTGGGAAAGCGCGTTTCCGAATAATTTTTCGCAACGGTAATTCCCATAGATATCGGCATGATCAAAGGTGGTGACGCCCAGTTCTATGGCTTGTTCGGTTAATTTTAACAACTCCTGGTCAGACAGGTTCCATTCGGCCAGTCTCCAATGTCCATGAACGATGCGTGAAAATTCAAGATCTTTTGTGAGTTTTATTCTGCTCATTCAACTGTATTTTTTGGTTTTCCGAACAAAGGTAGGGAGATTAACTGGAATGGTTCATCTATTGCAGTTGGCTTTAGCCAACTGTTTATGTAATGATTCATGTTTTCCGGCTTTAGCCACATTAATCCGGGAGGCTGCTTCTCGTGGCGGTTTTTCTAAACTTCTTTCGCATTTTCTTTGATCCACGTTAATATTTGCTCGAACTGAATTTGTCCATTGGCGATTTTTATCACAAAGTTGTATTTTTCTGATTGAGTGGCTTTAATATCCAATTTGTTTTGCAAGAGGAAAAACCGCATCATTACATATCCAATTCTTTTATTCCCATCAAGAAATGGATGATTACAGATGAGACTTTCGATCAGGGCTGCTGCTTTTGAAATAGGGGTCGGATAGAGTTCCTGCTGATCAAATGTCATAAATGGTCTTGTAATTGCTGAGTTAAGACCTTTGGAATCTCGAATACCGTGAATACCACCGTATTTTTCGATCAGCAATTCATGAATAGTAATGACCAAATCAACTTTGATCATTTTGCGAGTTTTTCAAGTAATTCCTGATCCTCTTTGAATATTCGTTTAAGATCGGTAAAAGCCTCGATGTCCTTTTGTGGTTTCTTCTCAATCTGCTGGAGATAAGATAAAATATCCTCTAAGAAATTTTCAGGAACCTCCTGAATCACACGGTTGATCTCCTTTCTAAGGTCTTTGGTTTTCATAATCAATGCTTTAATACAAAGGTACAAAGAATTATCATTGGCCCGAAACTTTTATTGACCTCCGACACTCTGGAGTTTAATCCCAGCAATACTATAATTGGGATTGTCTTCTTTGCGGCCATATCAGGATTTCCGGGGACTCCCTTATTCTTCAATTGGCAACGGAGTTGCCCCCCCAGAAATTCCTCTTGATCAGAAGAAACACAATCGAATTAAGAGAAATAAAAAAGCTTACCCCACGGATAGATTATGTACACTGAAAAAGTGTACTCGATATTTTATGTGGCCCCGATTTACATTAGCTATCCCTTGGAACAGTCAGCTAAAGCTGACTGCAATATATATATTCCCAGAATGGTTCATCTATTGCAGTTGGCTTTAGCCAACTGTTTATGTAATGATTCATGTTTTCCGGCTTTGGCCACATTAATCCGGGAGGCTGCTTTGAGTGGCGGTGATTACTTTGATGCTGGGGGTAGTTGGTTTGCTTTATATGCATGTCATGTAAAACTTGACACACCAAATTATGTACATCCATAAACGCAAACCAGAAATGAGGAAAACAGTCACCTCTAATATTGTTCGGTTAAGGGTAGTTGTGTAATCTCGTTGATTGTCTCTTTCCACATTGTCAAAAAGTGTTCGATTTCCTTAACAAATTCAAGTACTATTTCATCAAACCTATCTGCAATATCAAAATTCAAAGAAGAAGAATCAAAACTCACACCAATTTTTATTGGATAATAGTGTCTCCACATAAACCACATATTATCTGGTTGTTCACAAGGATATTGTAATTTGCTTCGAAGCGACTTTTCAATCAGCTTCAAAACAGGAATATATTCATTATGAACAGCATCGACATTTTTTCCGTTTTCAGTTTTCATTCCCACCAGTCCGAATAAAATATCATTATCATGATCACAATTATGTGAAATTGCTAATACTATTTTATCCGTTTTATTTATCTGGAAGGTATACTGATCATCATCAATATTTATACCTCCGTTAGGTTTTACCCAAATATCATCTACTAAAATTGTTTCTATAAATCCATCGACAGGTACCACTCTGTATTTTTTCTCCAATTCAAAATATACCTGTTTAAAAAAATCCTTTCGCAACTGAACGTGAATTTCTTTAATTGTTTCAACGATTTCGTCCCCATATTTTAAGAAAACGAGGTTCTCCTTTTGTAGTAATATTTTTTTAATTTCCATAACAACTTGGTTTGAAGGTAAATGTAATATTTTTGATTCAAGCATTTTTTTATAAAAGAATACTCCTGATTGAACAAGTGGGATATGACTTGTTATATCGTGAATTCGATCCAGCCAGTTTAATATTGTTTTTTTATATGATATGCAATAGTAGATCTCGTCTCCTGCTTCATTTGACTTTTTCCCATCCAACGTCAGATACAATCCAAAATATTTTTCACTGTTGTTACGGCAAAAACGTACATATCTTTTAATTTGATCTTCTTGTTCGATTGCCCCAATTTTATTCTCTATGGCAATATTTACCACAGGGTGTTGAGTGCTATTAGTAGTTACCTCAATGAAAATATCTATAAAACCATAAATTTCCGGGTCGTCAATTTGTCGTCCAATATATTTTTGTGGAATTGTTTTTGCAGAAATTAAGTTTAATGTCAGGTTTGAAAATATTTTCCTAATTTCTGGATTTTCATCTTTTAAGACTTCGATGAATTCGTTTAAAAATAGATTTCCACAAGCATGTTGTGCATTAATATCAAGAAGATAGCTAAGGAATTTGCTATGAAGCTGTTCCAGATGGTGTTTAGTTAAACATTCGAACACATTAAATCTTTCCTTCTTCTCTTTTAATTCCTGACTGTCAGAAATTTCTTTTATTCTTACTGATATGTCAGGAATAATAGAATTAAGATTTAGGAGATTTATGTCTTTTATACTTACCTCTGACTTTATGTGATCAACTATAGAAGATACAGAATGTAAAAAGTCAATACTATGTTGAATTTCAATTTCGGATAAATTTAACCCCAAAGAATTAACAGAATTTTCAAAAATCACTCTTTCTTGCTCATCCATGATGGATAATGTTTACTTTTCAATTATTTATCAACGCTACTCAATGCTATTAATCCATTTGACAATTTCCATGGAGTTTTTCTTACAAGCCTCCACCACAATTCTCCCACAAGCCACAGCATCCTCCAGCGCATCATGATGTTGAAATTCGATGTCCAAATGGTACGCTAAGTTAGCCAAATTATATCCTCCCTCAAGTCCCTCCCATGTTTTTCGAGCTACCTGAACAGAATCCAACCAGTGGACGTCGAAATGATCCAGGCCATATCTATCAAATACTTTCCGAAATGCTATCCGATCAAATGGGGAGTGATGAACCACGATGTTGTTTTCAAACATCCCACATACCAACCCCGATTTGGCAGATCGTTGATTGGTCAGGGTTAGCGGTTTCGACATCTAAGGAGTAGAATCTCATTTTGCCTGGTATTGTTTAAAAGCGTCCTCATGCCGTTTCTGTATATCTTGGATCAGGCTCTTCGGTGAAATGACAGTTACTCGTTCAGCGTAGGAGAGGATTTCCTTCACCAAATCATCGGTAATAATCAGAAATAGCCTGATCCGTAGTTCTTCTTCATTGTCAGTAATAACCGATTGTGATTTGTGCAGAGGATAACTTTTAATGTAATTCCCCTGAAATGGTTCAAAAGAAAGAATGATTTCCTGAGGTTTAACGTCCGATGAATTGATAACTCCGAAGCAGTATTTGAAGTCATCATTCGCGTTGTAATTTTCGGGTGGGGAAAAGTGCCGCCTGGTAATATCAAAATCAACGATACGGTCAAGCCCGAAAGTTTTCACCTTGTCTTTCCCAACTTCCTTTGCCAGCAGATACCATCTCCCCATAGATTCTTTTAATCCATAGGGTTCTACAAGACGGTTGGTCGGTTCATCGTATTCGAATTTCTGATGACTCAACTCAATGATAAATTGATTCCTGACAGCATGAAGTAAACCTAAAAAATGTTTAGTTCCATGGGCTTTCCGTTTTTCAAAGTAGATAAACTTTGTCAGGTCTTCAGACATCTTAAGCGTTGAAATGAAATCGAACGCCTCCAATAGTCGGTTTCTCAGATCGGAGTCTTCTTCATCTGCTTCAATAAAGTAAACCTTTTTTAAACGATCAAACCGGATGTTGACATTGTGCAGTGATTTTATTTCTTTGATGTCCCGTTGAAATGTCCGTTGCGAGATGACCAGATCAAACTCATGCAGCTCAGATTGATTTTCGAGATGAAAAACCATTTCATCAAAAGTCACCTCTTTACTGGTTTGTAGTTTATTAATGATCTTCTGATGGCGTAAAAGTGTTTCGTGTTTTGACATATTCTGTTACTTAAATCCAATCTGAATTCTCTTTTTCTCCTGCTGAAAGTCTTTCTCATCCTGATTATATATACCTGTCAGAGTCATTGGCGTGTTGAAACTGGTCGTGAAGCCTAATTTTTGAGATAGTTTTTGAGCCTTATCAATCGTTAACTCTTTGAATTCATACTTGGCTATCAATCTGCCTTTTCTCATCAATGCACTATCCACCTTTGAAATATCGGTATTGAAAGAGCAGATCACCTGGATATTCAGACAGTCAGAAAGTAACCCATCTGAAATGTTCAGTAACGCGGTTACGGGGGAATGACCATCTTGTTCCCTGTCGACCACGATGTTCTCTGCGTCTTCGATGACGAAAATGGAGTTTGGGTTGTTAATCACTTGTTGGCTCTTTTACAGTCAATGTTGATTTCATGAATAAAATTGGAATTGCGTTGAAGTGAGCGAGAAATAAATTGAATTCATTCAGATATGAGCGGGTTCTTTCGGCGAACACTCCTTCCAGATTCATTTTTTCGGTTGTTTTCTCCAGTTCAGCTGTCCTGGCTTGCAGATGATTAAGTCTGATGGCTTTTGACCCCATGGTGTTTTTTTTTAATGTCGGGTCAAAGATAAAGTGCGAAAACGACAAACAGTGTCGTTGGGCAATATTCTATCAGAATTAAATTTGAATTAACTTTGTGCAATAACCATAAGCTAATTCTATATACCATGATGCAGATTCTTGTACCTGTTGATTTTGAGCCTCAGTCGCTCATCGCTCTGGAACAGTCTTACAACCTGGCGCGTCTGCTCCCGGCTGAGATCGTACTGCTCTATGTTTATGATCCGCCTGCCGGAATAAGGTCCCTTTTCGGCGCTTCTTATGATGAAGAGATCCTGAAAAAACTGGAAGAGCAGCTTACCGGACTCTCTGTCAAAGTACAGGCCGAAACCGGGTTGCAGGTTTCAACCATCCTGGAAACAGGCCAGGTTTATTCAAAAATTCTGGAAACGGCCGATAAGATTCAAGCCCAGTTCATCGTCATGGGTACACATAGTCAGCCTGAACTTCTCGGAAATGCTGTAGGGGTATTGGGGGCCAACAGTTCGAGGGTATTGCGCTCGACCAAATGCCCGGTTATCACCATCAATGCCCGGCATCATTACGACGGTTGCCGGAACATACTGCTTCCACTGGATCTTACCACCGAAAGCAGGCAGAAGGTTACCTGGGGCATCAAAATTGCCAAAATATACGGCGCCGGGATAAAAGTAGTTTCAGGGATCTGGAGCATGAACGACCCAGCCGTTCACAACAGGCTCAAATTCCTGGCCGGGCAGGTAAAACAATTTATCGAGAAGGAAGGTGTGAGGTGTACAGCCGAAATTGTTGAGGATGTAAAAAACGAGAAAGCGCTCATCCCCACCGTGCTAAACTATGCGGAACAACAGGGTGATATCGATCTGATCATGATCATGACTCAGCAGGAAGCAGGCCTGATAGAGTTTTTCGTAGGATCCCGCGCCCAGGAGTTCGTGCGTCTGTCGCCGGTTCCGGTCATGTCAATTGTGCCGAAAGAATTGGGTTTTGTCTCCATATTCAGTTGAATAAGATGCTTTCATATGCTGAGCAGCTTTTCCTTTTAACAGTTGATCCTGTTTCCGGTCGGTTATTCCCGATACCAGAACAAGTACTGCACCTGTCCCTTGCCGGTGCATTTCTTTTTGACGCATCTTTCAACAACCTGATTAACGATGACTGGGAGCAGCTGGAAGTGCTTAAAATATCGGGTATCAAAAACCGTGCTTTAGAAGAGGCATTGCATTGTTTACAGATTTTTGAGCGATCAATACCCATTAATCAGGCCGTTGCCATTGTTGCTGCCCACGGTGCAACACTAAGTCGATTGGTATGGAATTCATTACAGGAACAAGGGATGTTGATTCCTAAAAAGCAATCTGTTTTTAATAGCAAAGCTAAACAAACATTTTCTTCGCCAAATATGCCTCTGGTTGTTGAAATTCATAAAAAAATCAGAGATACAATTCTTACGGATGAGATTCCTGATTTTCAGATGCCGCCGCTTGTTTGCCTGATTGAGGCGGGAGGATTGACCAAATATATTTTAAAAGCGGAGGAAACAAATCGTTTTAAAAAGCGGATTACCTGGCTGGCAGGTATGGAATCGCTTGGCAGGGAAATTATTCGTTCGGTTCATGATTTGGAATTGGCTGATCTGGAAAAGGAAATTGCGAACTTAATTGGGTTGAAACACGAGCAGCCTAAAACATTTGCAGGCGGCATTGATGCTGTTCTGACATCGCTTAGCTTTCTTAACAAAGAAGCCGGCATTAACCGGAGCCGTAAACTCATCGGGAACTTTAATCAGTTGAAAGGCTTTGAATGTCCGGGATGTGCCTGGCCTAATCCTGATAATGACAGATCACATTTCGAATTCTGCGAAAATGGCGCTAAAAACGTCAGTTCGGCAGCAACCAACAAATTGGTTACTACAGATTTTTTCAGGAAATGGTCGGTACCCGAACTCCTGCTTACATCTGAATATTGGTTGGAACAACAGGGACGCCTCACCGGTCCGATGATCCTGGATGAAAATTCCACCCACTACCGGCCCATAAGCTGGGACGATGCTTTTCAGCTTATTGCCCGTGAATTGACCTCCCTTGACCATCCCGATGAAGCAGTTTTTTATTCTTCCGGAAGAACATCCAACGAAGCGGCATTCCTGTATCAACTTTTTGCCCGTGCGTTTGGTACCAATAACCTTCCCAACAGTGCCAACCTGTGCCATGAGCCTTCAGGAAAAGCGCTAGCCCTGAGTTTAGGCTTTGGAAAAAGCAGTGTCACATTGGATGATTTTCCAAAGGCAGATGCCATCTTTGTTTTCGGACACAATCCCGGATCTAACCATCCGCGTATGCTTAGTGCTTTGCAGTCGGCAGTTCGGAATGGATGTAAAGTTGTTGCAGTGAACCCGATGCCGGAGGCAAGTTTAATGGGCTTTGCCGATCCGCAGGAACCCATGACTTATTTTGGCAAACAAACCGCTCTCTCGCATTTGTACATTCAACCCATGATAAATGGCGATATGGCGTTGGTACGCGGGATGGTGAAAGCTACCCTGGAGGCTGAAGAGCGGGAGGGGGGAATACTTGATGCCGGGTTTATACGGGAATATACCAGCGGGTTTGAATTGTATAAACAGGCTGTTAAAAATACTCCATGGGAGATACTCATTTCCGCCAGCGGGATAGAGAAGAACCAGATCATTGAGGCAGCAGAAATATATTTCAAAGCCAAAAATGCGATTGTCAGTTGGTGTTTGGGGATAACCCACCATCGGAATTCAATAGAAACGATAAGAGAAATTATCAACCTGATGCTGTTGAGAGGAAATATCGGAAAACCTGGCGCCGGGCTTTGCCCGGTACGCGGACACAGCAATGTTCAGGGCATACGAACCGTAGGAGCCGGAGAAAATATGCCGGTCGCTTTTCTCGAAGCGCTGGAAGATAGATTTGCCATCAAAGTACCCCGTATTCCTGGATTGAGTGCAATCCCTGCAATTAAATCAATGGCTTCGGGCAGGTCAAAAGTATTCATCTCACTTGGAGGAAACCTTGCATCAGCGCTTCCTGACACAACTTTTGTTGAACAAGCACTATGCAATTGCCGCATCACGGTTATGATCTCTACAAAACTTAACAGGAGCCACCTCGTTACCGGAAAGAAAGCGTTGATCCTGCCTTGTTTTTCCAGGTTGGAAAATGAAATCCAGGGAGGGCTGAAACAAGCTGTTTCCATTGAAGATGCGATGGGTAAGGTTGGATTTTCCAGGGGTTGCCTCCCCCCGCCTTCTCCAGACATGAAGAGCGAAATATCAATTATTGCAGGGTTGGCAAGGGCAACATTGGGTGAAAAAAATGGAATCGAATGGTCCCAATTTGAAAATGATTATCAATACATACGGTCAACAATATCTCAAATTGTACCGGCTTTGAGAAAACTGGGTGAAAAAACAGGCATAGAACAAGGGTGCTATCTTGAAAATCCTTTAAAGAACCGTGTTTTTCTAACCAGCGATGCAAAGGCCCAATTCAGCAATTATCGGCTTGAAACCGATGTTCCGAAAGAAGGTGAATTATTTCTGATGACTATCCGTAGTCACGATCAGTTTAATACCTCCATTTTCGGACTCAACGACCGTTATCGGGGAATCAGCAACGAACGGAGGGTGCTGTTTATGAACAGAGAGGACATGGTTCAACGCAGTATTTCACCGGAACAAATGGTGGACATTACGAGCGACTACGACGATAAGCTTCGGAAATTGGATGGTTATTACGCCATTCCGTATCCGATAAAACAAGGTTGTGTGGCGGCATACTTCCCGGAAACGAATGTGCTGACCTCCATAAATAACATTAATGAACTTTGCCAGACGCCAGCGTACAAATCGGTTAGTGTGCAGGTTTGGCCATCAACAAACAATCTTTAATTATGATCGGGGGTCCTTTTTTTCTACAGTTGTTGCTTACATTCGCCGCAGGAAGTGCATGGATTTACATGACGGTGTATACTTCAGCAAATTTCGGCAGCAAGACAGGGGGGTTCATCGGGGGCCTGCCATCAACGGCATTGCTGTCATTCTTCTTCATCGGATATACACAATCCCCGGAGCTTGCATCAGAGGCAACCACTGTTTTCCCACTGGCCATGGGTGTAACAGGTTTATTCCTGGTATGTTTTACCTGGGCTTCGCGGTGGGGTTTTTTCAGGGGGATAACGGCCGGCCTCCTTGTATGGTTCGTTCTTTCATTTGTCATTGCCCGGGTACACCCTGAAACTTTTTATCTTAACATCCTGTTCTATATTTTCGTCATGGCTTTTTCTTTTCTTATCCTTGAAAAAATGCTGAAAGTCAGGGCAATTGCCGGCAGGAAAACTGAGCAGACTTCAACCCATATGATGCTGCGCTCGCTGTTCGGCGGACTGATCATCACCCTCACCGTACTTATTGCTAAAATCGGAGGTCCATTCCTGGGGGGAATCTTTGCAGGTTTCCCGGCAATGTTCATTGCAACGCTTACAATAACCAATCGGGTGCAAGGCACTGATTTCGCAAGAGCCATGACCAAGCCACTCCTGGTAACTTCCATGATCACCATTGCTCTTTATGCGCTCTCCGTGCGATACCTCTACCTGTCAACCGGACTTTACGATGGGACACTCCTCGCCATCCTTGTTGCGGCTGCAAGCGCTTACCTTACTTTCAGGTTTATTTTACCCAGGCTTACATGACCGGTTCAGAAAAAGAGAGACAAAACTGGTTCGAGGAAGAAGTTAACATGGTTTTCCCGATTAATGCGCTGCATTAACTTTTCACGTGACTTTTCGGGATAAACTGCAAAAAAATTAAGGCTATCTATGAAACTGGTCTCTTTTAACCGGTGCTTGCGCCGTAGTTCCCTTGCCATGATAAAAACCATCGGACTCAGAGGCTCTGCTATTTTGTTGTAAACCAGAAAAGGGTCCCCCGGGAGGTTGCCTTCAACATTTAAAACGCAAATGGGAGGCGACTGCCCCACGATATGACCTGAATCAATCTCCTCCGAAACATGGTGTACCGTCCATACCGTTGTTTCTGCCCTGCGCCCTGCAAGGTCATCGTAGGGTGCAGGACCTGCGCCAAAATTGCGGGCAAGTTCAGAAGGATGAAAATTATAAATACCGTAGGGCGGTATATCAGCAATGAAGCGGTCGATTACCTGGCCGAATACACAAACAAAGATGGCATCAGGTTTCCACTGTTGAAGCAGCTTGCGGAATGGATCATTTTTGATCTCCCCGGTATAGACCGGAACGCCATGGCTGAGTGCGGATTCAATAATTGTTGTTTCATCGATCACCCTTTCCGGCATGTCCAGAAGACCCCAGATTCTCTTTTTAAGGGATATTTTCGCATCGGGGTTGAGTGGATCGTCGGTGATGAAGCCCACGAGGTTGACTTCTCCCGGGTACCGTGATTCATATGCTTTTAATGTCTCCAGTGCCAGATATCCGAATTCCCAACTGCCGAATAGCACAATCCGCAATCCCGCATCGGTTTTCTCCGGGTTTTCTCCCTGACCGGGCTCGATTAACCCGCCCCAGCGGGTACCGGTTTCCGAAGTGAACTTTCTTTCCTGCCTGTTTAGTACAACCAGGTAATCGACAAGTTGAGAGGTTTTATAATCTGACATAGCATGTTAATTTGCCGGGATTGATTTAATTCTCTAGGTCCATATCATTCCGGGTTTCATCTGCAAAGTACGTAAAAAACCAAATTTGCAGCTAAATATAATCTGGATTCATGAGTGAAAATCGCGTGTGCAGTTTGTGTGAAATTTAGAAAATGTCATGTACATTTGTAAAAAAGAGTAAGGTTGGAGGAGAGAGGGGTAGTCCTTCGTTCCGGGAAGCTGGTAAATCGTCCTGACTTGAAAAGAAATCTTTGCATCGTATTCTGCCTCCTGGCCTTGTTATTCCGGGGTTATCCTCAGACTGTCACCAACATCGGTACTGATTTCTGGATCGCATTCCCACGGAACACTTCCCTTTCCGCCACGTTATCGATTTTCATCTCTTCCGGAACGGCAACCAGCGGACTGGTACAGTCAGCCTACCCGGGAGTCAACCAGAGCTTCAGCGTGGTTCCCGGCATTGTCACCCAGCTCACCGTGCCCGTCGGCGCAGCCCTCATGTCGGGTATCGAGAACAAAGGGATCCACATCACAGCGAATGACCCGGTTTCGGTTTACGGACTCAATGAACAAAATATGTCGACCGATGCCTATACGGCCCTTCCCACCAATGCCCTGGGCATGGATTACCGGATCGTCAATTACCACACCACAATTTCGGAACATGCAACAGCTTTAAGTGTCGTATCGACGCAGGATGGCACCCATGTTTCCATATTGAACCACCAGACCGGTTCAACCATCAATGTCACCCTCGACCAGGGACAGACCTATTATCTCAGGGATCCCATTACGATGCACGATCTCACCGGATCAAGGATTCAGTCGGATTACCCGGTTGCCGTTTACGGCTCAGATGAATCCACGCTTGTACCGGACCTCTGTAGTGCAGCAGACCATATTATTGAAGAGATGTTCCCCTATTATTCATGGGGCAAAAATTTTGTAACAGCCTTTTTTGCCGGGAGGGACCTTGGCGGGGACTATTTCAGGATCGTGGCAGCGGATAACGGGACAGTCATTACCGTCAACGGCACACAGGTCGCCACGATCAATGCAGGGGTTTTTTATGAGACCAATCTTGCAGGATACAATGAAATTACAGCCTCAAACCCGGTAATGGTGGCTCAGTTTGCCAAAGGGTCCACCTGCGCCGCCGGTATCGGGGATCCATTCATGATGCTCATCCCGCCGAAGGATCAGTTTCTTACCAGCTACACTATTTGCAATGTAACCCTGGCCAATACAACCGGGGTCCAGCATTGGGTTAACGTGCTGGCGCCGGACAATGCCCTGGGATCAATTTACGAGGACGGCGTGCTGATCCCGGCAAGCGCCTTCGTCCAGATCGGAACGACCAATTATTACGCTGCCCAGCGAACCATGACCGGCGGGTCGCATACATTTAACGGTACCATTCCTTTCGGTGTTCTTGTTTATGGCTGGGCATACGCCGAATCATACGGATATTCAGGGGGAGAATCCCTGGCGCCTATAGTTTCCATCGACACCATTACATTATCGCCTGATACCGCCTACGGGCAGCTGAATATCACCAATGTATGCCTCACTGCCAACGTCAAAGACAACCTGAATAACAATGTCGCTGGGGCCCTGGTCAATTTTCATGTGGGCGGGATCAATCCCCTTTTGGGCAATGCCTATACCGACCTGGCCGGCAACGCCCAGTACTGTTACACCCAGACAGGCACAATACCCGGGACAGATTATGTTTACGCCCAGGTTCTCGGCATCAAATCAGATTCATCCGTGGTGTTCTGGAGCGACGGGAATCCCTGCATCAATCCCACCCTTGGAGGAACGATCAGCGGAGATCAGAGCGGCTGCGGAAGCTTTTCTCCTGCCACCCTTACCAATATCCAGCTGCCTTCAGGTGCCACCGGTACGCTTGAGTTCAAATGGCAGCAATCAACAACGAGCGCAACGATCGGTTTTGCAGATATTCCGGGAAGCAATTCCCCTTCGTACACGACAGGGGCAATTTCACAGACGACATGGTATAAACGGATCGCCAGGGTCAATTGCAAGACCAATTGGGACCAGGCGGCTGAATCGAATACGGTTGAGGAGACCGTCAACCCCGTTTTGCCAGTTTCGGTCACGATATCCTCTTCTGCCAATAACATTTGCGCCGAAACATCCGTGACCTTTACTGCCGCATCCGCTAACGGCGGCAACATCCCCGCATACCAGTGGAAGGTGAACGGTACCGCCGCAGGGGCAAACAACCCGGTTTACAACTATATTCCGCAGAACAATGATGTAGTGACCTGCACCCTCACTTCATCTGAGACCTGCACCTCAGGAAACCCGGCAACCTCCGTTCCGGTCATTATGATAGTACATCCCAATCTGCCAGTCAGTGTGTCGGTCACCGCATCCTCCAACCCGGTATGTGCAGGCACCCTGGTGACGTTCACGGCAGTGCCTTCAAACGGCGGTGCCCTGCCCGGGTACCTGTGGAACGTGAATGGTACCGCCGCCGGGACAAACAACCCGGTTTACACGTACGTTCCGCAGAACAATGATGTGATAACCTGTACGCTCACCTCATCCGAAACCTGCACATCCGGCAACCCGGCCACCGCTGCCCCGGTCACCATGACGGTCAATACTTATCTGCCGGTAAGTGTGTCGGTGACGGTTTCAGCCAACCCTGTTTGCCAGGGCCTTCCGGTGAATTTCACAGCGGTACCGGTCAATGGCGGTATCCTGCCAGTTTTCCTGTGGAAGGTCAATACCGTTCCTGTCGGATCAAACGCTCCGAACTATTCCTATGTTCCGGTAAATGGTGATCTCGTTCAGTGTACGCTTTCTTCCAGCCTCAACTGCGTAACGAACAACCCGGCCGCGGGCAATTCAATCACCATGACGGTCCGGGGTAACCCGGTGGTCACCTTCTCACCATGTTTTGATACGATAACCGTCGCAGGCGCCCAACCCATCCTGCTCCGGGGCGGTCTTCCCCTGGGAGGGGCCTATTCAGGAAACGGGGTCTCCGCAGGGTATTATGATCCTGGTATTGCCGGCCCTGGAACACATACGATTACGTACACCTATGCCAATGTGGAATCCTGCGCAGCTTCTGCAATCTCGCACCTTCATCAGTACACCGGTTCAGCCTTCACCTGCGGTAATTTTATCACCGACATCCGCGACGGGAAGACATACCCGACTGTCCTCATCGGAAGCCAGTGCTGGATGGCTTCAAATTTGGATTTCGGATTGACGATTGACGATTTAGTTCCGCAAACCGACAACTGCGTGGCAGAAAAATTCAATCGATATTCGTCATTCAATGTTCAATATTCAACATTCTATCAGTGGGACGAGCTCATGAACTACACCACCATCTCCGGCTCCCAGGGCCTTTGCCCTCCCGGATGGCACGTACCCTCCTCCGATGAGTGGAATGTCATGCTGGCCAACAATAACGGCCCTGGTCAGGCAGGAGGACCAATGAAGGATCTGCTGTTGGTCAACGGGTTCGATTCGTACCAGCATGGTTTTTTCTACCTGAATAATTTCTGGTCATTTACCGCGGGGATTTATGCAGGTTCAATGTATTGGACTTCGACGGCCTCTGGCTCAGAGCGGGCGATTGCACGGGGACTTAACGAGTATAATCCCAGTGTATCCAAATACACTTCATCCAGGGGCAACGCCTTTTCAGTCAGGTGTTCGAAAGACTGAGTAGAAAAATGGCAATCAACCAATTTCAGGCTCAGGAAATGTCAATGACGGTAAGTTGAAATTAAATTGATTTGATCAATTTTTCAAACTCCATCTTGAAATTGGTACCGATCGGTACCAGCCGGTCTTTGATTTTAACATGATTGCCTTCAATCAGGTCGATGCGCGACAGGGCAATGATAAATGACTTGTGGATGCGGGGAAAAGAGCCGGAAGGCAATAAGGTTTCGATATTTTTCAGCGATTGGTAACTGATGATCATTTTATCGGTGGTGTAGATTTTAACATAATCTCCCAGAGCTTCAATATACAGAATGTCTTCGAGGTTGACCTTATAGGTCTTTTTACTGGATTTGATAAAAATGAAAGTATCATCCTGTTTATCCGGCTCTTTGTTCTCGGTATGCCGCAGATCTTTACCCTTGATCAACTCTTCTGCTTTCTGAATAGCTTTGTAAAAACGGTCAAAAGCAAACGGTTTCATCAGATAATCAACCACATCAAGTTCGTACCCCTGGATGGCAAATTCGGCATAGGCCGTGGTGACAATGACCAACGGCGGATTTTTAAGGGTTTTCAGAAAATCCATCCCATTCAGCCTGGGCATGTTGATGTCGAGAAATAACAGGTCAACCTCCCGGTTATGCAGCACGTCAATTGCCTCCACCGCGCTGTTGCATTTCTGAACGATTTCGAGAAACGGAACGTTCTCTGCATATCGCTCGATGACACGCTGTGCCAACGGCTCATCATCTATGATCAAACACCTGATATTCATTTTACGAAAATAGTTAATTCTACCCGATAATGGGTTGATGACTCAATGATTTTCAACTCATGGCGGCCGGGATAAAGCAGTTCGAGCCGTTTTTTCACATTCGACAATCCGAATCCACCGTCGGCCTGTTTTACCTGGAAAGGATCTTTGCGGTTTTCGATGGTAAAGATCACCCGGTCATTGTAAGCAAGGTCAAATGCAATATGGATGTATGGATGATCGCTTTCGGATTTTGCGCCATGTTTAAAAGCATTTTCAATAAATGCCAGATAAATCAGCGGGGCGATTTTTACTTCAAGATGATCTCCATGGATGTTAAACTGAATATCAAGACTTTCCTGCGACCGCAACCGTTCGAGGTACACATAACTCTGAAGAAATTCCAGTTGTTTTTCTACCGACACCAAGTCATCTTTTGATTCATAGATTACATAACGCATCAGGTCAGAAAGTTTCAGGATCAGCTCGGGCGCCTTATCCGACTTGTCGAGACTCAGGGCATACAGGCTGTTCAGGGTGTTGAAAAAGAAATGAGGATTCACCTGGGCTTTCAGCGCCCTCAGTTCAGCTTCAATCTTCTGCTTTTCCACCTCCTTCATCCGCAACTCCACATCCTGCAGGGTGATTGAATCGCGCGTAAACTTGAGCAACGTCGACAGGATAAGAAACAGGAGAACCAGGATAAACTCTGCAATAAATTCTGTGAAAAAATTCGCTGGATGCTTGCCCCCCTCAAAAAAGTAGGTGACATAATAATTCAATAAGATGAAAAGCAGGATGTTGGCAATTTCCAGGATGGTAAACAGCAGGTATTTTCTCTTGTTGAAATATACCGGTATCAACCAAAGCAGGTTGATATACACTGATATGGCCAGGAAACCGACCGTGATCAGAATGCTCAGCGCCAGGCGAAGGTCGATATTGTAAAAATTAAAATCGCCCCGGGTGTAAATAAGCACAACGGTAAAGATGATGATGCTGATCAGCCAGAAAAGCCCCTGCTGAAGAATAAAATGCTTTTTCCCCTTTTGAAAAAGGTTTTTAAAACCCATAACACCGATTTTTTCACAAAAATGGGCAATGATTTCGTGATTTCCGTTTTTTTTTGATGTCTGGTATGAAAAACCGGATGAAACCCCATGTTTCATACTTCATCTTCCGTCAAAAACAGGTCAGAGGCGATCCTGTCGGCAAAAAGTTTTCCATCATCGGTGAGAAAATATACCCCGGATTTTTCTGTCAGCCAACCCTGCTGAACAAAGGTTAAGGCCTGTTTCCTGATCAATTCGTCATTCGTCACTTGTAATTCGTCATTTATTTTCTCCAGGTTGAATCCCCACATCGTCCTCAATGAGGTCATTACATATTCATTGTATTTCTGGATGTTGGTCAATTCTTCTTCTTCAAACAGACAACCGCCTTTTTCAGTAACTGTAATATATTCCGACAAATTGGAAATGTTCCAACGCCTGGAAGATCCGTTGAAACTGTGCGCGGATGGACCAAGACCCAGGTATGGAATCCCTTTCCAGTAATTGGTATTGTGAAGGGCGTGGCGGCCGGGTTTGCAAAAGTTGGAGATTTCATACTGAAGGAATTCCTGTTCCTTCGTTTTTTTCATCAGCATTTTAAATTGTTCCACCTGCGATTCATCGCTCACCGGGGCTGATTTTTGATTGCCGATCATCCAGGCAAGCGGTGTTCGCGGTTCAATGGTAAGCGCGTAGGCTGAAATGTGCGTGATGCCGAGCGAAAAAGCGGTTTCAAGATTCTTCTCCCACCTTGCCGGCGTGGAGGATGGGATGCCATAAATCAAATCAATGCTGATGTTTTCATATCCTGCCCACTGCAATAATTTTACAGCCTGCAATGCCTGCCCCGCCGAATGCGACCGGTTCAGGTAAACCAGATCCTCATCCAAAAACGACTGCACCCCCAGGCTAAACCGGTTGAACCACGTCTTCTTCAGCTCTGCCACATACTCTTCCGTCACATCCTCCGGATTAAGCTCCAGTGTAACCTCTGATAGCACGCTCCCCTCCCTGATTGCCGAGGGAAAGATTCTCCCCTCTCCCCTGGGAGAGGGGTCAGGGGGTGAGGCTATTTCCTCCATCACCTCCTGCAACTCCCCGGGCCGGTATAGCGAAGGTGTTCCACCTCCAAAATAAATGGTGTTCACAGGCTCCCCCGACAGGTAGTTGCGGGTGGCTGCAATCTCTTTTTTCAATGCATTCAGAAACGGCGCTCTCCCTTTTTGGGAGGCCAGCGAGAAGAAGTTACAATAATGGCATTTGCGTTTGCAAAAGGGGATATGAATGTAGATTCCGGCCAAGGGACTATTTTTTCAGGATGATGCGGAAAGTGGTACCCTTGTTAAGCGTTGAGGATTTCACGAAGATTTTGCCGGAATGGTAGTTCTCCACGATCCTTTTGGTGAGGGTAAGGCCAAGTCCCCAACCCCGGGCCTTGCTTGTATATCCGGGCCGGAAAATGGTTTTAAACCGCGATTTGGGAATCCCCTTGCCGGTATCGCCAATGTCGATGTGGATATGGTCAACATCGTCGGTAATTTCAATGTTCACATGGCCATTGCCTTCCATGGCATCCACGGCATTTTTACAAATGTTTTCGATGACCCACTCAAAAAGATGAAGGTTCAGCGGGATGAGAATTTCATGGTCGCGCCCGGGTTTAATATCAAAAATAACCTTGGCTGAAATCCGGGAACGGATGTAACTCACCGTGTCGTGCACTACGGCCACGATGTTGGTCTTTTCAAGTTTGGCGGTTGATCCGATCTTTGAAAACCGGTCGGTAATGGTCTCCAGCCGTTGAACATCCTTTTCAATTTCGTGGACGGTTTCCGCGTCGAGTCCCTTCAGTTTTAGCAGCTCCATCCAGGCTACCATGGATGATAGCGGTGTGCCAAGCTGATGGGCGGTTTCCTTGGCCATGCCCACCCATACCTGGTTTTGTTCCGATTTGCGTGCAAAACTGAAAAGGAGGTAGGCAATCATCAGGAAAACAAATATGACGCCCAATTGCACGATCGGATAATAGTTCAGTTGAGTCAGCAGAAATGAATCCTGGTAATAAATATAATGCAAACCGGTATCAGCCAGGTCAACCTTGATGGGGGTATTCTGCGAAGCCATCGATTGCAGTGTTTTTGCCACCCACACCTTATTCTGAAGCTTGTCTGGCGGAATATTTCCCGACTGGTACACATATTTTCCGGTACTGTCGGTAATGATAACCGGCACCGAGGCTGAGTTGAGGATCACTTCGGAAAAAAAGGATTTTATCAGGTCGTCCAGCCCCTTTTTCAACTGGGCAAAAATATTGGAGTCTTTGTAGTAGAGATAGATTTTTTTGTTGAGATAATAGGTTACCACAATCGGGGGATAAACCGAAAATTCCTCTTTTATATCACCTTCCAGCATTTTGCCTGAATCAATGTTGATGTTTCTGGCATTCATGATTTTACCGGTTTCGTCCGTCACAATCACCGGAATGGTGTTGTTTTCGCCGATGATGCTGAGAAAGAAATTCAGATCCTCGTTTGAAGTGGCTTTAAAAATCCGGCGTTGCGCTTC
>JBAXFM010000069.1:0-20544 GCA_037139855.1 Bacteroidota bacterium
GAACGTCCAAACTTTGGAAACCAATTTTCAAATTGTTTCACCTGGGTCTCACCACGCCTCTGATTCCCTTTTTTCCTTTTTCCATTTGCATTTTGACTTTTGCCATTCATTTTGACTTTTGCCATTTGCATTTTGCATTTTGACATTTCATTTCGGTGCAATCCTGTATAGGAACAAAGCGATAAATGAGAAAATGATATTGGGAATCCAAACAGCGATCAGCGGAGGGAGATCACCAAAAGTAGCAAAAACTGTGAAAATCTGCATGAAAAGGATGTAAATAAAGGTAAGGGCCAGTCCAAGACCAAGATGAAATCCAATGCCTCCGCGAACTTTTCTGCTAGAAACGGATACGCCGATCATGGTAAGGATGAGTGTTGCAAATGGGAAAGCGATCCGTTCATACTTCTTGACTTTGTATTTGATCACATCGGAATCTCCACGTAACTCTTTGTCTTTGATATGTTCCCTCAGCGTGAAATAATTCATGGTTTTCACCTCTTCGATATCTTCGGTAAAATCTGCAGGTTTGAATGACATCACGGTGTCGAGACTGACGCCCTTGGTGATTGACTCTTTCATCCCATTCATACGCCGTACGTAATAATTTGAAATCTTCCATCGCAACCTTAAACTATCCCATTCAATGCGTTCTGCATTTAGTTTATAGGTTAGCGTTCGTCCGTCAAATTTCTCGATCGAGAATTTCCAGCCTGCATTGGTGTGTACATTGAAGTTTTCAAGATAGATAAAGGTTCCCGGGCGGATTTGTTTGTGGATGTTCTGATCGCTGAATTCTTTCGGGTCATTGATGTATCGCTTTTCAAAGGCAAACATGCTCCGGTTGGTGTATGGAATAATGAAGTTTGCCAGAAAAAAGGAGAGCAAGCCAAGCACCACCGCCGAGATGAAATATGGGAACAGCATGCGCTTGAAACTGATACCGCTGCTAAGAATAGCGACTATTTCAGAATCTGAAGCCATCCGGGAGGTGAAAAAGATGACAGCAATGAAGGTGAGCAGGTAACTGAAAAGGTTGATGAAATAGGGCACGAAATTGAGATAGTAGTCAAAAACAATGGCCTTCAGTGGAGCATCATGACGTAAAAAATCATCAATTTTCTCTGAAATATCGAAAACGATCACGATAAATATCAGCAGCACCAGGGTAAAGAAAAAGGTTCCCAGGAATTTTTTAATGATATAAAGATCAATGGTCCGCATTCTCAATATTTTACCCTTTTACCATTTGACATTTGACATTTGACTTTTGACTTTTGAATCATTACATCCTTTGCATCAACTGTTTCACCATCGTCTCTTTCCACGATGAAAAAGTTCCCTGCATGATTTTTTCCCTGGCCTCCTTCATCAGCCAGATATAAAATCCCAGGTTGTGCATGGTTGCAATCATAGCGCCCAGGATCTCCTTCGACATGAACAGATGTCTCAAAAATGCCTTGTTGTATTGATGGTCGCAAAATACTTCGCCTTCTGCCTCCAGTGGTGAAAAATCATTTTTCCACTTTTCATTTTTAATGTTGATGATTCCGTTCCGTGTGAAGAGCATGCCGTTTCGCCCATTGCGGGTAGGCATCACACAGTCGAACATGTCAATACCCAGTGCGATGCTTTCAAGAATGTTTGCCGGTGTTCCAACGCCCATCAGATAACGTGGTTTATCATCGGGAAGTATAGCGCATACCAGCGCGGTCATTTCGTACATCATGCTGGCAGGCTCGCCAACAGATAAACCGCCAATGGCGTTGCCCGGAGCCCCCTGGTCGGAGATAAACCTTGCTGATTCAACCCGCAGCGCCGGAATGACGCTGCCTTGTACGATGGGAAACAGACTTTGGGTGTAACCATGCGTACATTCCGTCTGGTTGAAATGGGTCATGCAACGGGTAAGCCAGTAATGCGTGCGTTTCATTGATTTTCTGGCATAAGCTTCATCGCATGGGAAGGGGGTACATTCATCAAAAGCCATAATGATGTCGGCGCCCAGCAAACGTTGAACATCTATGGCCTTTTCCGGTGTGAAAACGTGCTTTGACCCATCAATGTGCGATTGAAAGATAACGCCGTCATCTGTAAACTTGCGGATATCACCCAACGAATATATCTGGTAACCCCCGCTATCGGTGAGAATTGGTTTGCTCCAGCCATTGAATTTATGGAGTCCGCCGGCAGCGGCAATGATATCGGTACCAGGCCGGAGATATAAGTGGTAGGTGTTTGAAAGCATGATCTGCGCTTTGATCTCATCCCGCAAATCTTTGATATGCAGCGCTTTTATAGTGCCTGCTGTACCAACCGGCATAAAAAACGGGGATTCAATTGCTCCATGGTCGGTGGTGAGCATGCCAGCCCGGGCAGAGGTGTTTTTATCGCGATGTGAAATGTCGAAATTCAAATTGCATGTATTGGGGAAATTGCGGCAAAGGTAAGGGTTCTTCTTTTCAACCACACGTTGATTTTATTCACAAAACCGGTTTTTTTATAAGGAGAATTGATAACTTTGCCCTTTATTAAGATATTTTTTATTGATGATTGATTATCTGTTTGATAGGGAATTGTTGCCGCTCGTTTTGCTGAGCAGTTTTACATTTGTGTTTGTGGTTCAGCAGATTTTTTACTGGGTAATTTTCTGGAGGCTTGGTCGTTACAGGAATCCTGAAAGCACCGCAGCTCAAAAACCGGTTTCAGTGGTGATCTGTGCTCACAATGAATATCGCCACCTGAAAGAAACTCTCCCGCTGATCCTGCAACAGGATTATCCTGAGTATGAAGTATTGGTTGTAAATCACTCATCTGATGATGATACGCAATATCTCCTCACCAGTCTGGAAGAAAAATATCCGCATCTGACGACCGTGCACATGCGGGAAGACCTTAATTTTTTCTCCGGAAAAAAATTCCCGCTGTCGATTGGGATTAAATCAGCAAAGTTTGACATGGTATTGCTAACGGATGCCGATTGCAAACCTGCCTCTAATGACTGGATCACGCATATGCAATCAGCGTTCAGACCCAAAACCGAGGTTGTTCTGGGTTATAGTCCATATTATCGCAGCGCCGGGTTGCTTAATAAAATGATCAGGTTCGATACAGCACACATTGCAATTCAGTACCTTTCCTATGCGCTGGCCGGTATTCCATACATGGGCGTTGGGCGAAATTTATCATATCTGAAACAGGTTTTTTATAAAAATCAGGGATTCATCGCTCATTACCGCGTTCGCTCCGGCGATGATGATCTTTTTATCAACCGGATTGCCAACCGAACCAATACAACCATCATGGTTCATCCCGGCAGTTATACTTTATCAGAACCAAAGGAAACGCTTGGAAATTGGATTACCCAGAAAAAACGCCATCTTTCAACAAGTCATTTGTATAAGTTCAAACATAAAATGCTGTTGGGGTTATATGCCTTCACCCAGGTTGCATTTTATACTTTTTTTATCCTGCTGCTTGCCCTCAACTGGTCGGCCATTCCGGCGCTGGGAATATTCGTGCTCCGGTTAATTTCGCAGTACCTTGTGTTTGCCGGATGTATGAAGCGGTTAAATGAAAAGGATCTGGTGCCTTTTTTGCCGTTTTATGAATTGCTGCTTTTGCTGTTCAATGCCGGAATATTGGTTTCCAATGTTATACGTAAACCTACCCGATGGAAGTAGCCGCGCATCTTACTGAAAAGGCTCAGCGTGATTATTTCCTGGTTCAGAATGCCCGTGACCATGGTGATCAGAAGGCATATGCCGAATTGCTGAATCAGTACCGCGACTCCCTTTATTTCATGATGCTGAAGATGACCAGCAATGCTACGGATGCTGAAGATCTTACCATCGAGGCTTTTGGCAAGGCTTTTAAAAATATTCAACAATACACACCTGAATTTGCCTTCAGCACCTGGCTTTTTAAAATTGCAGCCAACAATTGCATCGATTTTTTAAGAAGAAGTAAACGTATCCATTTTTCCGACAACTTTTTTGATGAGGATGGAGAGCCAATAAATGCACCCGCCAATGTTCCATCGGATGGACTTGACCCGGAAGAGAAGATTATTGAAAAGCAGAAGATCCAACTGATGCGGGAAGTGGTGGAGAAACTCAAACCACATTACCGTTTGATGATTGACTTGAGGTATTTTAAAGAATGGTCGTATGAGGAGATTGCCGTTGAACTCAATCTGCCGCTCGGTACGGTAAAAGCCCAGCTCTTCAGGGCAAGGGAGTTTATGTTCCAGATATTAAAGCCCGTGGAAGAACGGATTTAGGGTGACAGGGATCCCCCTCCCCTCCAAGGGGAGGGTCAGGGGTGGGGTCATGGTGATTAAAAAATAATTTGTTATAATAATTTAGCCTGTATTTTATGGAAGCAAACGATTTTAAAAATAATATTCTGCTGGGTATTCCTGCGGAATTACCTGCCTTGAGACCATTTGACATGGCAGCAAATCATGCTCCGGTGCGGAAGGATATCCTTTCGGCCAAAGAGAAAATTCTGGCATTGCGGAATGCATTGCGGTATTTCGATGCAAAACACCATGCCATTCTGGCCCCGGAATTTGCAGCAGAGTTGAAAAAGTACGGACGTATTTACATGTACCGTTTCCGTCCGGATTATGCAATGCATGCCCGCAATATCTATGAGTACCCTCACCGTTCGCTCCAGGCTGCGGCCATCATGCTGATGATCCAGAATAATCTCGATCCTGCAGTGGCACAGCATCCCCATGAACTGATTACCTATGGCGGCAATGGCGCAGTTTTTCAGAACTGGGCACAATACCTGCTTACCATGAAATATCTTGCCACCATGACCGATGAACAAACACTGGTCATGTATTCGGGACATCCCATGGGACTTTTCCCTTCGCATAAGGATGCCCCCAGGGTGGTGGTGACCAATGGCATGATGATTCCAAACTATTCAAAGCCAAACGATTGGGAGCGATTCAATGCACTTGGGGTTACACAGTACGGGCAGATGACGGCCGGGTCGTACATGTATATCGGTCCGCAGGGAATTGTACATGGCACAACCATCACTATTTTAAATGCAGCCCGTAAAGTTTCTGCCGACACCATCGGTGGCACGGTATTCGTAACCTCCGGATTGGGTGGCATGTCGGGCGCACAGGCCAAAGCCGCAGTCATTGCCGGCGCCATTGCTGTGGTAGCGGAAATCAACCCTTTGGTGGTTAAAAAACGTCATGACCAGGGATGGGTTGACGAAGTATTTACCGACCTTGATGAACTCACACGCCGGATGCTGCAGGCAGTGTGCAACCGGGAGCCGGTATCGCTGGCCTATCAGGGAAACGTGGTTGATTTGTGGGAATATTTTGCGGCGCATGAATTGCAGATCGAACTCGGTTCTGATCAAACTTCGCTGCACAACCCATGGTCGGGCGGGTATTATCCGGTTGGACTTACCATTGAAGAATCCAATGCCATGATGGTCAAGGACCCGGAAAAATTCAAGTTCGCCGTCGAGAATTCTCTTTGTCGCCAGGTCGATGCCATCAACAAGCTGGCCGGAAATGGCATGTATTTCTGGGATTATGGCAATGCCTTCCTGCTCGAAGCATCACGTGCCGGTGCTGACGTGTTGAATCCTGATAATACTTTTATTTATCCTTCGTATGTACAGGATATCATGGGGCCGCTTTTCTTTGATTATGGCTTTGGCCCTTTCCGTTGGGTTTGTACTTCCGGTAATCCTGCCGATCTCGATATAACTGACAGGATTGCAGCCTCCGTTCTGGAGGAAATTGCTGCGACCTCCCCAAAGGAGACAGAAATGCAGATGCGTGACAACATCCATTGGATTCGCGAAGCCGGAAAAAACAAGCTGGTCGTTGGATCACAAGCCCGCATTCTCTATGCCGACTGTGAAGGCCGGACAAAAATTGCGGCAGCTTTTAATGCGGCGATCAAAAGCGGACAAATTTCGGCGCCTGTTGTTCTCGGACGGGATCATCACGATGTTTCAGGCACCGATTCTCCTTACCGTGAAACGTCGAACATCTATGACGGGTCTGAATTTACAGCCGATATGGCCATTCAGAATGTGATCGGCGATGGATTCCGTGGCGCTACCTGGGTCTCCATTCACAATGGTGGAGGTGTTGGCTGGGGTGAAGTGATCAACGGGGGATTCGGCATGTTGCTCGATGGTACCGATGATGCTGCCCGACGGTTGCGTTTAATGCTTCACTGGGACGTAAACAATGGCATTGCCCGACGGGCCTGGGCGCGCAACGATGAAGCCATCTTTGCGATTAAACGGGCCATGGAGGATGAACCACGGCTCACAGTAACACTGCCAAACCGGGTCGAAGATTCACTGATCAGCGATCTGTTTTAACTTTCGTTAGAAATTTTTTGCCGACAATTCCTGAAGTTGTACGCTGGTTGAATCAACAGGGTTCAGAACTTCCTGTCTGATAATGCCATACCTGGTATTTAACCACAGGTATGCCGTTTTTTTGATTTTTACAATGCCTGAATAAACCGGCTCGGTGTACCGGAACCGCACGCAGGTGATATTCCCGGCCGGGGTGATGACCACCAGGTTCGTATCAGTTAGGGTAACGGTGGTGGTATCGGAATTGAAATAGGCACTGTAAACAACACCGAGCTTTGCATTGATGGGAAAGGTAAATGGTTTATTGCTCAGGGTCGTATCATTTACAATTGAAAATCCGGAGGGGGAAACCTCCCATTTGAAAGTCATGTTCTGCCCTGCCCATCCGCAGGTTTGTGAAGTTGCCCCGCTATAAGTGTAGCTTCCTGATGTCTGGCTAACCAGCTTTTGAACCTGGCAGGTATCGCCGTTTTTAAGGGTCGTTTTATAGGTCCAGGAATTACCAGCTTTTGCAAAATTATAATATTGAACTGAATCGGGTGAAACCTGAACCTGTCCCATGTATCCGGTCCAGTTTACATATTCACTTCCCAGTTGTCCGCACTCATTCCCGGTGATACGGATTTCGATGGCGCTTTCCGAAGAAAATAGGGCATAACCTCCAAGGCTCCAGTTTTGACAGATCGGGTTGGCAGGGTCACTGTTCACCACCTTGAAATACAGGGTACCGTCAACGAACTGAAACTCATGAAATACGCTGGTTTCTTTCATGAATATAACGCCGGAAAGGGCCGTGACTCCGGCATTGGCATATATCACAATGGTACCATTTTCTTTCACCAACTGGTTGTTTTTAAAGGTAGAGATGCTGCCTTTCCAGGTTCCGATAAAATTTTCACGGCTTTTGGTTGTAGGGTCAAATGATTTCTTTTTGCATCCCATGAAGGGGACCAGTAAAATCGCACTGAGGAGAATGAGGAGATAGCTTTTCATGCAGGTTATAACGTTGATTATTCAAAGAATGTATATTCATATTTAAGAAAATAATGGCGGCTGATGGCCCGCCCCTGACCGTCGACAGATACATCAACCTCTTCCAGCAGCTCATTTTCGTTATAGGTGCGGTTAACGGTCATGTAAACATCACCATCCTCATCAATCTCCTCCTCCGTAATTACCTGGCCTTTATCATTGTGTGTTATCCGGCTTTGACCAGGTTTGATGTTGGTTTCATCGATGTCTGAAATTAATTCACCATTTTCATCGAAAATCTGGTGGTTTACAATTTCTCCGTTTTCCCATTCGAAGGTTTCAACCTGATCAATTTCGTCTTCATCTGTGGTTGTCGTCCTTTTAATCAGTTGTCCCGATTCATTGTATTCATATAAAATGGTATCAAGCGACCCATCCTGATATTTCTTCAGGGCCTGCAACACCACCCCGGTTTCATCCCGGATAAAAGTTTTCTCCTCCGCTATTTCATTTTCCAGTGGATAATACGACTCACGAACGAGATGGCCCTGATCATCATAGCCATATTCGAGCATCTCTTCAAATTCTCCCCGGCGGTTGTATTTGATTTCCTTCAACGGTCGTCCGTCGTGATCATATTCGCTGTAATGGTTAGGATGTCCATGGATATCAACCTCTTCATCATTTACATTTCTAATGATGTAATCAAATTGAGTAATGGTAATACTTTTGGTCTTTTTCTCCATGTATTTCAGGGTTGCAATAAGTGGTGTCAAATTAATGCCATAAATTTACTGCAATTATTGCAACTGACACGTCACAAGTTGGGATTATTGCAAAATATTAATACCATTCCGGATATTTCATATGCAACCTTATGCGCACCTGAATTGTCTTTGTTGTGAACATCTTCTTATTAAGATGGTTTTAAGCTGACTGACAATAAATTATCCATCAGCAGAAGAGCAGGTTTCAAAAAGTTATTAACAATGGGCTCACCTTTTGATTAATTACCGATTAACCTGAAGAAATCGCACCTATGATGTTCAAGTATTCAGATGAAGAGCTAATTGACGGACTGCGGCGAAGGGACAGCAGTTGCATTGATTATTTATATCAGAAATTGTTTCCGAGTGTCAGGCATTATTTGCTTCACAATTCGGGAACCCAGCAGGACATGGAGGATTTGTTCCATGATACCCTGATCGCCTTATACACCCAAAGCCTGCAACAGCCGTTCAAACTGAACAGCAGTTTGAAAACCTATTTCATGGCGATTTGTAAAAACCTTTGGCTGCAACGGCTTGAACGCAGGTATCTCTTGCTTTATCAGGCCGATTGCCAGGTGCAGGAGGAACAAGCCGAATATGTCCATCAAGACCAGTGCCTCGATGAGTTTGCCCTGGAACAAGACCGTTTGTTCTATAAAAATCTCATGAAACTGCCTGGAGAATGTATACGGATCCTTCAACTTTATTGTTTGAAAATTTCGTACAAGGAGATTGCCCGGCTATTGAAATACAAGGACGATGTGTACGTGAAAACACGAAAGTATTCGTGCAAACAATTGCTACGGAAAAAAATTATAAACGACCCGGAATGTCACCATTTAGTAAGACACCATGGAAAATGAAATCACATTTGACTGGATTGATCGCTATAATGAGGGGGAGCTTGACGAAAAGGAAAAGGCGATTTTTCAAAAACGGATGAATGAAAATCCGTTGCTTCGGTCTGAAGTTTATCTTGATGCATGTTTAAACCGTTTTCTAAAAGACACGGAACTTCAGGACCTGATGAAAAAGATTAAAGCGACCTCCCGTCGTAATTCAGGCGGCTCCAGGCTGATGGACTATATTTTATTGGTGGCTTCTATGCTGTGTTTGGCCATTATTTTCGGAATATTCTACCTCCTTTGGACTAATACGGAAACAACCCCCAGATATTTTCTGAAAGATCCTACCCGGAAAAATCATCAAAAAACAGCAGAATCTGATAAAATGTATCGCGCTATTCCCAATCAAAACACTACAAAGGATGATTTGATGGGAAAAAACTTCAAGTCGCTTGCCGAGTTTGAGCTGCTAATCGGCTCGGGTGCAGGTTCAGATCAGTTTAAACTGATTTCACCCGATGCAAATGATATCGTCCTCCCGGGGAGTGAGGTCAGGTTTGCCTGGCAAGGGTACGATGACATGACAGGAATTTCTATGGTGATCATGAACAATCAGGGAATTACCATATCCCGGATACCTTTATATCATACCAGCGCTTATCTCCTGAAAACGAAAGGGTTTAAGCCAGGGCTCTATTATTGGAAAATTATGCAGGAAAACAGGATGGTGATGATGGGCAAGTTTACCTTGAAGCCACCGTCTCCACTTCCACCAAAGCGCCCATAGGCAATTTAACCACGGCATAAGCTGCCCGGGCAGGCGGATTTTCGGAATAATACTTTCCATAAACCGCGTTCATGGCAGCGAAATTATCCATATCACTCAGCAGGCAGGTTGATTTAACCACATCCCCATACGTATAACCAGCTGCCTTTAGAATGGCGCCAATGTTTTTCATCACCTGTTCGGTTTGCTCCGTGATGCCACCTTCTGTAAATTTCCCGGTAGCCGGATCGATCGGAATCTGCCCAGAGATATATAAGGTGCCATTGACTTCAATAGCCTGACTGTAAGGACCTATCGCTTTGGGAGCATCGGGGGTGGAAATGATTTTTTTCATATTTATGATATTTGAATGACGAATGACGAATGACGAATGACGAATGACGGATTTGTGCTATTTTACCTTTGACATTTGACTTTTGCATTTTGACTTTTGACTTTTGATTTTTGACTTTCCTTAATTTGCATAATCCCTGAAATCCCGTTTTTTATTCAATTTGAGGTCCTGTAGCAGTGAGGCCTTCACATTGATTGAAAAATTCCAGCTTTGCTGTCCGCCTTTCGGGACCCAGCCGAAGCGCATTTCCCAGCAATGCAGGTCACGATAAACATCGATGGAGGTATAGGAAAGTTGATTGTGCACAAAATCCCAACCGGTTGCCAGTGAAATTTTCCATTTGGGGGTAATGTTCAATTGTCCGCTGAACCCCAATGTCTGTGTAATCTGTTCTACGCGTTTGTGGGCAGTATTCACCCATGCTTTTCCATAGTGAAAGTTGTAATTAAATGAAAAACTCCATGGGATATCGAAATCAACATAGTAATCGTAATAGTCAACAATGTCTTGTCGCTCCTGGGGAGTTCCTTTGTCGGTCTTTTTCTTGCCTTTTACTTTATCCGACGACAATGAATAGGAAAAACCTGCATCCCAGGTGGTATTGTCGAGCCGGATGATCCGGTGATTAGCCTTCCATTCTGTTGTGTTGGTAGATCTTCCGAGCGAATCACGGGTGTAAATGTTCCATGTACTGGCATATTGAATGGTCAATCCTTTGATAACCGAGCTGCGTCCGCTGATGGTGATGGGCGACCAGTTCACCGAATCGCGCGCAATGTCGTACGAACAGCGGATGCTGAGATCGTCAATGAGCGGTATTTTTTTTATCCCGGTGATGGTATCCTTGCGGTTTCTCACCTTAAGTTCAAGGTTGTTGCTGATGCCGAAAGAGACTATTCCCGACTTTTGACCAGGCGGCCCCCCGTAAATTCCCTTTTCGAAAATGGAATACCGGGTGGGAACGGTGTAGGGACTATTGGCAACATCCCGCCAATAACCCAGTTCCGGCGCTCCCCAGTTGGGAGTATAAGAAAATGAAACGGTTGGGGTTACCATGTGCCGGATTGCACGGATCAACCCTTTTCCTTTGAATTGATACATTCCGTATATCCGGGTATTGAGGGATGATGAAAGGGAAAAGTCAAAAGCATTGGCAAAACCGGAATAATTGTTGGTTTGAAGGTCACGCTGAACCGTAATCGTATCGCTCGTAATGAAAACAGTATCGATATATTGCCTGCGTATGGTTTTCAGATACATTCTGTCCGTAATGTTCACGGAATTTGACCAGTTGAAAAACTTCAGGATACGAAACGTTCCGCTGATCGGAAATGAATGCCGCATCCCATTTTGCATGGAATCGGCCCATTTCCCCTTTAGAAAGTTTGAATCAACCGTATTGTAGTGATTTTCAGCATCCATGTTGTATTTCATGCTGATTTGCTCATACCAGCGTACTTTTCCAACCGGATTCTGTCTCCGGAACGGATAAAACTGATTCACTGAAAACGAGACCTGGGGCAGTGTAATGTTGATGGTTTTATTGATGGTATTCTGACTGTGGTTGAAGTTGAGGTTCAGGTAATATTTACCGGCGAAATTGGTGGAATAGTTCACACTGGACTGAAACGTATTCGACAGGTACGATTGTGTACTTGAAGAAAGGTTGTATTTGTTAAAAGTATTGCTGACAATGTTGACGTTGGCTGAAAAACTACTGTGGGGGCGTGCTTTCCCGTCCTGGCTGTGCACCCAGCGTATCTGGAAATCTTTTGTTTTCTGATAATCGGGTGAATCAGGATCACCAAGGACATTCACAGCATAGCTGAAATTGAAAGCGCCGTTGTAATGGTACCTGTTATTATACCTGATGGTTGGTTTGATGGCCCAGCTGCCATGAGTATAGATATCGGCCAGAACGGTTACATCCATGTACTGACTGGCCGCCCAGTAATAACCAAAGTTTTCGAAATAAAATCCCCGGTTTGCAGATTCACCGTATGTTGGTATGATAATCCCCGACCGTTGCCCCGATTTGTTTGGAAAAAAACCAAAAGGGATCAGCAGTGGTGTGGCAACATTGGCAATATCCATGTAGGCCGGACCTGTAATGACCCTTTTTCCGGGAATGACTTTTCCTTTGCTGAATTTGAACGCAAAATGCGGATTTTCTTCCAGGTCGCAGGTAGTATAAGACCCTGATTTGATGTAGGTGACATTGTTTTCCATCTTTTTAACCACGGTTCCGTGCAGGTATCCCTCATCCTGTTTGGTGAATACCGTGTTGATATAACCTCTTTTGGTGGTATAATTATAATTGATGGTTTTTGATTTAAAGCTTTGGGTCCCATCATTGAAGTCGGGCATTCCAACATCTTTTCCGATAGAGTCTTTGGCGCCGGTGGCATAAACCTTGTTTTTAACGAAGTCGATCTCTACATAATCGGCATTAAGCGTAATGTCCTGATATTTAATCTTTGCCGTTTTATATAAATACACCTTCTGGCCTTTGATTTCGAAGCGGAGTGAATCTGTGGCGGCATAATCAACCGCTGCATCAAGTTTAGTCTTATTCTTTGGCTTTATTACCAGGCTGTCGGTTTGGGTTTTACCGGTAATTTTTATAGCGGGTCTGATAGAATCAACGCTGGTAGTATCGATGTAGGTAGTATCAATCTTTCCTTGTGGCACAATGACAACATCTCCTTTTGGTTGCCGGATCGTATCCTGGGCGACCACGTGCGTGATTTGCAGGAAGAAAAGGACCAAAAGTAGCGTAGAATGGAAAGACCTTGTTAATAATTTCGTTAACAACTTCTTTTCTGAATTCTGAGGTTAATATTCTATCTTTGTTTACTTTAAAAATTCAGAATAAAAAGGCGTAGAAGACCGTTATTCTTCAGGTTTCAAAACTAAGCAAAATTATTGAAACCCGCGTCTTTTTTAAGATACTTTAACAATTCAAAACCACGGATGCCACGTTCTATCTGGTGTTTGACCATATTTTTTTGTCTGATGCTCACAGGGGTTCTTCATGCCCAGCGGCAGGGTATCATCCATACCGTTGTGATCGATGCGGGACATGGCGGGCATGACCCCGGGGCGATCGGAACAGCGTCGAAGGAGAAAAATCTCAATCTTGCCATTGCACTTAAACTTGGAATCATGATTCAGCGTTTCATGAAGGATGTGCAGGTAATTTATACCCGTGATAAAGATAATTTTGTTGAGTTGTACCGACGCGCAGGTATCGCCAATGAATCAAAAGCAGATCTTTTTATCTCCATTCATTGCAACGCAAACAATAATCACACACTCAAAGGAGCCGAAACCTATATCATGGGGTTGCATAAATCGGAGGCAAATCTGAAAATCGCCAAACTGGAAAATGCAGCCATTCTGCTGGAGTCTGATTACCAGTCAACCTACAATGGGTTTGATCCAAATTCAGATGAATCCTACATTATTTTCTCCATGAATCAGAATGTGAACCTGGATAAAAGTACCGATTTTGCCGCCGAAATCCAGTCGCAAATGGAGGGACGTGTCGGGCTGAATAACCGGGGGGTGCGGCAAGCAGGCTTTCTGGTGCTGTATAAAACCACCATGCCAAGTGTACTGGTTGAAGCTGGCTATATCAGCAATACGGATGAAGAAAAGTTTTTAATGTCATCAAAGGGGCAGGATTATATTGCTACCGCTATATTCAGGGCGTTTAAAAAAATTGCCGGGGCCAATACAACCGTTGAAAAACCGGACACTGCCCAGGCAACACCTGAACCAAAGCCGAAAGTGGTCGGACATTCCGGCAAATTATCATACAGGGTTCAGATTGCAGCAGATCCGATGGAACTTGGAGATGAATCGCCCAAATTGGCCAGGTTTAGTGATGTGAAGGTTTACCGGCATGGCGGATTATATAAATATACGGTGGGCAATGAGACCAACATGACTGATGCCAGGCGTTTGCTGGTCAGCGTAAAGGAAAAGGGGGTGAAGGATGCTTTTATCGTAATTTTCAGAAACGAGGAGCGTATCTCACAGGAAGAGGCTGACTCGATCATGCGGAAATAATATTTTTATTTGTAAGTTTGCATAAATAAGGTTGCCGTGAAAATCAGAAAAGAGATTAAAGTAGGTGTTGTTTTTGTGATTGCAACTGCAATCCTCATCTGGGGACTGATGTTCCTCAAAGGACTTGAATTGCTCAAAACCAGCCGCACATTCTATGCCACGTACGATCAGGTAAATGGTTTGGTTGCCGCCAATCCGATATCCATTAAAGGGTTGAAAGTCGGTCAGGTGAAAAAGCTCTATTTCGATCCGCAAAACCCGCAAAAGATCATTGTTGAACTTTATATTCTGGGTGATTATCCCATTGCGAAAAATTCAAGCGCCCGCATTTTCAGCTCAAGTTTGCTTGGCTCGCCTGAGGTGGAAATAGTTCCCGGCGATTCAAAGGTGATGGCCCAAAGCGGAGATACCTTGTTGTCACAAACGGAAGCAACCCTCGGACAGGAGGTAAATAAACAGTTGCTTCCTTTAAAAACAAAGGCAGAAAACCTTATAGGTTCCATTGACAGTATTGCCACCATCGTTCAGGAAGTACTCAACAAAAATACCCGTGATAATCTGGTGGAAGCGATTGAGCATGTCAAACAAGCCCTTGGAAATATTGCGCATACCACGCAGAATCTTGATACACTGATGACCTCACAGCGTAATAATCTGTCTAAAATAATCAACAATGTTGAGTCGATCAGCAATAACCTTAAACAGAATAACGACAAAATCACCAATATCCTGACCAATTTTTCCAATCTGAGCGATTCGCTTGCAAAAGCAAGGATTCCCTATACAATTGCCCAGGTGAACAAAGCGGTAACCGACCTTGATTTGATACTACTGAAAATAAACAAAGGCGAAGGTTCAGTAGGCCAGCTGCTCAACAATCAACAACTTTATAAGGAAGTTGAAAAAGCGGCCAGAGATTTGAATCTTCTTTTAGAAGATATCAAAGCCAACCCGACGAAGTATGTGAAGGTTTCTGTGTTTTAAAGGGTGGGCAAGTGGACAGGTGGACAGGTTACCAGATGAAGATGTCACTCTTTTTCTTTGGCCGGCGGTTTTCTTCCCATTTGAAGTTTTTAAGTTTCCGTTCGTTTGGCGGGACTGATTTTTCGGGCAAGAGGTGGGCTTCCGGATTGTTGATATAGGTGATGGATTTTAGCTGATTTTTTTCCAGAAAGACCAGCATGTCACTTGAAACAGCCACGTTGATCCCTATAAGGGTCTTGTCTTCCTCTCTGGCATAATAAATTGTTTGTGCATTTCCGATCACATTGATTTTATAGAGGTCATTGTCGCGGAATTTGGCAAGCACATTTCTTCCCTTGATCTGGTTATAACTTCCTGTGTCATCCTTTGATACAATGAAAGCTGAACTGTACATTTTCAATGAATCTGCCTGCCCGTTGCGCATGGTAAGCTTGATGGAATCGGCCGATAACTGATTCGAATCCGACCAGATCACCGGATCATGATACATGGTCAGACACGAATCCTTGCTTAAATAAGTGAGTGAATCGCACATCCCCTGAATATCGGGACGGAAAAATTTCACCTGATGGTAACAGAAAACGTTTTTAATTTTCTCGGTTGAATCGAAGAGCGCCCGCACCGTATCGGCGTGCATAAACAATGAATCTTTGTTGTCGACCAATACGCTCACCGCGCTATCGGTCATAAATGCAAACCCCTTTGCCCGTTGAATCTCCCCATAATTTCCCATCAGAATGATGTTCTGAATCGTGTCGACCATCAGCGCATTTCGAAACACCTGCCCGAATCCGATTTTACGAGCATAAAACATGCTGTCGCCGGTCAGAAAGGTTGCTTCGTGATAGATCTTCGCCCTGTCGCGGAAACGCGTCACATCCGCCCGGGTATTGTACCAGCCGTTTTCGCAATAGATGGAATCCAGTTTATCTTTGCTGATGATATGGGATGGCCCGAAAAAATAGGCAGTTTCGGTAACCGTGTTGTACATCAGGGTGTCGGAATGCATGTCGCAATCGGGGTTGACCATGTAAACTTTTTCCTTGAAGAAAAATTCTTTCTTATCCGTGAAATAATAACCGTGATGGCTCACCAGTACATTTTTATCATTGACAATTTTCCCCCAGTAGTCATACTGGGCAATCTGGGTGTTCCGGTTATAGTTCAGTGTGTCGGTGGTCAGTGTTGTTTGATTATCGATCAGTTTCACATTGCTGAACGCATTCGCGATTTTGGTGTTTCCGCTGTATCTCACAGAATCGCTGTAAAGGTTCAGGGTGTCACTGAGTTTAATGCGAACATTTCCATAAGCTATGACCCTGTTTTCAGCTTCATTTACATACATGCTGTCGCAGTATAGAAATGCGCTGTCGTGGTTCATTACCACATTCCCTATGATTCTGGGACCATCGGGATAAATATCTTTGTTGAATTCCTGGCTGTTACCAGAATATTGAATTTTCGTTTTTCCCTGTTCCTGCGAAAATGCATGAAGGGTTAGAAACAGGAGGAGGATGAAAACAGACCGGCGATTTTTGGACATGGGTTCTGAATGGCATTGCAAAGATACTAAAGTCAATGTTACCAAAATTAATGAACAATTCAACCGGGATATTCACAAAATGGGTAATTTTGAAAACTCTTATAACTATTCCCGCTGATACAATGAAACAAATTTTCGACCCCAGGCGCAATCATGCCGAAACACAACAAAAGATTGGATATGTCCCACGTAAAAATGCCACCCAGGCTGATTACGACCGCATCGGTTTTATGTCGGGACTTGAAGTTCACCAGCAACTCAAAACAAAGGAAAAGCTTTTCTGCCACTGTCCTGCCGGAATTTTCCAGAAAGCCGACGACTTTGACGCTGAACTGGTCCGGCACATGCGCCCGACATTGAGCGAACTTGGCGAATATGATGGTACGGCGCTGATGGAATTCAGAACGCGTAAAAATATCATCTACCGCATTAAAAACGAAACAGCCTGTACCTATGATGTGGACGATACTCCGCCATTTCCATTGAACCGCGAAGCATTATCCCATGCCATTGACATCTCCCTGCTTTCGAAACTGAAGGTGGTGGGGGAGGTACACATCACCCGCAAGCAGTACCTCGATGGCTCCATCCCCACAGGATTTCAGCGAACCGCTATCATCGGGATTGAAGGGGAAATTCAATTAAAACATAAGAAAGTCCGTCTCATCCAGCTAAGTCTGGAGGAGGATTCATGCCGGGAAGTTTCCGACATCGGCCATGTGCGTATCTATCGCACCGACCGGCTTGGAATGCCCCTCATTGAAACGGTGACCTATCCCGAGTTTAAAAATCCGGATGAAGTGAAGGAGGGCGCCGACTATATCCGTTTTCTGAATCGCAGTACGGGTAAGGTTCGCAGTGGTATTGGCTCCACCAGGGCCGACGTGAATGTGAGTTGCAAAGGCGGTACCCGTGTGGAGATCAAAGGGGTGGCGCACAACAACTGGATGCCCGAACTTACCCACAATGAGGCTTACCGCCAATGGGCACTGCTGGCCATCAAGGACATGCTGCACAAAACGATCAAAGACCAGGCAAACTGGAAAATATTCGCCCGGGAAGCAAAAGCAAAAGATTTTAAACTGGAAAACCTGGGAGTGCCAAAAAGTTCAACACTCAAAGTGTATCTCGTCAATCTGCCTCAGTTTAAAGGCATTTTGTCTCACTTCACCCAACCAGGGAAAATGTTTGCCGATGATTTCTCCGACCGGCTGAAGGTGATAGCCTGTATTGAAAAGCCCAACATGGTTCACGCTGAAATGTTTGAGGATGTGGTGGGAGAGAAGGCATGGACGAAAGTACAATCGTTGCTTGGCAGCAAGGAGGACGATGCCCAGCTGATTTTCTGGGGCCCCGAGGATGACATTAAAACAGCGCTTGAAACCATCGAAGAACGTTGCAAACTGGCTTTTACCGGTGTGCCGAATGAGACCCGGAAATCCTTTGAAGACGGAACCACCATTTTCGAACGCGTATTGCCCGGCGCCGACCGCATGTATCCAGATACCGACTCAGCGCCTATTCCACTGGAAGATTCGGATATCGATGCAGCAGTGAAACGGCTCCCAAAACTGGTCTCCGAGCGTATTACCCAACTCATGGAATGGAACGTGCCTGAAGATACCCACACCTATCTCTTGAAGAACAACCTTGTACCCCTGCTTGAAAAAGCGCAGGTTGAACTGAAAGTTCCGGCAAGGTTTACATCAGGTTTGCTGGCGCATACCTTGAAACATTTGCAGGGTCAATATCCGGCGCTTCCCGATTTTTCGCATGATCAGGTATTTGAATTGCTGAAATTCCTGGTTGGCCGTAAAATTGACCTTGCCATTGCCAAAGGAATGTTGTTCCATCTCTACCAGCACCCGAAGATGGATTTTGTATCTATTCTCACCACACTCAATTTCAGGGAAATATCCAAAGAAGAACTTCTCGAAAAAGTGCCATTCCTGGTCAAGAAATACAAAGATATCAGAACCTCTCCCGATGACTCAGCCGGCCTCCGCTGGGTGATGGGAAACCTGAGCAAACTGGCAACAGGCAATATTTCACTGAGAGAACTGTGTGAAGGAATCAGTTTGAAATAATGTCAAACGGCAAAATGCAAAAGGCAAATGTCAAAATTATATGTTCTCAAATACTTAATTATAAACTTAAAATCTGATTACCCGTCACTCGTCATTTGTCATTCGTCATTCGTCATTTGTCAGATGTCACGACTAAACTAACCACCTACTATTATGAGCGAAGATATATTCCAGGGATACAAAGGCCGCGCACTCGCAGTACTGCAAAAATTCAATGCCAGGGTTTGGGCGAAGGTAAGGGTCGACAGCAGCCGGGGTGTTTTTGAGGGCACCATATTGCCAAGGGCTGAGAATACCGATGACAAGCATCTTGTTTTAAAGATTTTTACCGGGTACAACATTGGGGTTGATATCCAGGGAATCACCGATATTGTAGAACTTGGTTACAAGAAAGCCGTTTATAAGATTCCCGAAAAAGAATTCCCGTATTCAAAAGATAAACCCAATGTGAAATTGCTTGGAACAGGGGGAACCATTGCTTCGCGGCTTGACTACCGCACCGGGGCCGTGATCCCTGCATTTTCACCGGGTGAGTTGTATGGCGCTGTGCCTGAGCTGGCCGACATCTGCAACCTGACAACAGAAAAACTGTTCGCGGTTTTCAGTGAAAATATGGGCCCGGAACAGTATATGAAACTGGCTGTTGCCATTGGAAAAGAAATTGAAAACGGGATCGACGGTATCATCATCGGGCATGGAACCGATACGTTGCATTACACTTCCGCCGCACTGACCTTTATGGTGCAGAATTCACCGGTACCGATCGTGCTGGTGGGTTCCCAGCGTTCATCCGACCGCCCGAGTTCCGATGCGGCATTGAACCTGATGCATGCCGCCACCGCCGCCGCGCATGGCGACATTGCCGAAGTGATGGTTTGCATGTTTGGCCCCACTTCCGACGAATACGGCTTCCTGCACAAAGGAACCCGCGTGAGGAAAATGCACAGCTCCTACCGGTCAACCTTCCGTACCATCGGCGATACTCCCATTGCCACCGTGAGCCGGCAGGGAGTGGTTCCCATCAAGCAGGATTACAAACGCCGCCGCACCGACCGCAACGTGACAATCATGCCCTATTACGAAGAAAAGGTGACCATGATCTATTACTACACCAACATGCAACCCGATGTAATCGATGCTTTGGTGGATGCCGGTTACAAAGGCATCATCATCATCGGTACCGGTTTGGGGCACGTGAACAAACCGATTTACCCAGCCATCGAACGGGCCATTGCCAAAGGCGTAGCCATTTACATGACCGTGCAAACACTCTGGGGTTATGTGCATATGTTCGTGTATGACACCGGTCGCGACCTCATGGCCAAAGGCATTATCCCGGCAGAAAACATGCTGCCCGAAACCGCCTTCATCAAACTCAGCTGGGCCTTAGGTCAAACCTCCGACCTGGCAAAAGTAAAAGAGATCATGCTCACCCCCATCAACAGCGAAATCACCCCGCGCGAACCCTACAACGGTTACCTGATCTACCAGGGCGGGGTGCCGGAGGTGGAGGATTTTATCAGGAAGTTCCATAAGTAGGGGAGCGGGGCAACGGGTGATTGAGTGAGGATTTACGATTTACGATTTACGAATTACGAATTACGAATGTCGAATGTCGAATGGATGGGTGTACAGGTGGATAGGTGGATAGGTGGACAGGTAAACTGGTGAGTTTGTGAACTGGTGTGCAAGTGGACAGGTGGACGGCTGGACATGCGGAAAGGTGGAAGGCTAATGATTGAGCTCCGTAGGAGTTCAATTTTGGTAGCC
>JBAXFM010000070.1:0-20355 GCA_037139855.1 Bacteroidota bacterium
TAAAGAATTTCAAGGATGGTAAGGTTTCTGTATTTCGAATCGGCCAGAATCTGCATGCTCTCCTTAATCCGGTACTCCAGGATATAGCTTTTAAAATTCTTTTTATATGTTTCGTTAATTATTTGCGACAGGATCCTGGGGTTTACAGAGATTTCATTTGCCAGCGATTCAAGGGTAATTTCAGGATTCAGGAATGGTTTTCGGGTTTCCATAAAGGAGTTCAGCTTTTGCAGGTACATCGATTTATCCGGTTCCGATAGTTTATTGTTTTTGTACTTGGCAATGACATAATAAACATCGGGTTCCATCAGGAGGAAGAACATAATGGTGTTGATAAACAGAAAAGCGGCGAGGGCATAAATGCTTACAGTATAGGCACACCATTCGGGTCTCCTCAGAATCATATACAGGGCGAAAGAATTCAAATTTACAATCCAGATAATGATGAAGCCAATCAACAGAATCTGAAGCCACCGGTGGTGGGGTGAAATCAAAATACTCTTGTAAAACCCCTTGAGACTGATTGTTGTTGATTTCATGCTCAAAAGGGTAAGTACAATGTATATGAGGTTGTGGGTCAGGATCAGGATGGTGTCGTTCAGGTCAATGATTGATTCCCAAATGACAAATTGATTCAAATTCCGGAAGTAAAACAGAAGGAAAAATACAGCGCCTGCAAAGGGGAGGAAGTGAACGGACATGCGATAACCGAGAACATCCTTTCTTTTTAAAAATGAATTGACATAAAGGTATATAAGCGGGCCAATCAGAAAAGAAGTTTGCCTGATCAGAAAAAGGGATTTATGCCAATCCATGAAATATTGCCAGGCAAACGTACTTGTTGCAAAAGAGTAGAAGATCTGAAGGTTGAAAATCATCAGGAGGATTGCCAGTATTTTATTTTCAAGGATAAATCCTTTTTTATTGACAAAGAAGAAGAGCGACAGGATTGTTGTCAGGAAAATGCTGATGATGGTCAGGATGGTAAAAAAGTTCAGGGTCATGGCAAAATAATTGGAAATCCGGTAAAAGTATATTGCAACCCATCTGAAAAGAAATCAAATCGCTCAATCCATCAAAACGTCCTGTGAGAGATTTAAAAATCAGGGTGAAATCAAAGACAGAAACAGCGGTAAAATTAGCCGGAATTTATAAAAGGATGTGGATTCAGAAATTTAGGTGTTTTGCGGACATCAATCAATAATCGTAAACGGTTTTTCACTACCTTTATCAATTAATCCAAACATATGGAAATCTTTCAGGCCATCATAAGTATAATAGTTATGGGATGCTTTCTTTTATGTATCGTTGCAATTTTTGTTGTAGGGGCCGGTTCAGATAAAACCAATGATGATTTTAATCAATGATGTCTCCCTCATGGAATAGTCCGATTTTGAGATTTTGCATTTGTTTTTTTTATAATTTTATCCGATGAAAATAAATCCCTTCTCATCTTAAATCAACTTTATGTCCAGATTCAATTTCCTCAGGCTTCCCATGTTTTTTTTCATTGGGATGGTTGTTTTATTGTCAACCTCCAAACTCACTGCCCAGAACGGGGATGATCCGAACCGTGACCAGATTCCGTGGTATCTGCGGGAACTTGCACCGAAAAACACAGAGATTCCGCTGTCGACCATCATAACGATCAATAATTATGATAATTTCAATCTGGGCGTTGATTTCGGAGAGAGCAACATAGCCGAGAACCCGATGCTGCCGGCTTCCTTTTTTACAGCTTACAATACCAATACTACCCATCATACGGAGAATGGGATTGACTGGGCAAACGGCAGCCCTTCATTTGGCGCAACCATGCAGGGAGATCCGGTGGTGGTTTACGACAGCCTTGGCAACCTGTTCTATGAGAACATGTATGGCAGCTCCATTGCCGGTGTAAAAGTGATGAAGTCGACCGACAACGGCGCTACATGGGGACCTTCGGTTACTGCAGTGGCAGGAGTAGATAAAAACTGGATGGCCGCTGATCAGACAAACGGACCGAATGCCAACAACGTTTATGTTTGTATGACCGCCAGTTCGGGTGGAAATTTCGCCCGCAGCACCGATCATGGAACCACATTTACTACCACCTTCACTCCATCCACTCAAGCAATTCCGGGGATGATGACCTGTGTTGGCGCAAACGGAAATATTCAGGGGAAGGCAGTGTATGTAGTGACCAACAGCGGGAGTTCCTTCAATTCTACCTATACTTTCTACCGTTCACTCGATGGCGGTCTTACTTTTACGCAAATGTCGGCCCAAAGCTTTTCAAATACGGTCGGCTCCCAGGTAGGCGGCAGGAACTCTGTGCAGAACATGCGTACCAGGCCCTATCCGAATATCGCGGCGGACAATAGTTTTGGGACCTACCGCGGCCGGTTTTATTGTGTTTATGCCTCCAATGATCCTCCGGGTGATGGGAACAAACCGGATATCTGGTGCCGGTACTCCGATGATGGAGGAGCCACATGGTCGGCCGCCATCCTGGTCAATGATGATCCCAGTCCGCAAACCCACCACCAATGGCATCCGGCCATCTGGAGCGACAAGCAAACCGGCCGGCTTTATGCCATGTGGATGGATACACGCAATTGCCCAACCAACGACAGCGCACTCATCTACGCTTCTTATTCTGACAATGGAGGCGTTACCTGGGCCCAGAACCAGGCTCTGTCGAACCAGAAAATGAAAATCGATTGCCCCACCTGTGGAGGAGGCGGAACACCAAGATACCAGGGAGACTACAATGGCATCGTATCCAATAAAAAAGGAGGGATGGCAGGCTGGACAGATTTCCGTCAGGGCTCTTTTATGAGTGTGACCTCCTATTTTCCTGATTTTGCCATGGCGCTCAACAACACGACCGGCAACCTTTATGTTCCCAATGACAGCGTTGATTTCGTCGTCAGCGTTCCAAGTGTGAAACTCTATGCTGATACAGTCGTTCTGAGCGGCCAGGTATCACCGGTGCCTACAGCTGGAAGCATCACTTTTTCTTATCCGCAGGGAAATACGATCACCACGTTCCCCGCTTCAAAAATTGTTCGGGTCAAAGTGACCGGAAATGTTCCGCTGGCAACTTACCAGGCGCTGTTTTTTGCAAAAGGCCCCAACGGCACACCTGCCCATCAGCGCAATGCCACCATCACAGTTATGGCTTCACTTGCTTTATCCATTTTTGTTTCAGCCAACCCTACTGCTGTTTGTACAGGAAGTTCCACCCAATTGCAGGCTACTGCCAGCGGAGGAACAGGACCCTATACCTATGCATGGACATCGAACCCGGCAGGGTTCTCATCTACCCAGCCCAATCCCATCGCCTCGCCGGCCGTCAACACCTGGTACATCTGCACGGTGCATGACAATGTTAACAGCATCAAAAAGGACAGTGTTTATGTAACGATGCTCACCATGCCAGCTACTCCCGGCACCATTTCAGGCAATACTTCCCCCTGCATGGGAGCCACTGTTACCTACAGCATTGCATCTGTTCCCGGTGCAACAACCTATAACTGGACCGTTCCGTCAGGGGCGTCCATCATTTCCGGACAAAATACCATCGCTATTTCCGTTCTCTGGGGATTAACGTCGGGCAACGTTACGGTTACTGCCGGTAACAATTGCGGAAACAGCCCGGCCAGCCAGCTTCCTGTAACCCTCTCGCCTGTGCCTTCAACGCCCGAACCCATCAGCGGCCCGTCGGTGGTTTGCACCGGGACCACGGTTAACTTCAGCGTTCCGGCAATAGCGGGTGTGACCAACACCTGGACCGTCCCAGCCGATGCAACCATTACCGCCGGACAGGGAACGAATGCCATCACGGTGCAATGGGGCGTTAGCGCCGGATATGTAAGCGTAACAGCACAAATGGGCGCCTGCACAAGTTCCGCCGGCATGCTTGCTGTAAATGTGGAAATTGTTCCGACCCCTGCTCAGACCATATCGGGTCCCGATACCGTATGTCAGGGCCTGGGAGGATATCAGTACAGCATTCCCTTGATATCCAACGCTTCAACATACACGTGGACTTTGCCTTTGGGGGCAGTTATTTCGCAGGGACTGGGTACCAACATCATCAATGTCGATTTTAATGGTTCAGCAGTTTCCGGGGATATCAAGGTTGCAGGGAGCAATCTTTGCGGAACAGGAACTGAAAGTTCAATGGTTGTGTATGTGATGATATGTACAGGAATCGATCCAGATGTTCTCCAGTCAAAGATCTCAATGTATCCCAACCCTGTTCATGGGCTTCTCACTCTCTCCATCAAAGGAAAGGAAAAACAACTACAGGTCCAAATCACAGATGTAAGCGGTCACAGCCTTTACAACGAATTGCTCGACAATTTAACGGCTGATTGCACCCGCCAGATTGATGTGAGCAGATTTGCAAAAGGAATTTACCTGATCAAACTCACAAACAATGCCCGTGTCTTTAGGGCGAAGTTTGAAGTTGAATAAACGATGAATCGGAATTAATGAAAAAAGGGGGCAACTTGCCCCCTTTTTGATTTTTACCGGTGAATTTGTAAAGCGTTATTCCTTTTCAGGGTTTTCCCCTTTGCGTTTCAGATAATCATTGAACGATTTCTCTCCTTCTTCATTCCAGTATTGATCGTATTGACTCCATTTTGAGCCATAAGCATAATCCCTGCAATGATTCCCGTCACTCATGTGCGACCTGTGTTTCCATGGACCGAAATTGTGCCGACCCCGGCTGTGAGGCCCCCCATGGTGAAAACTGCCAAACAACAGTCTGCCAAGTATGGCCAGCCCAACGGCCTGCCAGTAGGTAATCACCCCAAGGCTGAAAATAGCCGGCATCAGCCAGTTCCATAGCCACATGACCACCGCACCGAATAGAAATGCAAAAGCGGTAGCTCCAATAATTCCCAATATGATCCATCCTGCGCGGTGTTTCTTCCCACCACAGCAGTGTCTTTTTTCAAATTTATTTTCAATAGTTTCCATGATTTTCATTTTTGATTGTTTACCAATATTTTGTGTAATTTTGAAAGAGCCCTGTGTTTTCGTGAGAGCAGTGTTCCTACCGGAACATCCCATTCCTTGGAAAGTTCTTCATATGTTCGCCGCTCAAACTCAGTTGCGATGATTAATGCCTGTTCATCAGGCCTCAGTTCTGCGATAGCGCTTTGCAATACTTCCGGCTCTATGTTTTCGTAGTCTTTCTCTTCGTCTAATGTTTCATCTGTCAGGGTATTAAGTAAATAATTCTCGTTTTTACTGTCCGTGAAGCGCTCAATGGAAACATTGCGTTGTTTTTTCGCCTGGTAATCAATGATCTTATTCCTGACCGACCGGTAAATGTAACCGGTCAGATTACTGATTTGTGTATCCAGGTCGAGTTTGTCAATCAAACCCAATGCAACATCCTGTATGATGTCTTCCGGCGAAGCTTCATCATAGCGTTCATCGAGGTTCTTCCTGACGAAGTTGACCAATTTTTGGTACTCATTCCGGAAGAACCGATCCAACGACTTTTTCTGAAGTTCCTTTTCCATGATGTTATAGACGGGATGAAATGATTTTATTGCAGTGAAAAGATAAATATAATTTGTGGATTGATGTTTTTTGTGACAACGAGAGGGAAGAATTTGACTATTTTTGTCACCGGCATACTCTTTTTCAATGTGATAAAAACCGACTCATTATGACTGCACGCGAAAGATTATCAACTTTTCTGATCATTGGATTTATTTTTTTAATGTCCATTCCCATCCAGGCACAATTTGTTACAATCGCCCGGAAAATAAAAAGTATGCGAACCCCGGAAACGGATATTGCCACCGTTATCATTGATGCGAAAACCTACCGCGTTTACCGGGCGGTTATTGATACATTGACATCGAATCCGAAGTTCACCATAAACAGCATGGACGATGCCAAACGTTTTGTGGAATTCACCACCGGACCAAATAAGGTCTCCATGCAAATTGACTCGCTTGCCATTGACCTGTCGCAGATTACCGTTGCTTCAAAGCATTCGGAAAACTCAGCGAAACAATCGTCAAGCATTGCTGTTGAAGCTGTTTTAAGGGTATGCGATAAGCTAGGGGTGAAATGCACCCTGGATAAATAGAACTTCAACAAAAAAGAGTGTCTTTTTCATTATTGACCCAAATAGAATCAATTAATACACTGGTACGATTCCGGTTAATCATATTATTTCCCCTTGTTTTTCTTTGAATAAGAGCCTGTTAACTCAAGTTTCGGTGTTGATAAACAATACAGAAAGCTTTGAAAGAGCCTAATCTGAATAACCGTGGGTGAAGCCCACGGCTGGGAGAACGTCTAGGCCAACAGCCCTGAAAGGGCTGAATCATTGACAATCTTACAAATTACTCAACCCTTTCAGGGCTGATTTATTATGACTATGGCTTCCGTGGGCTTCACCCACGGTTATTAATATTTAGCCACTTCGTGGCAGGGTGCGCAACGAATGAAGGCACTTATGAATATTGAATAATTAAGGTACTCGCTTAACTCCGGAACTTGAGGCCTGTTAATTTTCTTAATTCAGTTATATTTCTTGATGTAACCTGTGCCGTAGGCACAATATATGGGTAGCAGTCGAATATTTAACAAGCTATCTCGTCCCGTATGGGACGAAATATTGGGTCTATACCCGTTTTTCTACCCATATTAAATCCCTAAAGGGATTAATCAGCATTTTAAACAGTCTCGAAATAATCATTGAGGACTTAATTAATAATTTAGACCAAATATAGATAATATTAATATATTTGGAAATTATTATTCATGCAGGGATTTTTGGCTGTTGTACTGCAAAAATTATGATAAACAGCTCATAACTAACAAATTAAATTTTGAAATATGAAAGCAATCATCACTTTTTTAATATTATCAGTTACATTGACATTTACTTCAACGCTCTCCGCCCAGGATAAATCCTATAAAGATGGTTCGGTATGGCAGGTGGGATTTATTAAGGTAGGTGCCAACATGAATGTTGAATATCTGAACAACCTTAAAAACAACTGGAAAGCCACCCATGACGAAGCTGTAAAGCAGGGGATCATCCTTTCTTACAAGATTCTGCAGGGCACTGCTGCCAACCCCGAAGACTGGGATGTGATGCTGATGACTGAGTATAAGAGTCTTTCAGCCATGGAAGGGTCAGATGAAAAATGGGAGGCAATCAGTAAAAAGATCATAGGAGGCGAGGATGCAATGAAGAAACTAAACGAAAGCCGCGTTAGTATGAGAACCATCTATGGTGGCAAATTGTTAAAAGAAGTAGTGTATAAATAAACTTCTGGTTATTTCGTTTTCAACTCATCCATGATCCTGTCAATTTTGTTGACATATTCGGTAAAAGCGGAGGTATATCGCAGTGAATCCTCCCGTTTCACGGGCAGATCTATTTCCAGATGACATTTAATACTTGCAGGCGACGAGCCCAGAATGTAAATGTCTGTTGAGAGAAAAACAGCTTCACTTTCGGAATGAGTGACAAAAATTACGGTTGGATCAAGACTGGCATTTTCAAAAATAGTGCGTAGAAACTTCTGCATCTGCTTTCGTGTAACCGTATCGAGGGCGCCGAATGGTTCGTCCATGAGCAATATTTGGGGATTAACCACAAGGTTACGGGCAATGGCCACCCGCTGCAATTGCCCACCGGATAATATGGGATATTTGGCCCATTTCTTTTCATGCCCTTCAAGTCCGACAATTTTAATCATATCCATGGCCTTGTCGAAAGCCTCACTTTTTGCCACACCTTTGATAATTAAAGGCAGGGCAACGTTTTCCATCACTGTCTTCCATTCAAATGAAGTGTATTGCTGAAAAACCATCGGGATGCGGTCGTTCTCGGTCCTTTTTTTACCGTAAATATATACTTCTCCGGAGGTTGGATTCTGCAGGCCGGAGATGTACCTTAACAGGGTAGATTTGCCGCAGCCGGATTTGCCCATGAGGGTGATGAACTGACCTCGTGAGGGATGATCTTTTACATCCAGATTGAAATCCTTGAAAACGTGATTTGGAGAATTATTTTGGCTGTAAGACTGGTTGATGCCTTTCAGATTAATAATATCAACGTCAGGGGAATTTCCTACTGCCGGTTTTTGGGAAGAAGCTGTTTCGCCCAGGGCTGTATCCTGATTTGCCTGTTCTGATGTTTCATCCTGATTCTGGAAGATATTTCTTTTCATCTTTTATGCATATTTGAATTTAAACAACTTCTTATCCAGGAGTTTCAATAATTTATCCTGAACAAATCCTATGAAAATGATGAGCAGCAAAATGGCATAAAGCTGGTCAACATGCGAGCCCCGGGATGAAGCCATATAGATCATATACCCCATCCCACCCTGGGCATTGATCATTTCAGCAATGACAATATATGTCCAGCTTACGGCCACAAGGTTGATAATATCCATGGAAAAACGACTTAACACCGAAGGAATATAAAAGTGCTTCAACGATTGCCAGGGGCCGGCATTAAGGGTCCACATTGTTTGTTTCAAGGCCTTCAGATGATCATCGGTTTCGATATCTTTGATGCGCTGGGCTACTGCGGGCAATAAATAAACAAAGATGCCAAATGCCAGAAATTCAACTTTGACTCCAAATCCTAAACCAAACATGGCCATAAAAATGCCTGTAGTGGCAGGAAGTGGCGTAAACCGGATGGCTTCAATCTGCTTGCTTACCAGATGCCTGAAAAATGGAATGAGCCCCACCAGAAATCCCAGAGGAACGGCAATGGCCAATGCCTGCATATAGCCGCTCAGATTGATCAGGATGGAATAACCTGTATTATAAATAAGATTTCGTTCAACAAAGAGGGTCTTATAACATGTCAGCACTTTGACCGGAGAGGGCAGAATCGTGTCTTTGATCAATCCCATGCTGGTGATGATCCCCCAGATAAAAAGTAAAAGCAACCATCCGGCAATGTTGAGGATAATGGCTGTTTTATTGTCAACCTCGCCGCCAAATGTGAAGAGTTTTTTAAATGTTTCCATGTTTGATTTCAATTAATGCGTTAATCCTCATACAAAGAAAGGAGGTCAAAGTCCTCCTTTACTTTTATCCTTTTGGCAATCGGAAATTGTTATTTACCAAGAAGCTGGAATTCGGTTCTGCGGTTGGCAGCCTTACCTGTTTCGGTCTTGTTATCAGCAACCGGTTTATCGGGGCCATTGCCAATAATCACAAAACGGTTTGGATCAAAACCATAGGTTTTCACGAGATAGTCGGCCACGGATTTGGCTCTTTTATGTGAAAGCTCCCGGTTTGTGGCAGCGCTACCGGTATTATCCGTATTGCCTTCAATACGAACCTTCATCCCCGCAAATTCAACGGATAGCTGACCGAGTTGATTCTCAATGGTCTCTTTCATTTCTGATGTCAGGGTCCATGAACCTGTATTGAAATTGATAATAACAGGTTTGATGGCAACGGCCGGAGTTTTTTCATCTTTTGAAGATGGCGGAGTAAATTCGATGCGCCCTTCGGCTTCCTGTGCCGGACCAGTAAGGTCGGTAATTGATTGCACAATTACCGGGTAAGAAGCGTCGGCCCACGGAACAATATTGGTCAGGTTATTCCCATATCCTGTTTTGTATACGCGAGCCATTTTGGTGTACAGCTGCTGCCCGGTGATACCAGTGAAATCGGTACTAAGGCCAAAAAAGTTGATGTTATCGCCATAGTTTGAAAAATGGATTTTCTTCATTCCGTCAAGAATAACTTTCACATCATCCGGAACTTCGAATGCGGTTTTATAGTTTTTGGCTGCCTGTTCCATTCTGGCGGTATCTTTCATTTCAGCATTGGCTGTCAACCAGGCTCTGGAGAGTTTGACAAAAAAATCTTTTTTCTTTTCCAGTACATCCTTGCGGGCAATAAAACCATCCATGATAATATTCGGGAGCATTTCGGTGCTGGTCAATACCCTGGCGGTTCTTGATTTCAAACATTCTTCGTCATCGGGCGACCATACCACGGTGGCATCGGCATTTCCCGAGGTAAAAGCTGTTTTAGCTGCAAATGGATCTGCCATGGGCAGGATTGTTACATCTTTTTCGGTAAGGCCTCCTGCTTCCAGGGTAGCATGTAGCAAGGTGTTGCTTGGCCAGCCCAGTGCACAGGCGATTTTTTTACCTTTCAGGTCGGCAACGGTTTTGATAGCGTCGTCAACAATAAATACATCTGCTCCCCGTGAATCATCAATTTTGAGGAACTGGGCAACAGACATTTTGGCAAGGTCGCTGGTACGGTCCATTCCGATGGGTGAAATATCTGTGGTGGTAAAAATAAAATCAAGATCGCCATTTTTCAGGGCATCGTTCAATTTGGCCATATCGTCCATGCGGATGGCTTCGAATTTCAACCCAAATTCTTTAAACATTCGAGATTCCTTGTTTGGTTTAACGCCTCCATTCATGTCAATACCGGGGGCAAAACCCACAAAATTATTAAAACCGCCGCGAAGATCAGCCTGGTTGCCACTTTTCATCATTTTATTCAGATAGGGGTATCCAAAGTACGCTCCGGCGCCGATGCCCGCAATTAAAAGGATGAGCACAACCAATTGAAAACCAAAAGTCCAGTTTTTCGGGAATCCCGGAATTGAACGTTGGGGAGTGTTTTGATAATCTGATATCATAGTGTTAAATTTTAAATGGTTTATTATGTATTGTTGTAATTAAAAAATGTCACCCATTGGGCCGGCTGCGTCTTTTTCATCGCGGGTGAGCTTGTGGTTAGGGTTCGAAATGGTGGAAGCGTTTGGGATAAGCAATTGATTTGCATCAAGTTTGTTGCTGATGGCAATCAGGTTTTCGTAGGCCTCGTCGCTTTCAAAGTTAAACGAAACGGTGTTGCGTTCCAGGTCCTCCAGGTTCTGTGCGGTCATGGCAAGGTCCTCCGAAATGCGGTTGGCTACAAATTCCAGTGCGTATTCCAGCTTCCAGTTTTGACCACCGGGTCCTAAAATCTCTTTCAGGATGGCAGTTGCTCCACGGGAAGCGGCAGCCATCTCCCAGTCCTTTTTCATGATCACCACACTTTCTTCAAAATCTTTGATCTTGTTTTCAAGCAGTGTCGCTCCAATGGCCAGTTTACGGTCGAGATTGGCAAAAATGTTCGAACGGGCTGCATATTTTTTGGTCCATTCAATATTCTTTTCGAGCGTGGTGTTTGAACGGGTGCCACCTGATGTAGCATTGATAAATTGTTGCTGGATTTCAACATATTCATCGGTCTCCTTTACACTCGCTCCTTTGTCTGCAATAAGCTGATCCATGCTCGCCTTGAGGGCATCCGCTTTTTTACGCTGACGCTGTACCTCCTCTTTGGCTTTTTCAGCCACAACCGAGGTTTCCTTCGACATCTGCTCAAAATCAGTGCGTAATTGCTTTATTTTCGCTTTGTGTTTGAGGAAAAGGTCGTGTGTTTGCCACATTTTTGTTTTTTGTTCCTCCAGTTCGTCAAAGGGATTCCATTTAATGATCAACTTATGAAACCACCGGACGATGTGTCTGAACAGTTTGAAAATAACAGGGAGCGCCATAATGGTCAGTACTACAAGCAGAACAGAGGCGATAACCGCAATGGTCTGGCCGAGCATGACGAATATTGCCGGAAGGACATATTTAAACAATCCCCAGCCTGCTACCCCTATAAGCAGCAAACCAACAACAGCGCCGATGGGTTTCTCGCCATTGCGCCATTTGCCAAGGGTTGTTTTACCCTGCTCAACCAGTTTTGCATCGTCAAAATACTTCATGATGGGTAACTGGGTGGCAGATTGATTAGCGATATTTGTTTCCATATTGTGAATAAATATTTGGTTTAAGGTATTATAAGTTTGTTTTTACACCCGCTTCAATATCAACGATACTCACAATAACCTGCTCTTTAGCTGCATTGATCGCATTTAATTTGGTTTCAATGTCGGTAAATTGGCTATTGTATTTTTGATCAATGGCTGAAAGTTGATTTCGCAGTGAAATTTCCTTCTTTTGAAGTTCCATGATCTGGGCATTCAATTGGTCTGTTTTTGTACGGGTTTCTTTGAGGTTTTGGTCAAGATTGTTTTTTTCCGTTTCTTTTTCTGCCAGCAGGGTCTTTTTCTTGCTTTCACCCTTGATTATTTCTGCATCTGCTGCCTGCTGAATAAGCTCTTTGTAAAAGTTTGCACTTTGAAGAAGCCGTTCAGGAGTTAATGTTCTGTCGATTTTTTGCGCAATTCTGAACACCATTTTGTAAACATCTTTGTTCGGATTCTGCGACTCTTCAAACAGGGTTTCGGTAAATTCGATAAAGTCGAAACCTGGTTGATTGCTTTGGTTAATATGGTTGCGCAACCGTTGAACAAAATCTTCGACCAGTGTTTTATCGGGAACATTGCCCGAAACTGAAAATCCGGACGGGTAAACCGGGTTGTTCCCGATGCCGCTGTTCATCCTCGTTTCAGTTTGACCCGTGTCCGATGCCGGAGGCTCGGCGTCTCTGAAAAATAATCGTTTAAAACTATTCCCTTTGTCTTTTTTCTCTTCCATCTTACAAAGTGTCAGTTAGCGTTGAATGATGTGTCGATCTAAACTATAAAAACCACCTATAAAATCAGATTCAAATATACTTAAAAATCGGATATTTTGATTTTTCCTTTATTTAATAGTTATATTTGTTTTTAAATGACCAGCTACATAAAGTTGATAACGATTATTGTCTCAACATATTCCTCCTGATACTGATTCTATAGAAGCTGAAACACATGGATTACAGACTTGAAGAGCTCATAGACATTCCTTTACTACAAAGTTTGCTGGAAAAGTTGAATGTAATTTATTCTTTTCCTTCTGCCATTCTTGACAACGACGGCAAAATTCTTACCGCTGTGGCCTGGCAGGATATCTGTACAAAGTTTCACAGAATCAATCCGCAGTGTGAAAAAGAGTGTATAAAAAGTGACCGGTACATTTTAGAACATCTGCATGAAGCAAGCCCTGCAATAAGTTATACCTGCCCCCATGGGCTGATTGACAATGCAATACCGATTATTATTGATGGAAAACATTTGGGCAATTTATTTACCGGACAATTTTTTCTTGACAAGCCCGATCCGGAGTTTTTTAAAAAGCAGGCAAAAAAATATTGCTTTGAAGAAGCAGCTTACCTGGAGGCAGTGGAGAAAGTGCCGATCTGGACCAGGGAAAAACTTGATCAGTATCTTGATTTTATTAAAAGTTTTATCGAGATCATAGCCGGCATCGGTTTAAACCACCTGAAAGAAATCAGAACGCGTCAGATCATCAGGCAAAATGAAGAGGAGCTTCATCTGAAATCGCTTGTGCTGGATCAGATAAAAGATCGTGTAACTCTTACGGATATGCAGGGTAATATTATCTATGTGAATCATGCACAGGTTGACATGCTTGAATATTCCAGGGAAGAACTCCTAAGCGCAAAAATCGATATTTTTGGTGATGATCCGGTACATAATATCAGGCAACAGGATATCCTTGAAATGACGTTGCAAAACGGAGCCTGGCGCGGCGAAATAATCAACTATACAAAACAAGGTAAAGCGTGTTTTCTGGATTGTCGTACCCAGGTTATTACCAATTCGGATGGAAAATCAATTGCATTATGTGGTATTGCCACCGATATCAGCACTCAAAAATTGCTGGAAAAGGAATTAATTGTCGCAAAAGAAAAAGCCGAAGAAAGCGATCGCCTGAAATCTGCTTTCCTGGCCAATATGAGTCATGAGATCCGGACGCCCATGAATGGCATTCTGGGTTTTGCAGGATTACTGAAAGAGCCAGGAATTACCGGGAAAGAACAACAGGAGTATCTCAACATCATTGAGAAAAGCGGCAAACGCATGTTGAGTATTATTCACGATATTGTGGATATTTCGAAAATCGAATCGGGTCAAATGGAAATTCACATTTCCACGACGAATATCAACGAACAGGTCGAGTTTATTTATAATTTCTTTCTACCTGAAGTTGAGCAAAAAGGGATGAAAATTTCCTATAAAAACTCCTTGCCATATAAGGAAGCCATGATTAACACCGACCGGGAGAAAATCTATGCAATTCTGACTAATCTGGTTAAAAATGCTATTAAATATACCCATGCCGGTTCCATTGAATTTGGATATAACGAAAAGGAAGAGTTCCTCGAGTTTTTCGTTAAAGACACAGGCATTGGAATAGCCGGTAACAGACATCAAGCCATATTTGAACGTTTTGTTCAGGCCGACATTTCAGGTAAAAATGCTTACGAAGGCGCAGGGTTGGGGTTATCTATTGCAAAAGCATATGTGGAAATGCTGGGAGGGAAAATCTGGGTGGAAAGTAAAGAAGGGAAAGGGACGGAATTCTTCTTCACTATTCCATATCATATGCAGGATCATATGAATATCATGAAGGATCCTTCACAGAAACCCGCTGTTGATTCAAGACTAAAAAAACTGACCATCTTAATTGCAGAAGATGATGAAACCTCGGAATTGCTGATTACGGCACTTTTCAAAAAGATCAGCAAAAATATTTTTCGGGCAGTAACTGGAATTGAAGCCGTTCGGATTTGCCGTGAAAACCCGGAAATAGATCTTGTGCTGATGGACATCAGAATGCCGGAAATGAACGGATATGAAGCCACACGTAAGATCCGGCAATTTAATAAAGATATAATCATTTTTGCCCAAACGGCCCATGGCTTGTCAGGCGACAGGGAAATAGCCCTTGAAGCGGGATGCAATGATTATGTCTCAAAACCGATTAACAGGGACACATTAATGGCGCTATTGGAGAAGTATTTCAACCCTCAACCCCAACACTGAATTGAGGCAAGCCAAAATGGCAAAGGATTGAAGATTTTTTGATGACGGTTAAAGACCAACAGGAGTGTTTAAAAACAAAGCGCTAATCGAAAATAACATTTTGATCATTCCTGATTCGCAGGCTAACCTGACCAAGTTAACCGATGTTCTGGGCCGCGCGGGTTTTGGATGGCGGATTCTTGCGAAAGGGAAAACAGCTCTACTGGAATTAAAGGCAAATCCCGCATCAATGATCCTGGTGGAATTAAATTCAACAGGGTCCGATAACCTGGAGGTTTGCCGGGATTTAAAAAAGAATACCCTAAGGAGGGAAATTCCGATTTTATTCGTGTATGACACAGGAAATGAGGCTGTTAAAATAAAGGGATTTCGTACCGGGTGTGCAGACTTTATTAGCCGGCCTTTCGTTCCAGAGGAGGTGCTTGCCAGAGTCAGAACTCATCTTAAACAGAAATTGAACTCAGGATTGGCGCTGCTGAATGAGGCAGCAGTGAGGTTTAACAACATAAAGTCGGGACTGGAACTATACGCGGATAGTGTTCGCCTGTTAAAAAACATGACAGGAGGGATGACTGCCACACTAAGCACCTACAATCCAGCCGATAAATGTTTGCATGTCAAGCATGCTGAAGTCGAACACACAATAGTTAACGACCTGTTTCTGGCGATGGGCCGCAGACGTGTAACAGAGATTGGATTTCCCATCAGTGAAAAGATGTACAATGAAATGGCGAAATGCCCGATCTGGTATTATTATACAGTTCATGAAGCTACTTTTGGCGTGATTCCGAATGCGGTGGGAAAAGTATTGCAACGCATTCAGGATATTGAACGGTTTCTTGGCATCGCATTCTTTTTTGATAATGAGCTGTTCGGTGCTTCAATGGTTGCATTTCGCAGCAATGTCCCGGATCCTCCTGTTGAAATAATTCAGTCATATGCCCAAATGGTGGCCATGGCGCTCCGCCGCATCAGGGCAGAGGAACAGGAGCGCAAAAGTGAAGAGAAATACCGGAATATTTTCAACAACGCAGTGGAAGGCATTTATCAGACAACGATCGAAGGCAGGCTTCATAGAAGCAATCCGTCTTTTGCCCGTATGTTCGGTTATCGCTCACCAGAAGAGATGACAGCCTCCGTGGCCAGCATGGGAGGCCAGGTTTATGCCAAACCGGAGGACAGGAAGAGACTTCTTGAATTGCTGAAGAAGTCGGACGGGCTGGTACGGAATTTTGAAGTTGAGGTTATTCACAAACAGGGATCGCGTTTCTGGGTATCGGTGAATGCACGGATGATGCAGACTGACGACGGGGCGCCACGGTTTATTGAAGGCACCTGCATCGATATTTCCGAACGGAAAACCGCTGAAGAAGAGATCAGAAAACTGAATGAAAACCTTGAACAACGTGTTCTCGAGCGCACCAAACAACTTGAAGAGGCTAACAAAGAGCTCGAAGCCTTCAGTTATACGGTGTCTCACGATCTGCGTACCCCGGTCAGAGCGCTTAATGGTTACGCCAACATGATCAATGAAGATTATGGCCAGGTTCTCGACCAGGAGGGTAAACGGCTTCTTTCGGTAATCGCGGAAAATGCAACAAAAATGGGCAGACTGATTGACGATCTTTTAGCTTTTTCACGATTAGGAAGGCAGGAGATGTCGGTTACAAAGATTGATATGACTGCAATGGCCCGATCGGTTTTTCTGGAACTCTGTCAGGAGAAGGATCCGGAAAAAATTCTATTCCGGTTGCTGGAAATACCCATGGCTTTTGGAGACCCGTCCCTGTTGCGGCAGGTTTGGGTAAACCTCATTGGCAATGCCATCAAATACTCTTCCCGCAAACCTGTTCAGCTCATTGAAATCGGCTGCAGTGTTTCAGAAAATGAAAGTGTTTTCTATGTGAAAGACAATGGCGCCGGCTTCAACATGGCTTATGCGGCTAAACTTTTCGGAGTATTCCAGCGCCTCCATAGTGACAAGGATTTTGAAGGAACCGGAGTCGGGCTGGCCATCGTGCAGCGTATCATCCACAGGCTCAACGGCCGGGTGTGGGCAGAGGGAAAAGTGGGGGAGGGCGCCACATTTTTCTTTACATTAGGGCGCTGATTTTAATTAATTTCACCAGATTAAAACAATTTGAAAATGAACAGCAACGATATTAAATTTGACTTTGACGATATTCTGATCTGTCCTGCAGTGCAGAGTAATGTACAGTCGAGAAAAACAGTCAGCGTTTTAGATGAAAATGGGATGCTTCCGTTATTCACCGCTCCGATGGATACCGTTATTGAGATGGAACACCGCAAAATTTTTACCGATAATCAAATTTATCCAATCATCCCGAGAACCCAGACAAAATTTTTCCGGGCTAGTGATTGCAGCGAGGTTAACGATTGGGTTTCTTTGAGCCTGGATCAGTTTGAAAAAGTATTTCTGGCAGAAAAGTCAGAGAAAATTTCCAAGGTGGTTCGGGTTTGTATTGACATCGCCAACGGACATATGCAACGATTGATGAGCGCGGTGATCAAAGCCAGGGAAAAATTCGATGATCAGCTGATCCTGATGGTTGGCAATGTTGCCAATCCACACACCTTCATTGAATTGTCGAGGGCAGGCGCTGATTTTGTGCGGGTTGGGGTTGGAAATGGTTCAGGTTGCAGCACTTCTGTTCACACAGGGATCGGATATCCGCTGGCTTCACTGATTCACGATATCCATACTGAGAAAGAGAATCATTCCATGAAATTTGCGAAAGTCGTGGCTGACGGAGGAATAAAGAAATACGCCGACATTATTAAAGTTCTTGCACTGGGCGCTGACTATGTGATGTGCGGAGGCATCTTCAATAAAGCGCTGGAGTCGGCCGGAAACACGTTCGCTGCAAACAAAAAATTTGAAGGTTATACCGTTCCGGGCGACCAGGTTGACCAATACAGCGATGAGGTTAAAACGGCCTTCAGAATGGGATCGCTTTTTTACAAGAAATTTCGGGGGATGAGTACCAAAGAGGTTCAGGCCCACCTTGGAAACGAACTGCGGTCATCAGAGGGTGTAACAAGAATGATACAGGTTGAATATACCATTGCCGGCTGGGTTGAAAATTTCAAAGACTATCTTTCTTCCGCCATGTCATATACCGATTGTAAAGACCTGACCGGTTTTATCGGAAAACCACATTGGAATTTAATAACACAAAACAGTCTGAACAGGTTTAATAAATGACATCAGAATCAATATAATACGATTTAACGCTCAATAATACAGTTGTATGAAATCCAGTATCTCTTATGCCGTTTTGATTCTCTCGATCCTGTTGTTGGCGGCCTGCACCAAAACAGAAACTGCCTATTACGCCGAAACATCGAAAATTCTTGTTATCGTTACCGACAATGATCCCGGCAGTGACATTATGGTTGGCATTATGGGTGCAGTGAAGTCGGTAAATCCCAACATCCAGGTTCAGATATATGAGTCTAAAGCATTTGATATCTTCCAGGGGTCATATTTGTTTTCCACGACGATGATGAGCTATCCGGCCGGTACTTATTTTGCCGGTATTGTGGAACCGGGAGCATCCAGCCATCGCATCGTTTATGAGGCCGGAAATAAATTTATCCTTGCCCCCGACAACATGCTTTCTACCCGGATTTTAAATGATTTTCCGTCTGCAAAATGTTACTTTGTCGAAAACCCACAAGTGCTGGGTGGTGCGCTTCCCACAAACCTCTCATTTGAAGAATTCTATAAACAAGCGATCCTTTCGTTGATTTCAGGAACACCGCTTTCTGCTTTTGGATCGGTTTGCGCCATTCCGCTTAAATTCCCTATACAGAACCCGGTAATTTCCGGAGATACGATTAAAGGAGAGATTTTATTTACAGATAACTTCGGCAATTGTGTTACAAATATTCCGCAGGGGCTGATGACAGGGATCATTCAAGGTTCAGTGCTGACACTCATATCAGATACGACCCATTTGACCATTACCCTGGGCGTGACCTATTCCTCTGTTCCTGTTGGTGAAAATGTATGTTTTATCAACAGTTCGAAGCGACTGGAACTTTCTGTGAATTATGGAAATTTTTCTGGCAAATATAATGTGGGAGCAAGTTCAAAGATCAAAATAATGAAGCCCTGATTATTTGTTATAACACATTCTCAGGGCAGAATGACAGTTGATGTTATATTCGTGTCTTAGAATGTTGGCTTATTGTATTTCAAATGTTGTATTCAGGATTTTTTTTTGTATATTTGTTGGTAATTGTCAATAAAAATCTCTACATCAGTGATTTAGAAAATCGGCTATTAATTATTTTATTAACTAAAAACTAAAACCTATGAAAACAATGTTACAAAGAATTCTGAGTGTTGCAGTATTGTTAATAATACCAATATTCATTTTTGCCCAAACCGTTCCCCGGGAAATGGTGGTAATGGAAATAGGAACCGGTACATGGTGTACCTATTGTCCCGGAGCTGCGATGGGAGCCGACGATTTACTTGAAAACGGGAGTAAAGTCGCAGTTATTGAAAATCACAACGGAGATGCCTTTGCAAACCAGTACTCCAACGCAAGAAATACCTATTATGGAATTTCCGGTTTCCCGACAGCGGTTTTTGATGGGGTTGCCGCAGTTGTTGGCGGGAATCATTCTTCAAGCATGTATCCTACCTATTTGCCAAAATACGAAGCCAGAATCATTGTACCGGCGAATATTCAGATGACGATCAACGTAACCCATACCGGGCTGGATTATACCGCAGTCATCGCAATCACCAAGGTTGGTACGCTGGTTCCTGCCAGCTTCAAATTGCATTTTGCGGTTACGGTCTCCAACATCCAGGTTAACTGGCAGGGGCAAACACATCTGGAACATGTAAATGCTTTGATGGTTCCTGATCAGAACGGCACACCAATTAGTTTTGCCTCCGGCGATACACAAACCGTAACCTTGAACTATTCCCTTGATCCGGCATGGCCTGTTGAAGATTGCGAGTTTATTGCATTTGTGCAGGATGCAACTACCACCAAGGAAATATTTAACGGAATTAAAAGGGGAGCCATCGACCTGACCCTTGATTACACGGCAAGCGCAACCCAAATTATCAAAAATGAGTCGGTTACTTTTACCAATGGCACCACGGGTGGCTATATTGGGGTTCCCGAAACCTATTCCTGGTCATTCCCTGGCGGCACACCGGCAACCTCAACAGATAAAAACCCTGTTGTTACGTATAGCCAGGTGGGGACCTACGATGTTACCCTCATCGTTGACCGTGGTAGTCAGATCGATACCCTGGTTAAACCTGGGTATATTACGGTTAATGCACCTGTTGGGGTTGATCCCGGAAAACAGCAAAATATGGTTATTTCCCCCAATCCCTGCAATGGTAATTTCAAAGTTAGCCTGAATGGCGCCTATGATCTGAAAATTCTGAATGTTTTAGGGAATATTGTTTTCACCAAATCAGGTAACAACGGAATCGCGATTTT
>JBAXFM010000071.1:0-20155 GCA_037139855.1 Bacteroidota bacterium
AAGTATTTAAAAGCCCGATACATTTATCGATTTCCCGCACAAGTTCGTTGATTTTTAATTTTGCTTCAACGTTTCCTTCCTTTGATTCTATTGTTTTAGCTATTTTAAGTATTTTAATTTTGTCCTCAAGTTTTTTTATGGTGAGTTTTTGCTCGTTCACAACTTGTTTTAGTTCTTCTATTTCGTTGATACACCTTTTATTATCAGCACGTTGAATGTGATGTTGTTCAATAAGCTTCCCCAACTTATACTCAATGCCGGAAACCAGGGTGGCAACATCTTTCATGATGAAACTCCATTATAATTCATGCAAAGATAATTATTTATTTTATTTTTTTTCAACAAGTGTATTACCTTTTGGCCAAAACCCGATTAAGCAAATAAAACATTCACTTAAAACGGTTTTACCATGAACGAACAATTTCTTGCCTACTTATGGAAGTACCGGTATTTCAGTCCGGAACTCAAAACAGTATCAGGGGATCCATTGACAATTTTGCATCCCGGTGATCAAAACAGCGACAGCGGCCCCGATTTTTTTAACGCAAGGTTGCGCATTGGCAGCACAACCTGGGCCGGTAATGTCGAAATCCATGTCAATGCCTCCGATTGGTACCGGCATGGGCATCACACCGATCCGGCCTATGATCGTGTTATTTTACATGTGGTTTACGAACCCGATCGCCCTGTTTACCATCAAAATGGGGTGCCCGTCCAAACATTGCTGATCAGGAACCAGTTTCCGCCCTGGATTTTCGAGCGTTATCAGTTGATGATGCAGGATAAACAATGGATCCCTTGTGGAAATCAACTGGTTTATACTGATCACCTGGGCTTCAGAATGTGGGCGCCAGCCCTTGCCGTTGAACGCCTGGAATATAAAACAAACAGCATCAGTAAACTCTTATCCGTTTGCGGGAACGATTGGGAAGAGGCTTTTTACAGGCACCTGGCTGGCAGTTTTGGTTTCAAGATTAACAGCCTCTCCTTTGAATTGCTGGCAAAGTCACTGCCACTTAAAATCGTCAGACAACATTGCGATAACAAGTTTCAGATGGAGGCTCTCCTTTACGGTCAGGCCGGGATGTTGACCAAAGAATTCTCCGACTTATATCCAAATGAATTACTTCGGGAATATCGTTTTTTAAGCAGTAAATATAACCTGAACCCGATATCCGGCGGAATCTGGAAGTTTCTGCGATTGCGCCCGTCCAATTTTCCTACCATCCGGATCAGTCAGTTTGCCAGTTTTCTGTTTCACACCCGTGCAGTATTTTTCAACCTGCTGGAAGGCGGTTCTCTATACAAGGCCATGGGCGTACTGAAATTAACTGCTTCGGATTATTGGAACAACCACTATGTATTCGATAAACCTGCGTTGGAAAGGAAGAAAACAATGGGCCCTTCGGGAATCAGATTGTTAATTATTAATGGCCTGGCGCCTTTTCTGTTTTTTTATGGACTGGAGAAGGACCAACCCGGAATTTGTGAAGGAGTCCTGGCATTTCTGGAAAAGGTGAACGGAGAAAATAACTTCGACATCGACCGTTGGAAAGAAGTTGGATTTCCGGCGGATAATGCTGTGCAAACTCAGGCCTTGCTGCATCTTAAACATTTTTATTGTGATAAAAAGAGATGCCTGGATTGCAGGATCGGGAGCAGGTTGCTGGCTGAAAACAATTAAAAAATAGTTCTCGCAGATTTTCGCAGATGAAAGCGCAGATTTTCGCAGAAAAAAATCAGCGTGAATCTGCGTGAAAAATCTGCGGAAATCTGCGAGAAAAATCCGCAGGAATCTGCGAGAAACAAAGAAAGGACTTTATTATGGAACTAAATTCGATTAGAAAACAATTCGCCAGGCTTGCAGGCGACTACCTGACTTACAATCGCACTGAGCAGCGTGGAATCCTGGTGTTAAGCCTGATCCTGTTGGGTGTGATCATTGCCAATGCTGTGATTCCATCAGGAACATTTCAGAAAACCCCTGATTTTTCAGAGTTCGCAAAGGAGATACAGGCGTTTGAATCAGCCTGGCAGAAAGCCGCCGACTCCGACAGTATTGCCCGTAACTTAAGGTATCAGTCTTACCGAAACAGGTTTAAGCGATGGTCAGGAGATTCAGTAAAGTTTAAGGCAACGCCGTCAAAACCAATGGTGATGGTAGAACTCAATTCGGCAGATACCTTTGAATTGCAGCAGTTGCGGGGTATCGGACCTGGTTTTGCCAGGCGTATTGTGAATTACCGTGAGCGGTTGCGTGGTTACAGCGAAAAACAGCAGGTATTGGAAGTGTTTGGAATGGATACAGCGCGGTACCAGATGATCGAAAAAAACCTGCTGGTCAACCGCGACTCCATTCATCCCATTGATCTCAATATGGTTACCTTCAAGGAACTCCTGCGTCATCCCTATTTCCCTTTTGCCGTTACCAAAAACATCATGATCTACCGGCAGAAGAATAAAAACTTCAAGTCACTGGATGAGTTGAAAAACATACAGGGAATAAACGATTCAATTTTCAGGAGGATGATCATTTATCTGAGGCTCGGCCCATGATCCATCATCGTCTTCATCGTCTTCGCCCCAATCCCATTTTTTTCGTTGAGGACCCTGTTTCCGGTAGTAAACAGCCAGTACGAATCCGGATAAAAGTCCCATCAGGTGCGACTCCCAGGAAATAGGCTGGTTGGGAAAAAGTTGAGGGAAGATGCCCCATATCAGGCCTCCATAGAGGAAAGCTACGAGCATGGTTATCACCAGAAGGCCGGTTTCACGGCGGATCATGCCACTGAAAAATAAAAACGAAGCAAGGCCATATATAACGCCACTTGCTCCGATGTGTGCCGCTCCACCCCGCGCATAAACCCACACCCAGATGCCCGTGATCAGGTAAATGAGGAAGAGGATCATCCATGCGATTTCCTTGTAAAAATAAAACAGAAATGATCCAAGGATCAGAAATGGGATTGAATTAGCGAACAAATGTGCAAGATCGGCATGCAGAAACGGCGAAGTTAAAATTCCGGGTAAACCTTTAACTTCCAGTGGATACAGACCGTAATTATTTAACTCAAGGTCGAAAAGCATATCCATGCCTTTGATCAGCCATAAAAGCGCCACTAAAAGTACAGGGAATCTTAAACTGCGGTAAATTCTTAATTTTTCTTCGTCTGCCACTGTATAATATTTATCGATAAAATTAGTTAAATTAAGATCATGAAGATACCGTTCGATAAAATAAAAGTACCTTTGACACTTCAAAACCATGATTAATTAAGCTTTTTACGATGAATAACTCATTTTTATTAAATACTTTCAGAGGCGCTGCATTGCTGTTGTTTGTATTGTTGCTCGAAAACTTCGCGGTTGCGCAAACTCCAAAACAGGACCCAAATGCCGGGATCAAGAAGTACAATGCGGCCATGCAACTCATCAACTATGCCTATGTTGATACCATCAATGAAGCAAAACTGGTCGAAAAAGCCATCGTTGAAACCCTGAAGGAACTCGATCCACATTCAGTTTATATCTCTAAAAAGGATGTTCAGAAAGCCAATGAGCCCCTTGAAGGCAATTTTGATGGTATCGGGGTTCAATTCGAGATTCTGAAAGATACCATTTCCGTTGTGCATTCCATTCCCGGCGGACCTTCGGAGAAACTGGGAATTGTGTCGGGCGATAAAATCGTGAAGATTGACGGTGAGGTTGTGGTGGGCAAAAAAATCACCAACCAGTTTGTCCTCGACCATTTACGGGGCAAACGCGGCACAAAAGTGAATGTTTCGATTTTCAGGAAAGGGAAAAAAGATTTGATCGACTTCACCATCACCCGTGATAAAATACCCATCAACAGCATCGATGCTGCCTACATGATCAAACCCGGTATTGGCTACATCAACCTTAATAAGTTTGCTCAAACCTCCATGCAGGAATTTTACGAATCGGTAAACCGGTTGAAAAATGAGGGGATGAAAAGTATGATCCTCGACCTGCGCAACAATTCGGGCGGATACATGGGGACAGCCATTGAATTGTCGGATGAGTTTCTGAATCCAGGTAAACTGATTGTTTATACACAGGGGAGAAATGCCCAGCGGGAAGATTTTTATTCTACGGCCAAGGGTCTTTTCGAAACCGGGAAGCTGGTGATTATGATCAATGAAAATTCAGCATCGGCCAGTGAAATCGTTTCTGGCGCCATCCAGGATTGGGACCGCGGAGTTATTGTTGGACGCAGATCATTCGGCAAGGGTCTTGTTCAACGACCTTTCCAACTTCCCGACAGTTCGATGATCCGCCTTACAACAGCGAGGTATTATAACCCTTCCGGGAAATGCATCCAGAAATCGTATGCCGATGGTATTGATAAATATTATGAAGATTTCAGTATCCGGATGAAACACGGGGAGTTGATCCATCCCGACAGTATAAAATTTCCGGATTCCCTGAAGTTTTATACCTCCAAAAAACGGGTTGTTTATGGCGGTGGGGGTATTATGCCCGATGTATTTATTCCCTGGGACTCAACCCCGATTTCCGATTATTATCTTGATCTGCGCCGTAAAAATGTCATTGTTACCTATGTGGGCGACTATGTGGATAAATCGCGCAAAACCCTCAAAGCAAGTTATCCTGTTTTTGCCGATTACGATAAAAACTTCCTCATTGACGATGCTTTCATGACCGACTTTTTTACCTATGCCGAAAAGGAAGGGGTGAAAAAAGATGAAAAGGGGTATGCTTTATCCGAGAAGCTGATCAAATCGCAACTGAAGGGAATGATTGCCCAGAAACTATGGGACATGACAGAGTTGTACACGATTATCAACCAGTACGATGAAGAGGTGCTGAAAGCGATTGAGGTGGTCGAGGACGATGCTTTATACCAGAAACTTAAAATTGACCGCTAAGCCAAACAGCGATTCCCGTTTGCCTTTTCTTTACCTGGCCCTTCCGGTAATGGATGAGCCTGACTTCCTTCAGCGAATTCTGAATTGCCTCGCTGTGCAATCCTATAACAGGTTTAAGCTATTTGTTTGCGTTAACCAGCCGGAATCATGGTGGAATGATCCTGATAAATTGGGCGCCTGCTTAAACAATGAGGCCAGTTTAAATTTTCTCAACGCCTTTCCTGGTTTTAAAATCGAGGTCATTGATTGTTCTTCCAAAGGACATGGCTGGACCGGGAAAAAGCATGGTGTCGGGTATGCCCGGAAAACATTGATGGATCAGATCAATGATGTTGCCGGTGTTGATGATATCATTGTGAGCCTCGACGCCGATAGTGTTTTTTCGGAGCATTACCTGAGGTCGGTCGCTCAGAATTTTATTGATCACCCCGGATATGCTGCGTTAGCAGTACCATATTTTCATACCACCCCCGTAGATCCGGTTGCCGCCAGAGCCATGTTGCGTTATGAGATTTACATGCGCCATTATTTTCTGAACCTGGCACGCATTCGCTCTCCATTTGCTTATACGGCTCTTGGATCGGCGATGGCAGTTCCGGTGCGGGCTTATCGTGCCATTGGTGGCATGACGCCGAAATTGAGTGGTGAGGATTTCTATTTCCTGCAAAAACTGCGGAAATATGGACCGATCCTGTTATGGAATGAAGTAGTGGTATATCCGGAAGCAAGATTTTCTGATCGTGTTTTCTTTGGCACCGGTCCGGCAATGATCAAGGGCGCTGCCGGGGATTGGGAAAGTTACCCGGTTTATCCCGACAAATACTTTGATGAGATTGAGGAGACATATACCTTGTTGCCACGAATCTATTTTCAAACAGAGCCAACCAAAGTTTTACAATTTTTATCTCAGGTGTGCAGGGAGGATGATCCGATCCACCTGCTCCGGTTAAACCACAGGGACCTTGAACATTTCATCCGTGCCTTCCATGAAAAATTCGATGGCTTGCGTGTTCTTCAATACCTTAAAACGGCCAATAACAATATTCCCTCGGCAGATGAGGATCATTTGTGGGAATTTCTGAATAGATTTTATTCCTCCCGGGAATTGAAAAACCTGGAAATTGACCGGAAATCTTTTTCGTTTTCAACTTCACCGGTCGAAGAACTGGAAAAAATACGAATGTTCCTGTATCAGGAGGAGATGGAAGTCCGGCTTAATTCAATACCTGGGTTACCAGATCGGCGGCTTCTTTGAGTGTAATAGCCGAATGAACCTTTAAACCCGACTCATCTATCAGCTTTTTACCCTCTATGGCATTGGTACCCTGCAACCGCACGATGATGGGAATTTTGATCTCCCCGATGTTTTTATAGGCATCAACCACGCCTTGTGCAACCCGGTCGCATCGCACGATACCGCCAAAAATATTGACCAGGATGGCTTTTACGGCTGGATCTTTCAGAATGATCCGGAATCCTTCTTCCACACGTTTGGCATTGGCAGATCCGCCAACATCCAGGAAATTGGCAGGATCGCCCCCTGAAAGTTTAATGATATCCATGGTAGCCATGGCAAGGCCTGCGCCATTTACCATACAGCCCACATTACCGTTCAATTTTACATAGTTGAGGTCATGACGGGTTGCTTCAACCTCAATGGGATCTTCCTCATCCAGGTCGCGCATCAGCGCTATTTCGGGATGGCGAAACAGCGCGTTGTTGTCGATCACCATCTTGGCATCGGCCGCCAGGATTTTATTATCCGAGGTTTTAAAAACCGGGTTGATCTCGATCAGAGAGGCGTCGCTGCCTTCATAAGCTTTGTAAATTCCAAAGACGAATTTCACCATGTTTTTATAGGCTTCGTCCTTTAATCCCAGGTTGAATGACACTTTCCTTGCCTGGAATGCCTGCAACCCGATTTTCGGATCGATTTCCTCGGTGAAAATAAGTTCAGGCGTTTCTTCTGCAACAGCTTCAATGTCCATCCCGCCGCGGGGTGAATACATTAACACGGTATGTCCTTTTTGCCTGTTCAGCAATATGCTCATGTATATTTCTGATGGTTCTGTGGGGCCGGGATAATAAATATTCTGCTCCACATATACCTTGCGAACATGTTTTCCCTCTTTGCTTGTTTGCGGCGTAACCAGGGTCATTCCAATGATCTGCGATGCATAATGCCTCACTTCGTCAATGGATTTGGCCACTTTCACCCCTCCGCCTTTCCCGCGTCCGCCGGCGTGAACCTGGGCCTTGATTACAAATTTGTCGGATCCGGTGGCTCCCTGCAGGTATTCGGCAGCTTTCACCGCTTCTTCTTCGGTAAAGGCCAGACCACCTTCAGGAACGGCAACCCCGTATTGCTTTAAAATTGATTTGCTTTGATATTCGTGTAGGTTCATATGTTGGAGGGTTAATATCGATTTTCAAAATTAGCGGTTTGAATTGGATTTACAAAAAAGAGAGTGCAAAGATTTCAATTTTCTTAACTTTGCCGTTCAAGGAAACAGTATGATCATTGCGCAAAACATTCAAAAATCTTTTGGCCCGCTGAAAGTTCTCAAAGGAATCAACCTGGAAGTGAGTAAAGGAGAAATTATCTCCATCGTAGGCGCTTCGGGAGCAGGAAAGTCAACCCTGCTGCATATCATCGGGACTCTTGACAGGGCCGATTCCGGTTCTGTTGAACTGAATGGGATCAGGGTACAGGAGTTATCTGAACGAAAACTGTCAGATTTCCGGAACCGGCAAATCGGATTTGTTTTTCAGTTTCATCATCTGTTACCCGAATTTACAGCGCTGGAAAATATTTGTATCCCTGCTTTTATTGCCGGTCAGGGTAAAAAGGAAGCGGTAAAAAAGGCAATGGATCTGCTTGACCTGATGAATCTCCGGGAACGGGCAGGCCATAAACCCTCTGAATTGTCTGGCGGGGAGCAGCAACGTATTGCGGTGGCCAGGGCGCTGGTGAATAGTCCTTCGGTCATTTTGGCTGATGAACCGTCGGGGAACCTCGATTCGGCTTCTGCCATCGAACTGCATAAACTTTTTTTCCGGTTGCGCGACATGTTCCGGCAAACTTACATTATCGTAACACACAATCTTGATCTGGCCAACATGGCCGATCGTAAACTGACCATGAAAGATGGTTTGATCGACTTGTAGTTCAATCATGTAATTATTTTCAAAAAATCACGTTACATATTATCCAAAGAAATCAATCACCCGAACGCACCAATATCGCATGAAAATATCCGGTTTAAATAAATCCTTTCCACTTATTGCATCAGCCCTGGTTTCAACAATGGCATTTGCCCTGTTTATTACCTTTCAAACTATTTCGGATCAAACCGGCGACCGGTTTTCACCAGGGGATGCGGCCTCATTATACGATACCATTCCGGCCAAAAAAAGAAATCCCCAGGATTCTCTTTACAATGCCCTGATTGTTTCCGGGGATAAATATTTTAAAGCAAAAGATTATCTGAATGCAAAAGCGGCCTATCAGCAGGCAGTTTCTCAAAATCCCGGCGATGAAGCAGCCAAAGAAAAACTTCGGAAAACACTCGATCTGCTGAGAGGGCAGAAAGCGCAGAATATTCTTTTTGATGTGGCTGTTTCAAGTGCTGATAAGTTATTTCAGGCCGGAGATTATGTAAAAGCACAGCAGGAATATGAAAATGCAAGCAAACTCTTACCGGGTGACCCATATCCTAAAAACAAGATCAACGAAATCATCAAAATCCAGGTAGATAATCAGGTAAAGGAAGAGGAATACGGCAAGGCCATTGCCAGCGCCGACAAGTTCTTACTCATCAAAAACTTCCAGGATGCACTGCTCGATTATAAAAAGGCTGCCGGTATCAAACCTGCCGAAAAATATCCTCAGGACCGGATCAGGGAACTCACGGGTTTGATCGCTGCTCAAAAAGCCAAAGATGATGCTTACAATAAAGCGATTGCACTCGCCGATCAATCCTTCAAGGCCATTCAATATCCTGAGGCAATCAAATCATACAGGGATGCCTTGGTCATCAAACCGGAGCAGACGTATCCAAAGGATAAAATAAAGGAGATTGAAGGTATTCTGGCACGAATAACCACTGCACAGGCCGATTATGAAAAGTATGTTACCCTGGCCGACAGTTTTTATATCGATAAAAAATATTTTAAGGCGAGGGAAAACTATTTGATGGCTACTTCGGTAAAACCGGCTGAAGCCTACCCGAAAGAGATGATTTCCAAGGCAGATAAGATGCTGACGGGACAGGAAGCAGCGATGGCGAAGGCCATGGAGGAACAATATGCTGCCACCATTGCCGGGGCCGACAAACTGCTGGCCGATAAATCGTATGAACCGGCAAGAGCTGAATATTCCAAAGCGTCAAATCTCAAGCCTGCTGAACAATATCCAAAGGATAAAATAGCAGAGATTGAGAAAATATTTGCGAATGCGATGAAAGACAAGGAGGAACAGTACAAACTTGCTATTTCAGCAGGTGATAAAGCGCTGGCAAATAAAATATATGAAACTGCCCGGTCGGAATTTCAAAATGCATTAATCATCAAGCCAAATGAAGCTTATCCCAAATCAAAAGTAACGGAAATTGATAAACTGATGGCTGCCCAGGCTCAGCAAAAAGCCGCCGATGCAAGATATGCAAATTCCATAGGCAAAGCCGATAGCCTGCTCGAAATAAAAGCTTATCTGGCAGCCAAGGCTGAATTTCAGAATGCATTGCGGATGAAACCCGCAGAGGTGTTTCCCAAAGACAGGATCAATGAAATAAACCTGCTCCTGGCCGACATGGAAAAGCAAAAAGCCAAAGATGCCCAATACACTGCTTTGATTGCAAAAGCCGACAAACTGCTGGCCGATAAAGTATATTCCCCGGCGAAGACTGAATATGGAAATGCTTCAACCCTTAAGCCTCAGGAAATATACCCCAAGGAGAAGATTTCGGAAATCGATAAAATCCTGGGTGACCTTGCCGGACAAAAAGCCATCGATGACAAATATGCCGCTGCCATTGCATCTGCTGATAAACTCCTGACATTAAAAACCTATGATCAGGCCTTGACCGGTTACCAGAATGCCGGTGTTATCAAACCTGCTGAGCAATATCCGAAGGATCAGATTGCTAAAATCGAGAAACTGCTGACTGACATCGCTGTATCAAAATCGCTGGATGAAAATTATCAGGCAGCCATATCAAAGGCCGACAAGTATTTTACCGAAAAAACCTACGAACCAGCAAAAGCCGAATACCTGAATGCATCCGGACTGAAGCCGGCTGAGCAATACCCAAAGACGAAAATAGCCGAGATCGACGCAATCCTGGCATCGGTTGCCAAACAAAAAGCCCAGGAGGAAGAGTATGCTGCAACGATTATCCGGGCCGACAATCTGCTAACCGCCAAATCATATGGGCCAGCCCTGACTGAATATCAGGCTGCCCTTAAATTGAAGCCGGCAGAGGAATATCCCAAAGGGAAAATTGGAGAGATTACACAGGTTTTAGCTGGTCTTGAAAAGCAAAAATCGCTGGAAGCACAGTACACAGGATCGATTGCCAGAGCCGATAAATTGCTGGCCGATAAATCGTATGGTCCGGCCCGGACAGAATATACGAATGCCTCTGCCCTGAAACCACAGGAAACCTACCCGCAGGAAAAGATTACCGTCATTGACAAGATGCTGGCCGACCTCGCCGCAGCTAAGGCGTTGGATGATAAATATGCCGGAATGATTGCCAATGCAGATAAACTATTGGCTGCAAAATCCTATGAGCAGGCAAAGGTTGAGTATCAGAATGCAGGAAGTGTCAAGCCCGCCGAGACTTATCCGCCGGCCAAAATAGCGGAGATTGATAAAATTCTCGCAGATATTGCAGCCACTAAATCGCTGGAAGAAAACTACAAAGCCAGTATTGCCAATGCAGATAAAATGCTCGGAGAAAAGAACTATGAGGCCGCGAAAAATGAGTACACCAAGGCTTCAGGGTTGAAACCTGCCGAGCAATACCCCAAAACAAAGATTGCTGAAATTGATGCTGCCCTGGCAGCGATTGCCAAACAAAAAGCGCTCGATGACGAATATGCAGCAACCATTGTCAATGCTGATAAACTGCTTGCAGATAAATCGTATGAACCCTCGAAAGGACAATATCAGAATGCACTGAAAATAAAGCCGGCGGAGCAATATCCCAAAGATAAAATCGCTGAGATTGACAAGGCCCTGGCAGAATTGGCGAGCATGAAGGATCGTGATGATAAATATGCTGCCGCTATTGCCAATGCTGATAATTTGTTGTCTCAGAAATCATATTCCCCGGCCAGAAGCGGGTATGTAAACGCCTCTTCCCTGAAGCCGCAGGAAAGTTATCCCAAAGATAAAATTGCGGAGATTGACGCAACACTTGCCTCCATTGCTGCGGCAAAAGCGTTGGATGACAAGTATGCCGGACTCATTTCCAATGCGGATAAACTGCTGGCAGCGAAAACCTATGAGCAGGCAAAGACAGAATACCAGAATGCCTCTGCTGTAAAACCGGCTGAGACCTACCCCAAAGATAAAATTGCCGCGATCGACAAGATTCTTGGCGAACTGGCGGCCATGAGATCACTGGAGGAAAATTATAAGGCGGCTATTGCCAGAGCCGATCAGTTGTTGACCGCAAAAACCTATGAACCTGCCAAAGGTGAATATATCAAGGCTTCGGAACTAAAACCTGCCGAGCAATACCCCAAAACAAAGATTGCCGAAATTGATGCTGTCCTGGCGACGATTGCCAAACAAAAAGCCCTTGATGAGGAATATGCCGCGACCATTGTCAATGCGGATAAACTGCTTGCGGATAAATCGTATCAACCGGCAAAAACAGAATATCAGAAAGCAAGTGCGCTGAAATCTGCAGAACAGTATCCCAAAACAAAACTGGCTGAAATTGACAAGGCACTTGCGGAAATTGCCCGTCTCAAAGCCATTGATGATCAATATGCCACAGTAATTTCCGGTGCGGATAAACTGTTGCTGGCCAAGACCTATGACCAGGCTAAAACTGCCTACCTCGAAGCCGGAAAGATCAAGCCGGCTGAGCAATACCCCAAAGATAAAATTGCGGAGATTGATGCCACACTTGCTTCCATCGCTGCGGCAAAAGCTGCAGAACTCGCTGCTTTGAAATCCCTGGAGGAAAATTACAAAGCCACCATTTTAAAGGCCGACCAACTACTTGCAGCAAAGACATATGATCTTTCAAAAGGTGAATACACCAAAGCATCAGAATTAAAACCTGCTGAGCAATACCCCAAAACAAAAATTGCGGAAATTGATGCCGCCCTGGCTGCAATCGCCAAACAAAAAGCCCTCGACGAAGAATATGCCGCAATCATTGTAAGCGCGGATAAACTGCTTTCCGAAAAATCCTATGAGCAGGCCAAGACGGAGTATCAGAAGGCTGGCACATTGAAAGCAGCGGAGCAATATCCCAAAACAAAGCTGGCCGAAATTGACAGGGCACTGGCAGAGGTGGCCCGCCTTAAGGCCATTGATGCGCAGTATGCTACAGCGATTGCTGATGCTGATAAGCTGTTGGCTGCTAAAACCTACGATCAGGCCAGGACTGCTTATGCCGAAGCTGGAAAAATTAAACCAGCCGAACAGTATCCCAGGGATAAAATCAACGAGATTACCGACATCCTGGCCGCTATCGCAAGGCAAAAAACGTTGGATGATCAGTACAAGGCTGCTATAACAAAAGCGGACCAGCTGCTTGTGGCCAAAACCTACGATCAGGCGAAAGTGGAATATACCAATGCGTCGAATCTGAAACCTGCAGAGCAATATCCCAAGGATAAGGTTGCAGAAATAGATGGTATACTGGCTGAATTGAAGGCAAAGGATGATGCTTACAAGGCCTCTCTGGCCACAGCCGATCAGTTGCTGGCGCAGAAAAAATATGAAGAGTCGCGTACAGAGTACCAGAATGCATTGACCATGAAGCCTGCGGCCACCTATCCAAAGGAAAAAATTGCAGAAATCAACAAGGCCCTTGAGGAACTGCTGGGCAAACAGAAATATTATGAAAACCTGGTGGCCGAGGCCGACAATTCCCTTAAAGACAAGGATTATGCAAAAGCAAAAGATACTTACCAGCAGGCGCTTGGCGTATTCCCCACCCAACCTTATCCCAAAGCGCAGATAAATATGATTACTGCGAGGGTTGACAGTTTGTACCGTGCCAATAAATCATTTTATGACAAAGCTGTTGCCGATGGCGACAAATTTTATAATTCGTTCGAATTTGACAAGGCGGTCGACTCTTATACCGAAGCTGCCAATTTTCTGCCAATGGAAAAATATCCCCGGGAGATGATTGTTAAAATCCGCAAAACGATTGCTGAGAACGCCATTGCGGACGTTTTAAAAACAACAGTTACCATTACCTCGAATACGGAAAAACAATTTCCTTTTGAACCGGTAAACATTGCCTCCAGAAAGAACAATTTTGTTTACATCAAGATTAAAAACCTGTCGGGCAAGCCATTCAACGTGTTGATGCGATATGGAAAAGACAAACAGGCCAATGGGGGTGTGGTGATGCGGAACCTCAACATGGATGGCAAGGTGAATGAACGGTTGGTGAGTGTGAAAGACCAGGATTTGTGGTCACGGGAAGACAACAACTGGATCAGCCTTTATCCGCAGGGAGGTGATGTGGAGGTTTCATTTATCCAGGTTTCGAGGGCGAAATAATGTGCTGATGTGATGATGTGCTGATGTGCTAATGTGATGATGTGCTGATGTGATGATGTGCTAATGTGATGATGTGCTGATGTGATGATGTGCTGATGTGCTAATGTGAAGATTTCGGGACTTATAGATTTTAGTTTCGTTTCAGCGTGATCAGGGTTATTTCGGGTAAGATGCCAATTCGTCCGGAATAACCGATGTTGCCCAATCCCTGGTTTACATATAAATATTGTGGAATATCGGAATCAGGATTTTTATAGAGTCCGCACCATAACCTTGAAATCCAAATTACCGGACTCCAGTGGATGTTGCAACAGTCAATTCCAACCTGCCCTCCATGGGTATGCCCCGAAAAGGTAACATCAATCTTTGGGAATTTTTTCCTGACTATGCTATCCCAGTGAGCAGGATCATGCGACAACAATAGTTGTACGGCCATTGTTTCAGTTCCTTTCTGAGCCAGGGCAATATCGCCTAAACGTTGAAACCGGTGGGAAGCCCCCCAGTTTTGCACTCCGATCACGGCGATGCTGTCGGTTCCCCGTTTCAAAATGTCATGTGAGTTCAGCAGCAGTTTCCATCCAAGGTCCTGATAAAAGGATTTTAAATCTTCGATGTTCTTACGCTTGGCTTCCATGGAAGGCCAGGAAATGTAATCGCCGTAATCATGATTGCCCATGATGGCGTAAATCCCATCAGGCGCATGAAGGGTTTTTAAAATGGGCTCAAACCCTTTGCCATCCGCGGTACAATAATTAAACATATCCCCGGTAAAGAAGATCACATCGGGATGAAGGTTGGTAATGATATCCATGGCTTCCTGTAGCTGCTGTTTCGATCCCCAGCTTCCCAGGTGAACATCCGAAATCTGAACAATTTTCAATCCGTCAAATGCCGGTGGCAACTCCTTTAAAACGATGGCCTGCTGCCTGACCCTGAAGTCAAATTGCCAGAAAATTGTTCCGGCTGCCATCATAATGAATATGAAAATTCCCAGGACCCATCCGGTAATCAGAAGCGGCTTGAAGCGTTTTATTGACTTCAGGGAGGTTTTCCTTTCAGGAATGAACAACAGAACAGTGTATTGTATTACCCTGATCATATCCGACGCAAAAAGGGTGAGGATCGGGAAAAACTCAGCCAGGAAAAACATGAGGATGAAACTTTGCAGGTAGGTGCGCAGCGCCAGGTTCCATTCCAGGAATGGAACGACAAAGCCGTAAACCATCAGACAAAATACCATAACAACCGGCATCCAGTAGAATATGGTGGCCGGTATGCCTATTGCCGGGCTGAGTTTTTTAATTTTTCTGCGAACAGAAAACCACAGGTAGCCATAGAAAAGGAGGGAAAAAAAGAAAAACAGAAGCATCCCGCTGTATTTGGGCATAAATGCCCGCATTGTCATGACCAATATGAGCGAAAGAACAACGAGCAGGGATGCAAAAAGAATTTTTTTTATCATTTATTCTTTACATAATTCACAAGTCCTTTGGCCTCGAAAATTTCCATTAGTTTCGAGGGCAGTGGAGCGAACGAATATTGTTTGCTGCCAACGATGACCAGCCCTTTCTCAAAGTCGATGTTCACTGCATCGCCTTGTGCGTAAGCATCAACCGCTTCAGGCACCAGGATGATCGGGAGACCCTGGTTTACCGCCGAACGATAAAAAATCCGGTTGACAGATTTGCAGATGACCGCTTTGATGCCGGCATAGGCCAACCCTACCGAAGGGTGTTCCCGGGAACTGCCGCAACCAAAGTTTGCGCCGGCCATGATGATGTCGCCTGCCTTTACGCGATCGGAAAAACTGTTGTCAAATCCCTTGAAAAGATGAGGCATGATTTTATCCGGTTCAGTGCTTTGTACATTGTAAGTAAGGTTACCGGCAAACATCTGGTCGGTATTGAGGTTGTCAACATCTGCATAGTTCCAGGTACCTCCGGAAAAACGGTCGTCTCCATCTTTGACGTCAACCGTGGCGCTTTGTGGTGCGTGGTAGGGGAATTTGTCATTGGCGGTGATGCCCCGTGGATCGGTAATTTCACCATGCAATGCAGAAATGGCAACCGTTGAAGGAGATGCAAGGTAAACACTTGAAGCCGGGTTACCCATGCGTCCTTTGAAGTTACGGTTGGCTGTGGAGATCACATTGTAATTGTCTGCAGGAATGCCCTGCCCGGTGCCCAGGCACGGCCCGCAGGAGGCAGAAAGTACATTGGCGCCCGCTTCCATGAAAATGGCAATGAGACCCTCATTCATGGCTTGCATGAATATCTCTTTTGAAGCCGGGATGATCTGCAATTGCATGTATTTGGGTACTTTCTTTCCCTTCAGTACGGCTGCGGCTTCACGTAAATCCTGGAGACGGCCATTGGTGCAGGTTCCGATAAGCGCCTGCTGGATCTTAGTCCCCTGTACTTCTGAAACGGCTTTGACATTATCTACATGATGTGGAGCGGCAACAACCGGAAACACTTCGCTTAAATTGATTTCAATCTCTTTCAGATAGGTTGCATCATCATCTGCCCAGATTCCGTTAAGTTTTTTTCCAAAATGGTTTTCCAAAACCTCATCAGCCGGAAAAACTGCATTCTTGGCGCCCATTTCCGAGGCCAGGTTTGACAGCACCATGCGGTCGGAAACGGTCAATGTTTTAACTCCTTCTCCGTGGTATTCAATCGACATGTAGTCGGCTCCGCTTGAACCGATCATCCCGATAATCCACAACGCCAGGTCTTTGGCATAAACTCCTTCAGACAATTGCCCAGTCAGCATTATTTTTACCGACTCGGGAACGCGGAACCAGGTTTCGCCCTGTTTCCATAACCCGGCAGTTTCGGTGCGGTCGATTCCTGCGGCAAAGGCGTTGTAAGCGCCGGCAGTGCTGGTGTGGCTGTCGCTTCCCACGATGATTAACCCTGGTTTCGCATAGGTTGACATCAGCTGATGACAGATGCCATCGCCCACATCATGAAATTTCTGAATGCCGAATTTTTCGACAAATTCACGGATAACCTGGTAGTCGTTGGCAAGTTTTGAGTTGGTTGGAGGGGCATTGTGATCAAGGGTGATCAGCAGTGCGTCCGGGTTGGCGAGGGTTGTTCCGCCCATTTTCTTAAAGGTGCTGTAAATGCTGGAGGTGTTGTCGTGCGATAAGATGATGTCGGGACGGGCAAACACGATACTTCCTGTTTCAGCGCCAAAGATTTTTTCAGCAAAAGTTTTTCCGGTCATGGTGTTTAATGTTGAATTGGTTTGATGATGCAAAAGTCTGTTTTTTTTTTAATTTTTAATAAGAAAAAAATATTTGCTTTTTTATTCAAACAATATTATTTTTACAGGCGGAACTACAGGAACAACTATTTTTCTCTTCTCTGCTGATGGAATACCAACCAAAACATTGCTGGCAATTACTATTGGATTTATTATGGTTGTATTATTTTCGAGTTAAATTATTGATTGTCATAATATGATGTAAGTATAGGAATGATTGCAGGAAAATATTTTATGCTGCATCCTTAAAGTATTTGTAATGGAAAAGTTTATGTATTTCAAAAACATATTTTACATTTGCTTGCTTATTTATCTCAATTACCTGGAGTACCTCTCCTTTTTCTCCTGAAGCTACCGATGAACCCTGATTTGCTTCGCAGTATTTTGTTCATTTATATATTCATTCATTAAATCCCAAAACCGATGAGAAAATTTACATTAATTCTTGTATTTTTAACATGGTGGGTGGCATCAATCGATGTTTCTGCCCAAATCAAGGGGCTTGACCCCAAATACATTGTCAATCAAAGCGTTGATGCAAATGGAAACCCGATTACCTGCGTCAGGGTCCCGGGCGTTCCGGCACCAAGTGTCAAAATGCCTGATGCAGTGCCGTCACCAACCGCAGTGATATTGTCAAATGTACCGGACATTCTATGGTCATTTGGTTGCTCAGCCACAGCAGCAGCAATGATAGCTGGTTATTACGACCGCACCGGGTACTACAACATGTATGACGGACCCACCAATGGTGGCCTGATGCCAATGAATAACAGCAGCTGGCCTGATGTGGTCATCGCCGGAGAAGACAGGCACCAGTGTCCGTTAAGCGCTACGCGAAATGGGGTGGATGGCAGATCCATCAAGGGGCATGTGGATGATTACTGGGTTAGTTATAACAGCGCTGCTGCCGATCCGTACTATCTTCATTGGGCCGAACACGCATGGGGCGACTGTACCGGCGACTACATGGGTACCAACCAAAAACTCAAAGGCAATAATGATGGTAGCACGCTCTTCTGGTTTTACAACAGCGGGGCGCCAAGATGCAACGAATATAATACTACCCAATGGGATGGAGCTTACGGATTGGCAAGATTTTTTGAATCCAGGGGATATTCGGTTCTTGACAACTGCACACGGTTGATCTACAGTGGCACTGCAACCAGTGGATGTACTTTTAACGATTTTAAAAATGAAATTAATGCCGGCAGACCTGTTTTTATCCAACTTAATGGTCATACCGTTACTGGATATGGATATGACAATCCAAATATTATGTACATTCATGATACCTGGGATTATGGTATCCATAGTATGACATGGGGAGGTTCATGGGGTGGATTGGCCCAATGGGGAATGTCCTATTTCCATTTGGCTCCTGTTACACCAAATCCCTGTAATTATGTTGTTTCCCTTGGCGGGGGAGGTGCAGCCAATACCCAAACCTATGTAGGGGGAGGTGAGGGTGTTTGGTTTACCGATTCAAATACCCCATGCGGTTTTGTGGCGACTGCCATCGAACAGGTTTATAGTTTCGTTGCACCTGTTTCCGGTTATTATAGTATTGAGGTTACCGCAGGCAGTAGCTGGGTCGAATATATGTGGAGATCAGGAGCTTGTACTAATTCGGAATCCGGTTGGAATTGCATTTCAGATGTTTGGGGGCCTGGTACTTATGGCTCAATGTATATGTCGGCAGGCTCCACCTATTCTATATTGTTGGATGGTGAGGATGCTGTAGAAGATAATCACCAATTTTACATCTTCTACAATCCGTGTGATGCAGGTAATATAACTACCATTGCCGGAACGGGTGCGGCAAATGCGCATACATACTCAGGAGGTGGAAATGGTGGCTGGTTTACCAGTACTGCCGGTCCATGTAGCTGGTGGACATGTCCCGGCAGAGAACATATTTACAGTTTTGTGGCGCCCACCTCGGGTAACTACAGGATAGTCGTTTCGGCAGCAAGTGGATCAAATTATGTTGATTATTTTTACAGACAGGCCACTGGATGCGGCTCAACAGGATGGACATGCATCAAAGACATGAGTGGAACAGGAACTTCTACCCCATTCTTTATGACCCAGGGAACAACCTATTATATTTTAGCGGATTGTGAGACTACAGCAGCGACTACCCAGACATTTTATCTAAATCTGACGGAACCGGCAGGAAACTGGCTTGGCACAGTGAGCAATGATTGGTTTACCCCGGCAAACTGGAGTGCGAACTTTGTTCCTATTTCCACTACCGATGTAACAATTAACACAGGATATACCTATTATCCAATCATATCCTCCAGCACGGCCACCTGTAACGACATTGCAATCGGTACGGGTACCTTGATGAAGGTCAACACAGGAGATCTGAATGTTACCGGAAATATGAATATTTCAGGTCAGCTGGCTATGGATAATGCAGCAGGGGTTTTGACAGTCTCTGGCAGTGTCAACTGGCAAAGTGGTTCAACTGCCAATATCACGGCCGCTACGGTCATGTGGGTTTATGGAGACTGGACCTTCGGGAGTGGTTCCAATGTTCAGCTGGCCAACGGTAACGTTGATTTTATTGGAAGCTCGACAAATTATATCACCAACTATGCGGTAAATTCATCATTTCACAATCTGGGAAGTTATAAAGCTGCGGGATATACCCTGGGATTGAGCTATTTTTCAAACTATGACCTCACCATCAATGGGTATTTGTATATTCATCCGAATGCAACTTTTGGCGGCTATTCTACCCACTCCCTCATCCTGAACGGAGCATTGATGAATAACTACCATTTCCTGTTCAACTATGGCACCATGGTATTCAACGGGGTAAATCAATCGATAAAACCCAATGTTGGCGATTACTTCAACAACCTCACCATCAGCCCTACCGGGACGACCAGTTTTGATAATACATGGACGAGTATCTTACCCGTACATGGCAGTCTTTCCATCGAGAGTGGTGTTTTTGATCCAATGAACAATACGGTTGAGGTTGGAGGAAACTGGACCAACACAGTTGGCCCGGCGGGATTTACGGAAGGTACCGGTACGGTCGTGTTTAATGGTGGAAACTATCATCAGTATTGTTCCACCGAAACGTTCAACACCATTGAAGTGAATAAAACCCTGGGAGGGGCATTCCGGGTGAACGGAGGAACTGTAACCTGTCAGAATTATAACTGGACGGCAGGCGCAGTGGATGTGCTCA
>JBAXFM010000072.1:0-20044 GCA_037139855.1 Bacteroidota bacterium
TAGAATCGGTCACCTATAACGACGGTGGCAGTACCCAAACGTTCCCGGTAAACTACTCCTTAACTGGCAAGACCCAGGTTTACCTGAGCGACATCCTGGGTGGAACCGCCTCCAAACTGAATGGTCATGCGGGCCTGACGGTTCACTGGACCTTTACCCTGAGTGGAATTAGTTCAGCGTACAGTTCCGCTATAACCTTCACCCCGGTAGCCTATATCAATAAAGCTATTTGTGAATCAACCATTGGCACCCCGGTAACCTTCGGTCTTACGTTTGCCAACCTGGTGGCCGTTTCCCTTACGCCTGATCCGGTACAGATCATGTGCAACAAGGTTGGATTCAACTTCAATATTACCTACCCGGCCATCACCAACATTGACAATGGGACCGGTGCGATCAAAAACAATGCGAAGATGACCTCCAATGTTGCTTTACCTGCATCCACGCTGACCTGGTCATACAATGGCGTTCCCGGCGCACCTTATACGGTTACAGCAGGGACCACCCAGATTTTCCTGAGCGCCGTTACAGGCATAACGGCACCTTTGCAGGGACATGGCGGATTGGCAGATCAATGGGTCTTTACCTTAACCGGCGCCACCGGCACGAACCTGGCCTCGGGCGATTACACGTTTACGATTGAGAACATGGCGCAGTTGACCACCAATTATATCTACAATACTTCAACGACACATCTCAAGGGATTGCCCACCGTTACTTTAAGCCCGATTTCCGACATCAGCACGATCACTAAAACACCTGTGGTTATTGCCGAAACCGTAACCTACCCGTCCCCGATCTCTGCACTTGATGCAGTACTCACCGATGCGAATATCACCAGCACGGTGGCCTTCCCCACGGGAGCCAAGGTAGAATCGGTGACATATAATGATGGTGGTGGTCTGATATCCTTCCCGGTGAATTATTCATTGACAGGAAAGACACACGTTTACCTGAGTCAGATTCTGAACCTCCCGGCCTCCCCGTTGAACGGACATGCCGGACTAACGGTGAACTGGACATTCACACTTAGCGGGATTAATTCAGCTTACAGTTCAGAAATCACCTTCACACCGGTGGCTTATGTAGATTCCAGTATTTGTAAATCAGCGATTGGCGCCCCGGTTACCTTTGATCTTACATTTGCCGACCTGGTGTCAGTTTCCCTTACACCCGCTCTGGCTCAGATCATTTGTGATCAGGTTAATCTGGCTTTCGATATTACGTATCCTGCCATTACAAATATTGACAATGGTACAGGAACAATCAAGAACAATGCGAGGATAACATCCGATATTGCTTTGCCTGCTTCCATACTTAACTGGTCATACAATGGAACTCCCGGCGCCCCTTATACCGTTACGGACGGAACCACCCAGATCTTTCTGAGTGACGTTACAGGCATGACCGCACCCTTGCAGGGGCACGGTGGATTAATGGATCAGTGGACTTTTACCTTAAGTGGGTCGGACCTGGCAAATCACGATTACACCTTCACGATAGATAACATGGCGCAACTGACCACCAATTATATTTACAATACCTCAACGACAGAAATCAAAGGCTTGCCTGTGGTAACATTAAGTCCGATCGCCGACATTGCCACAATCACCCATACTCCGGTTATTATATCAGAGGCTGTAACTTATCCTGCTACCATTTCCGCATTGAATACCGTTCTTACTGATGCCTATTTCAGCACTTCGATTGCCTTCCCGACCGGTGCTAAAATCGAATCCATCAAGTATGACGATGGTACCAACATTTTTACTTATCCGGTAAATTTCACAGGATTTAATGGCACACTGACCAGTTTCTACCTGAGTGACTTTTTGGGGGTTACTGCTTCTCCATTAAATGGGCATGAAGGGCTTACTGTAAACTGGACCTTTACGATCAGCGGGTTTGATGCACCGTATACCGGATCCGTAACCATCATTCCGATTGCATACATTAACAAGGGTTCTTGCGCATCCGTGATTGGGGATCCTGAATCCTTTGGACTTACCTTTGCCGATTTAATATCAGTAGCCGTCACACCTGATCCTTCACAAATCATGTGTAATAAGGTTGACTTTAACTTTGATATTAGCTATCCTGCCGTCACCAATATTGATAATGGTACCGGTGCGATCAGGAACAATGCGAAGATAATCTCCGATGTTGCGTTGCCTGCATCCATACTGACCTGGTCTTACAATGGCGTTCCTGGTAACCCTTATACGGTTTCAGCAGGGACCACCCAGATTTTCCTGAGCGACGTTACAGGAATGACTGCACCCTTGCAGGGACATGGCGGTTTGGCGGATCAATGGGCATTTACCTTAACCGGCGCCATAGGCACGAACCTGGCCTCAAGCGATTACACGTTTACGATTGAGAATATGGCGCAGTTGACCACCAATTATATCTACAATACTTCAACAACGCATCTCAAGGGTTTGCCTGCGGTGACCTTAAGCCCGATCTCCAACATCAGCACGATCACCAATACCCCGGTGGTTATTGCCGAAACCGTAACCTACCCGTCTCCGATCTCTGCACTGGATGCTGTGCTTACCGATGCAAATATCACCAGCACGGTAGCCTTCCCTGCAGGAGCAGTGGTAGAATCGGTCACCTATAGTGACGGTGGTGGTACCCTGACCTTCCCGGTAAACTATTCTCTGAACGGCAAGACACAGGTTTACCTGAGCGACATTCTGGGCGTGACGGCCTCCAAACTGAACAGCCATGCAGGCCTGACGGTTCACTGGACCTTTACCCTGAGCGGGATCAGTTCAATTTACAGTTCCAATATCACCTTCACCCCGGTAGCCTATATCAATAAAGCTATTTGTGAATCAGCCATTGGCATCCCGGTAACCTTCGGTCTTACGTTTGCTAACCTGGTGGCTGTTTCCCTTACGCCTGATCCAGTACAGATTATGTGCAATGCAGTAGGATTCGACTTCAATATCACCTACCCGGCCATCACCAACATTGACAATGGTACCGGTATGATAAAGAACAATGCGAAGATAACCTCCAATGTTGCATTGCCTGCATCCACCCTGGCCTGGTCATACAATGGCGTTCCAGGCACTCCTTATACAGTTACAGCAGGGACAACTCAGATTTTTCTGAGCGCCGTTACAGGCATGACGGCCCCTTTGCAGGGACATGGCGGATTGGCAGATCATTGGGCCTTTACCATAACGGGCGCCACCGGCACGAACCTGGCCTCAAGCGATTACACGTTTACGGTTGAGAACATGGCCCAGCTGATCACCAATTATATCTACAATACTTCAACGACACATCTCAAGGGTTTGCCCACTGTTACTTTAAGCCCGATCTCCGACATCAGCACGATCACTAAAACTCCGGTGATTATTTCAGAGACGGTGACCTATCCTGCCACCATTTCTGCAATAGGTACGGTTCTGACGGATGCGAAGATTACGACTGATTTAATAACCCTGTTCCCGGCAGGCCTGAAAGTGTTTAAGGTAGTTTATACAGACGGAGCGAATCCACCATATGAAATACCGATCAGCCCTGCCTTTGATCTCGAAGGTATGAGCCAGGTATATTTAAGTGAGATTCTTGGCAATCCATCAGGCACTCCACTTGCACCACACGCTGGCAAAGTGATCAACTGGCAGATATTCACCGAAGGTGCCACGGATCCTTATACAGGTACTGTAACGATAACCCCGGTAGCATATATCACCAAAGGTGTTTGTGAATCTGTGATCGGCGTCCCTGAACCATTTGTCCTGACATTCGCTGATGCCAGCATGGCCATCAATGAAACTGATATCACTGTTTGTAGTCCTGATCCTCTGCTTTTCGGTGTGGATATCACCTACCCATTGATCAATAACGTGAGCCCCCAGATTGAAGCAGATGCTCTTCTGACCTCTGACATTGACTTTCCTTCAGGTACTGTGATCAAATGGAGCTACGAAGGTAGTCCATTGCAGACATATACTTTGCCAGCTGCTACCAGTAGTCTGTTCTTGTCTCAGATTACCGGAATCACACCGCTTCCGAGTTTACAGGGCCACTCGGGCACCGACCATTGGGTGTTTGAGGTTACCAATGCCGGTGTACCAAGTGTGCATACATTAACGATCAAACCTGTTGCTATTCTGGGTGTTAAGGTTTATCCATATGCCACCGATGAGGTAATCCTCACGGTCAATGCCACCCCTTCTGCCCCGGGAGTAACCGGAGCAACTGTTTGCAATGGCAGCACGGCCGTGTTAAGCGCCTCTGGCGCTGTAGCTGGAGATCTGTACAAGTGGTACAATGCTTCCTCAGGCGGAACACTGCTCAAAACCAGCTCCGGCAATACCGATAATACATATACTACAGTTGCACTTTCCATCACAACGGATTACTGGACTTCGATCATCAGCGCCCTTGGTTGCGAAGGACCGCGTACGAAGGTCACAGCTACGGTGAACGGGAACCTTTCCGCTGGGGCCATTGCAGGTGATCAGACGATCTGTTCACAGGGAGATCCTGTCGCATTTACCAGTACAACACCCGGAACAGGCGATGGAACAATTTCTTATTTATGGGAAAAGGCAGTGAGTCCATTCAGTTCTTGGAGTGTGATCAGCGGAGCAACAAATGCAACGTATGATCCTCCTTCAGGATTAACGGCAACCACCCGGTACCATCGGATCACAAAATCATCGTTGAATGGAACTGATTGCTATTCTCCAGCCACTGCACCTGTTACCGTGACCGTTAACCAGCGTCATAAGATCAGCGGGGTATTCACCTACTATAACCTAATCAATACTCCTTTGAAGGATGTGAAGGTTAAACTGTACCCAACTGGTAATTATTCAGTCGCTATCGCCACAGACACAACCAATGATTTGGGATACTATGAATTTCCTGATCTGTGTCCGGGTACCTACGACATTGTGGCTAGGTCAGACCGAGAGACGACCGATGCAGTGAACGTTACCGATGCAGCACAGGTAAATTACTGGCCCACTTCTCTTTATACGATTGAGAAAGTCAGGTTTTTTGCCGGCGACGTAACCAACGACAATTACCTGAACGCCACCGATGCACAACGAATCCAGAAAAACTTTGTTTATGGAATGGACTTTGACAGAGATAAATGGACTTTTTGGGATGTTGGAAAAACCATCAATACGAATTACCCGTCACCGGAACCTTTTCCAATCATAACGCTCGCTGCAGGCAGTGATAAAACAGTGAATATGTACGGATTGGCCACCGGCGACTTTAACCGCAGTTTCATTCCCGGGGCGAAAAACATGGCGAGCAGCACGGTTAACCTGATTTACAATAGTTCCAGACAAGTGAGCAGCAATCAGGAATTCGATTTGCCTGTACGAATGGTGAACCCTTCCGGTGTTGGGGCTGTTTCCCTGATCCTGAACTTCCCGTCAGATCTCGTAGAAGTGAAAGATGTCATGATGAATAGCATTAACGGGCAACTCAATTGGGCTGTGAATGGAAATGAATTGAGGATAGGCTGGAATTCATTGGTTCCCGTTACCTTAGCTGCACTTGACAACCTCATTACCCTTCGGATGAAAACCACCAGCGCATTCGTCAAAGGATCGTCTGTCAGGATTTCTCTTGCGCCAAACCTTTTGAATGAACTTGCCAACGACCATTACGAAGTTATTGGCAATGCGATCCTGGGTGTTGATGTGATGGAAGCTTCACCCAATGGAATTGCAGATCAATCTGCCGCCGAAGGAATCAAACTTCGTAATTATCCAAATCCGTTTGCAAATTTCACAACCCTTGACTATACACTGCCGTACAATGGCAATGTAATGCTTGAAATACGCAATAGTTTAGGAGTGATGATGAGTGTTCTTGTAAATGAATTGCAGGAGAGAGGGAAGCATACGTTGAATTTTGACGCCGGAAACCTCGCACAGGGTGTTTATACTGCATCTATCAGGCTCACCGGGAAATCGGATGATCTGTTTAAAACCATCAAGATTGTAATTCACAGGTAGTATTTCAATTTTTAAGGGTGAGTGTTTTGACACTCACCCTTTTTTTTATTATTTTTGTTGCATGATTAATGATGTAATTGATGATGCACCCTTTACCCGGCCCCGTCCTGATTTATGGAGGGGCGATCGTGTTTTTAATATCAAGACGTTGAAAACCTTTATCGTTATTGTTGTTGTTTTTATCATATTTTTTTCATCACCATTGGTTGCTGCAAATGCTCCCATTACCTATGCTCCGGTAATCACGATCACGAACCCAGGGCTGGTTTCTGTGCCAATCACCACTGATAATTTCATCAATATCGAGGCGATGTCACTTAGCCTGCAATACGATCCCGCTATTCTTGTTTACCAGGGCACATTCACTAAGAATTCTGCCCTCATTGGTTTTTTTGATGTTGGTAGTACCCCCGGACCCGGGAATATAACGCTGATGACCATCAATTGGGCTGGATCTGCGAGTGTGAGTTTACCCAATGGGGCAACCATCCTTACCCTGAATTTTTCCTATGCCATCCCAACCGCTGCCACTTGTGCCCTGAATTGGTTTGATTTGGGTCCTAACTGCGAGTGGGCAACTTTTAATGCAGTAGTGCTTAACGATCTTCCAACTTCAACCTATTACCATAATGGTAGCGTTACCATGCCCCTGGTGGCAAATTTCAGCGCCAGCAATCTGACCCCTCCCAAAAACACCACAACATCTTTTACCGACCTTAGCTCAGGAGGCGCCACCACATGGAACTGGAGTTTTAACAGACCCAGCGTGGTTTTTGTGAATGGAACAAGCGCTACCTCTCAAAATCCGCAGGTTCAATTTACAGATGGAGGGTTATACACGGTGACGCTGGTTGTTCACAATAGCACACTTTCCAATTCTGTGACCAAGCCCGATTATATCCGGGCAGGTATTTCAGGTATTTGGACCGGCAATACTTCTTCTGATTGGAATACAATATCCAATTGGGATAATTACCTTACACCCACCAGCAGTACTGATGTAGTTATCCCCTCCACCGCACTGAATTGGCCGGTATTTGTCGGGAACCTGACCCTGGGAACCCAATGCAGTACATTATACCTGAGTGGTGCAACCAGCAAAATGACGATCACAGGCGTTTTAACGATTCCTTAAACCAGGAATGATGAAGAAATTCAGGATATTACCCTTGCTGCATGTTCTCTTTATTTGCTGCATTTTATTTTTCTGTTCATTAAACCCGAAAGCACAAAACGCTCCCATCACCACCCTGGCATCGGTTGGGAATGCCTTACCCGGTGCGGTTGTAGTCCCAATAACCGTAACGGGATTCAGCAATATCGGGGCTATTTCACTTTGCTTTGATTATCCTTATGCCGGTTTGCATTTTGTTCAGGGAGTGCCAAATCCGTCGCTTGCCGGTTTTGCCATCGGCGATCAGGATCTGGGCAACGGAAAACATCGGATAACGATGGGTTGGTTTGGTTCAGGATCTAATTTACCCAATGGATCGGTCATCATGACGATAACTTTTACTTATATCGGAGGGACCAATGACCTTGAATTTTATGATAATGGTCCATCGTGTGAATATGCAGATGCCAGTTATAATGTGCTTAACGATATTCCTCAGAGTACTTACTACCTGAACGGAAAGGTTTGCGGGGGTGTTGGCAATCCCGGCCCCATTGCCGGAATTACCTCATTGTGTCAGGGCCAGACAGGCGTAGGCTACAGCGTGTCTCCGGTTGCAAATGCCACAGGTTACAACTGGACCACACCTACCGGAGCTAATATCATCAGTGGAAATAATACCAACTCGATTATTGTAGATTTTTCCCCAACTGCCGTCTCGGGTAATATCTCCGTATTTGGATTGAATTCATGCGGTAACGGGCCGTCATCGCAACTTTCACTTACAGTAACACCATTACCCGTTGCAAATGCCGGACTTGATATTACTATTCCTTATGGAACAAGCACCACCTTGCACGCCGCTTCCGGTGGCAGTGGTTCTTACAGTTACCATTGGTCGCCCGGGTCATTGTTTGTTAATCCCAATATTCAAAATCCGCAAACCATTAATCTAACCGTAACTACGATGTTTACCGTTTTGGTAACCAATCTGACAACTTTATGCAACGATTCTGATGAGGTGGTTGTGACCATCTCAGGCGGACCACTCAACACCAATCCGTTATCGATACCAAGTTCGATTTGCCGTGGAACAACTGCACAACTTTTTGCCAATGCCGGGGGAGGATCAGGAGTTTATTCGTACGCATGGAGTTGTAATCCACCTGGCAGCCCTCCCTGGAGTTCAACTCAGGCAAATCCGGTTGTTTCACCCGATTCTTCCAAAATATATACCCTTTCGGTATCCGATGGGTTTAATATTGTGTTGGGTACAACCGCTCTTACCGTATTCCAGTTACCTTCAGCCACCATTTCCGGCGGTGATACGCTTTGCGGACAGGGCAATTCGACCATGCTTACTGTTGATCTGACTGGTGCACCTCCCTGGACTTTTCATTATTCCAATGGTGTTACAACCTGGTTTATTTCGTCACAAAATACTACGCCTTTTTTCATCAATGCTACCGACCCTGGTGTTTATACCATTCTTGCCATGGCGGATGACCACTGCACCGGCACTACATCAGGTTCTGCGGTGGTTGCTGTTTTCCCGATCCCGCCGGCGCCAACGATTTCAATCACAGGAACGGATCTTTTTTCAACTGGATGCTGTGGCAATCAATGGTATAAAGATGGGAATCCGATTCCAGGTGCAACAGGTCAGAGTTTTCAACCGTTGGTTACTGCGCACTATTTCGATATTGTTACGGTAAATGGATGTAAGTCCGATACTTCAAATACCATCTATTATCTTGTTGACGGGATTCAACAACCTAACAACAACAAAAATTATTCTATTTTTTCTGTGGAACCAAACCCTGGCAAAAATTTCATTACCATTAAATCCAAAACAGGAAAGACTCATATAGAGAAAGTTTCCATTTATTCCGTTTCAGGAAAACAGGAGGCACAATATATGTCGAACCCATATATGGATGAAAATAATATCTCAATTGACATCCGACAACTTTCACCGGGCCTGTACTTCCTGGAAATCACTGCAATGTCAGTTAGAAGCGTGTTAAAGTTGATTGTGCAATAAATTATTACTGTTTTCTGTGATTAACCTGTAAAGTTCAGCTTTGATTTCAGAAACGGTTCAGAGTCATTCTGGATGTTGCCCTATGGTCATGGAATAATTTTCAAATTCACCTATTCAATCAGAGAAAAGGTATTTGTTAGGCAATTAATTGTAGACACATTCTAAATTATATAAATTAGCATAATTGTCTTTTGAATTTCTTGACTATTTCAAAATTATATTTTGTACATTTACCACGGATTTGAGGATTCTTTCGTTGGTATTATACAAATAGATGGCATATCTTCTTATATCTGTGTAAATTAGTTGTAGAATTATCTTGCTTATCCGCAGTTGGGCTGAAGATAAAAATCAGTTAAGAATTATAACACTCAGAAAACAATTTGAATTTTCACAAGCAAATAACCCTAGTCCCATGAAATCAGAAACATTACACTCTTCAAGTACTGGTTTACCGGTGCAAAACAATGCAGGTATATGCGCTACACGCCTGGCTAACTTTTTAATTCCGCTGCGTACAAAGCATAACTCTTTGCGGAAATTCTTTATCTTTCTCATTTTACTGGCGCTATCTCTAAGTTCAACTCTTACATTATCTGCACAATGCACTGCCGGTGGGCCTATAACAACCGCACCGGTTCTTCTGGCGGATCCCGGAACCACCATTGATGTTCCGATAAAGGTCAGTTCCTTTAGTAACGTTGGTGCCATCTCGCTTACCTTGAACTATGATAACAGCAAGATGACGTTCAATTCTTACTTGAACACTTCAGGTCTGATTGATTTTTGCGATGCTGCTGTAAGCGGATCTGTCGGAACAATTACAATTTCCGGCACACCCGGATCAGCCAGTTTGGCAGATAATGCGGTGTTGATCACGCTGAAATTCAATTATGTCGATGGAACTTCTGCTCTTACATGGAATGACAATCCATCTACCTTGTGTGAATATGGTTCAGTAGCACCAGATTTCAATCCGTTCTGCGATACCCCGAAAGGATCCTTTTATATTGATGGATCAGTTCAATCGTCTCTTTTGGTTCATAATCTTACTAAAGCAATAAATTACAAGAAAATCCAGGCAGCCATTGACGCTGCCGATGCCAACGATATCATTGTAGTCGATGCCGGTACTTTTACTGAGCGCATCGAAATCGGAAAACCACTCACCATTTTGGGTGTCACGAATGCCACAACTAAAAAGGATGTCAGTTATGTCTACAACCCCACAACCGGATGGTCAGGTCTTACAGGCGAATCCATCATTGTTGAGCCAACAGGAGATGTGAATTCTTCTGTGGTACATATTACTTCCGGTGGTGTTACCTTCAAGGGATTTGTGGTGAGTAATTTTAAAGCATACGCGGGTGGAACTGCGGCCTACCTCATTCATGTTGACCCCACCTGGAATGCTGCCAATTGCGGTGGCTATTGTTCTTTACCTGTCGTGGTTGAAAACAACGTGGTTGGCCCATTAACAAACCTGTCAGCCCAGGATGGTACAAAGGGCCGTTTTGGTATGAGAGTAGATGGCCATGTTTACAATCCGAAAGCATTGGTTCAGGGCAATAAAATATTTGATGCGCTTGGAAACGGCGCTGGCCTCTTTTTCTTTGGACAAGACAATGCAACCGGAGGAACACCGAACACAGATTTTTCAGGTTGTTTGATCAACAACAATGAAATTACCGGTAACCACCGCTCCGGTATCGAATTCGCCGGCGGGGTGAATGGTTTCTCCATCACCAATAATCATATTCACCTCAATGGTGGTAAGAATGTTGCCGAAAAAACACTGTTGAAATATGGAAACGGGGTCCTTTTCATCCATTCTAATAACGATAATTATGCATTTGGAACTACTCACCCAATCTATAATATAGTATTTACTGGTAACCTTATTGAAAACAATGAGAAGAACGGAATCTATCTCGGACCTTTCTGCTACAACATTTCAAGCAGTTGCGATCAACTCCTGAACAATGGTGTTTTACCATTGTATAATTCCTGGGATGGCTTGCGTGTCGATTTGACCAATTCTTATTATAATCCATTAACTACTTATATACCAAGGCCGATCGACAACATCTCGCTGGTTAATACCAGCATCATTGGCAATGGAACAGGAATCAGTGTTATTGAAACTCCGTCATTAGGTAGTGTGAATGCTGCTAACAATTACTGGGGCGGTGTTGGCTTTTGCTCTTCGAAAAGTGGTGCGGTGACTTATTTTCCGTACTATACAACCATCGACTCACCTCCTTGTACTTTTGGCGGTTTGGTTTACGGTAACAATATTACAGCCAGCGCGTCGGCTAATCCAATTTGTGCAGGAACTTCTACAACTATCTCCGCAACTGGTGGTTCTGCATACGGATGGGACAATGGTCTTGGCCTGGGTTCAAGTAAAGTAATTAGTCCTGCATCAACTACCTTATATACTGTTACCGGTAACGATTTGTTTGGGTGCCCTGGGGCTGTTGCATCCGTCACTGTCACTGTTAATTCATTACCTGTTGTCCTGATAGAAGGTTCTGCCAACGGATCGAGTTTAAGTGTTCTTGGAATTCCAAAGGATCTTAATGCATCGGGAGCCAGTTCTTATTTGTGGAGTACCACTTCAACTTCAAACCCGATTTCAGTTGCTCCAACAACACCAACAACCTATTGGGTAATCGGAACAACAGGCAGTTGCAGTGCGTCAACCACACATACGGTAAATTTAGCCAATGTAACAGCAGGGACTAACCAAACATTATGTTTAGGTAATTCTGCAAATCTCACCGCTACAGTTGTGGGTGTAACACCTACCTCTTATTCATGGACTTCCACACCCGCTGGGTTTACTTCCAGTTTGCAAAATCCGGTTGTCACCCCTGTCGTTACAACTGTTTACACAGTGGTTGTTAATGGGATTCCTGACCTTCATGCGCATATGACGGTATTTGTGAATCCCGTGCCTGTTGCAAATGCAGGTGCTGGTATTACCATCGCCACCGGAGGCAACGGATTGCTCAGTGGCAGCGCCTCAAGCGGAACACCTACATACAACTATTCATGGACGACAGCTGATGGTCATATTGTAAGTGGCGCTTTAACAGCTACGCCTGTTGTTGATGCAGCAGGTACTTATACTTTATCAGTTACCGATGCCAATGGATGTTCAAGTGCACCTGTCAGTACAACAGTTATAGTTGCTGCCACCGGCGTTACTTTTTCAGGAAATGTAGCCTATGCGTTTAATCTGACGAATAACCAGATGCATAACGTTACGATTACGCTGAAACAGGGGAGTGTGATCAAGTATACCACTACCACACCATCTACAGGTAACGGAGATTTCCAAATACTTGGAGTCCTTGATGGTGTTTACACAGTATATTTATCTTCGCCTAAACCTTGGGGAGGTGTTACCGCAGCTGATATTGTACTGATTCAGAATCATTACAAACCGGTGGGTGCAATACCACTAATTGGGATTAAACGCGTGGCAGCAGATGTTGTTGCCAACGGTACCGGAGCCATTGTAAATGTAGATGACAAAAACCTTATTAACACGAAAAGAATTACTCCTACAACGCCACTGACAGAAACTGGAGACTGGGTGTTTACCAAAGCAGGCGACATTTTAACTGATTATAGTAGTGGTCCATATTTTTATGCGAACTCAAAAGGCACATCGAATATCAGCATAACAATTGGAGGCGCCCCAGTAAGTTTGGAATTTAGAGCTTTGTGCTACGGCGATGTTGATGCATCTTATACGGGGTTGAAAGAAACAGAGAACACGATTGTTGACTTCACTGCATCCAACGGTCTTGATCTGATCAATTTTCCTAACCCGTTTTCTGGGAAAACCACATTCCGGTACACAGTTCCTGTGGAAGGATCGGTAACGGTTATGATTCACAATTTGATAGGAACACCGATCGCCACCATCGTAGATCCTGATAATTACGAAGGGGAGCATAAACTTTCTTTTGATGGACAAAATCTTGCTCCTGGACTTTACCTGTATACTGTTAAGTTAAAGACCAGCGATGATATCATTGTTCAAACAGGTAAAATGATGATCATTAAGTAGGGCGAAATGATAGGTATACCAGATTGATCAAAAATCATGTAACGGGGTGCAACTCCGATGTCAGGTATTATAGCTGATGGAGTTGCGCCCTTTTTCAAATGGTTCCACACAATAGTCGTGAAAATATCAAAAAAGAAATCACAAAGCATTTTTGACGGTAAAATATAATAATTCAGAATTGATAATATATATTGATAATTATACTTTGATTATTAATATGTTATAAATGGCAGTATATCTGCCTATTGTTGTTTTTAATAAGATATATATATACAAAAAATAAATCGGCAGTTGCAATTTTTTTACAACGACTATTTTATAAATAGGCAATTAAATCTCAGGTATTATGAAACAGATGTACAACTTTTTCGCAAGCCCCAAAGCGGCAATTTTAAAATTCACCAGTATCTTATCAATTCTGATGCTGATTGGTGTGATGCAAACAATGGCGCAAACGATCTATGTAAATGATGGCTCCGGCGATGACAGCTGGACCGGAGAGAACGCAACGAATGTTCCTGATGGTACTGGTCCGAAGAAGACCATCACTGCGGGCACGACGGTAGTTGCCGAAGGCGGCACGGTAATCGTTGCGGGTACATCTTATGCTGAAAGTGGCGTAACAATAACTAAAAACCTCACCTTAAATTCATCGGGGACCTTTACGATAAATAATTACCTTACTGTTTCCGGAGGTAAAACCATTACGCTCACCGGGGATCTGATTGTTGGTGGAGCGCTCACGTTAACCAGTGCCAGCGATATACTTACGATCGGTGCTAATAAAACCCTGACACTCAATGGATCAATATCGGGAGATGGTTACCTGGCAGGTACTGGTTTTTCAAATCTGACTATTTCAGGTTCGTCCGGAGCATTCGGTACAATGAATGTAATGGGAGCATTGAATACCTTAACGATCAACCGTGCCGGGTCAACAATTACCCTTGGGTTGGGATGTGAATATCCATTACCGATAAATACGCTGGCCTTAACAGCGGGGGAATTGGGATTGAACGGTAATGATCTCCAGGTGAACGGGGTTTACAGTTCTACCTCTGCAGGGACTTTTATGGATGTTGGATCTGCATCGGCCCTTGAGTTTTTTGGAACTACCGGCGGAGATTTGTATTTCAGCGGAACAGGGTTGTCAGGGCACCCGGAATTTGGCGAGTTGAATATTAATTCCAGCGGCGTGTTTACCCTGCAAACTATAATGACACTTAACTCGGCCAACGTATATAGCGGCACGTTAGCCACAGGGACAGGTGCGACGGTGACTTTCGGGGGTATTCAGAATGCTGCCACCATGACCCTTGGTGCAGATGCCAGTGTTATAGGTCTTTGTGCGCTGACTAATGTTGCAGCAAATTTCAATGTGGGTGCGCATATATTAACCTTTAACGGTGACATTACCGGAGTCTCAGCTACATTCGGATTACTTAATGCAGGCAACACATCAACGCTAATCTTCAATGGCTCTGCGGCATTCGTATTACCGTCCAATATTACGGAACTCCTCGATCTGACCATCAACCGCAGTGGCGGCATCACGATGGAGGGCGACCTGGATGTAAAAGGCACATTAACGCTGACCGATGGTCAATTGGCCATTGGTGGTCATAAACTTACCATCAATCATCCAATGTCCGGGACCTTATCCAATCTGATATCGACTAACCTGTCCAGTCTGGCCGTTGGCGGTACAGTAGCAGGCATTCATATTCCTGCTCTAGGAAGTTTGAGCGACCTCATATTGAATAACACTTCAGGGGCTACGGTAGACGGTGCAGCAGGCGCCATATCAATTTACCATCAGTTGACCCTGACAAACGGGTTGCTTTCCGGGAGTGATCACCTTAATATACTTGTGGGAAGAACGATTCAACGCAGCCAGGGCAGTCTGGCTACTGAACCAGTCTTTTTTACCTCGGTCAATGTGACGTATACCGATGCCTCACCAGTAATAACGGGCTATGAACTACCGGCCTCGGATGTTTATACCACGAATGTAACAGTGAATAAAGTATCGGACGGCGTAACACTTGGCTTCGACCGTACGATTGATGATCTTACGCTTACCACCGGGAACTTTGCCATCGGGAGCCATACACTTACCCTTAGGGGTAATCTGTCAGTTACTGCCGGGCAGTTAACAGGCACCGCAAGTTCAAACCTGGTCTTGGAAGGAACGGCAGCCATAAGCCTTCCTTCAGGACTTTCAGATTTGAATAATCTGACCATCGATCGAACGGGAGGAGTTACGCTTGGCGGTAATCTGGCGCTTGAGGGTGTCCTAAGGTTAACAACAGGCAACTTTAATCTTGGAAACAATCGTCTTACCTTGAAGAATCCGATCGCCGGAACAGCATCGAACCTGATCGAAAACACGAGTAGTCCATACTCATCGATTACCCTTGCAGGAATCACGCCAGGGGGTCTCAATCTTCCGTCCACTGTGACAGTTCTTGAAGACCTTACATTAGAGAATCCCAATGGTACAGCCTTACAGGGGCCGCTTAGTCTTAACAGTCTGACCCTTAATAGTGGAAAACTCACACTGGGGGCTTTTGACCTCAGTACAACGAGCATCTTAGGCACACCATCCTCAGGGAATTATGTTATAGCCAATACACCAGCTGGCGGGTCATTAATCATTTCAGGTGTTTCTGCTGCCCCAGCTGTTTTGTTTCCCATCGGTTATTCAGATGCATCCTACTCTCCGTTGACCATCAGCAATACCGTGGCAGGAGCTACTTTTAAAGTTTCTGTAAAAGATGCTAAAACGATCGCTGATTTTATCTATCCTCTTCCTTCATCCAGTTATGTTCAAAAGCAATGGAATATCAGCAGGACTGTAGGAAGCGGTGAAGGCACAGTTATATTTACCTGGCCTGTGGGCGAAGGTTTTGGCGGATCTCCGACCGAAGTCGGACACTCCACGGGATCACCCTGGTTATCAGCCGGCCTGGTTTCCGCTGCATCAACAACATCCGTAACAGTTTCCGGGATCACTGCATTTTCTTCATTTGCCGCTTATGGCGACAGGCTGACAACGGTTTATGTAAATGATGGCACCGGCGATGACAGCTGGACCGGGGAGAACCCAACGAATATTACTCCTGGCAGAGGACCGAAGAAGACCATAACTGCTGGAACGACAGTAGTTGCCGAAGGCGGCACGGTAATCGTTGCGGGTACATCTTATGCTGAAAGTGGCGTAACAATAACTAAAAACCTCACCTTAAATTCATCGGGGACCTTTACGATAAATAATTACCTTACTGTTTCCGGAGGTAAAACCATTACGCTCACCGGGGATCTGATTGTTGGTGGAGCGCTCACGTTAACCAGTGCCAGCGATATACTTACGATCGGTGCTAATAAAACCCTGACACTCAATGGATCAATATCGGGAGATGGTTACCTGGCAGGTACTGGTTTTTCAAATCTGACTATTTCAGGTTCGTCCGGAGCATTCGGTACAATGAATGTAATGGGAGCATTGAATACCTTAACGATCAACCGTGCCGGGTCAACAATTACCCTTGGGTTGGGATGTGAATATCCATTACCGATAAATACGCTGGCCTTAACAGCGGGGGAATTGGGATTGAACGGTAATGATCTCCAGGTGAACGGGGTTTACAGTTCTACCTCTGCAGGGACTTTTATGGATGTTGGATCTGCATCGGCCCTTGAGTTTTTTGGAACTACCGGCGGAGATTTGTATTTCAGCGGAACAGGGTTGTCAGGGCACCCGGAATTTGGCGAGTTGAATATTAATTCCAGCGGCGTGTTTACCCTGCAAACTATAATGACACTTAACTCGGCCAACGTATATAGCGGCACGTTAGCCACAGGGACAGGTGCGACGGTGACTTTCGGGGGTATTCAGAATGCTGCCACCATGACCCTTGGTGCAGATGCCAGTGTTATAGGTCTTTGTGCGCTGACTAATGTTGCAGCAAATTTCAATGTGGGTGCGCATATATTAACCTTTAACGGTGACATTACCGGAGTCTCAGCTACATTCGGATTACTTAATGCAGGCAACACATCAACGCTAATCTTCAATGGCTCTGCGGCATTCGTATTACCGTCCAATATTACGGAACTCCTCGATCTGACCATCAACCGCAGTGGCGGCATCACGATGGAGGGCGACCTGGATGTAAAAGGCACATTAACGCTGACCGATGGTCAATTGGCCATTGGTGGTCATAAACTTACCATCAATCATCCAATGTCCGGGACCTTATCCAATCTGATATCGACTAACCTGTCCAGTCTGGCCGTTGGCGGTACAGTAGCAGGCATTCATATTCCTGCTCTAGGAAGTTTGAGCGACCTCATATTGAATAACACTTCAGGGGCTACGGTAGACGGTGCAGCAGGCGCCATATCAATTTACCATCAGTTGACCCTGACAAACGGGTTGCTTTCCGGGAGTGATCACCTTAATATACTTGTGGGAAGAACGATTCAACGCAGCCAGGGCAGTCTGGCTACTGAACCAGTCTTTTTTACCTCGGTCAATGTGACGTATACCGATGCCTCACCAGTAATAACGGGCTATGAACTACCGGCCTCGGATGTTTATACCACGAATGTAACAGTGAATAAAGTATCGGACGGCGTAACACTTGGCTTCGACCGTACGATTGATGATCTTACGCTTACCACCGGGAACTTTGCCATCGGGAGCCATACACTTACCCTTAGGGGTAATCTGTCAGTTACTGCCGGGCAGTTAACAGGCACCGCAAGTTCAAACCTGGTCTTGGAAGGAACGGCAGCCATAAGCCTTCCTTCAGGACTTTCAGATTTGAATAATCTGACCATCGATCGAACGGGAGGAGTTACGCTTGGCGGTAATCTGGCGCTTGAGGGTGTCCTAAGGTTAACAACAGGCAACTTTAATCTTGGAAACAATCGTCTTACCTTGAAGAATCCGATCGCCGGAACAGCATCGAACCTGATCGAAAACACGAGTAGTCCATACTCATCGATTACCCTTGCAGGAATCACGCCAGGGGGTCTCAATCTTCCGTCCACTGTGACAGTTCTTGAAGACCTTACATTAGAGAATCCCAATGGTACAGCCTTACAGGGGCCGCTTAGTCTTAACAGTCTGACCCTTAATAGTGGAAAACTCACACTGGGGGCTTTTGACCTCAGTACAACGAGCATCTTAGGCACACCATCCTCAGGGAATTATGTTATAGCCAATACACCAGCTGGCGGGTCATTAATCATTTCAGGTGTTTCTGCTGCCCCAGCTGTTTTGTTTCCCATCGGTTATTCAGATGCATCCTACTCTCCGTTGACCATCAGCAATACCGTGGCAGGAGCTACTTTTAAAGTTTCTGTAAAAGATGCTAAAACGATCGCTGATTTTATCTATCCTCTTCCTTCATCCAGTTATGTTCAAAAGCAATGGAATATCAGCAGGACTGTAGGAAGCGGTGAAGGCACAGTTATATTTACCTGGCCTGTGGGCGAAGGTTTTGGCGGATCTCCGACCGAAGTCGGACACTCCACGGGATCACCCTGGTTATCAGCCGGCCTGGTTTCCGCTGCATCAACAACATCCGTAACAGTTTCCGGGATCACTGCATTTTCTTCATTTGCCGCTTATGGCGACAGGCTGACAACGGTTTATGTAAATGATGGTACCGGTGATGACAGCTGGACCGGGGAGAACCCAACGAATGTTACTCCTGGCAGAGGTCCGAAGAAGACCATTCAGCAGGCTATTATTACTGTTGCTAATTCGGGTACTATTTATGTAGCTTCTGGAAACTATGCAGAAAATCTTATAGTTGACAAATCGCTTACCATTTCAGGCGCCAACTCGGCTGTTTCATGCACTGGCTCAAGAGGTGCAGAAAGCGTGATCAACGGAGGTGCGGGTACCGCAATTACCATTGCATCAAATGGAGTTACTATCAGCGGGTTTACCATCACTGGCGCCACGGGTATTTCAGATGCGACCTATGAAGGATTTACTGCGCAGAATAATATTATCACTGCCAGTGATTTTGGGTTGAATGTATCCGGTTTGTCACTGAATGCGACAGATGGTCTGACCATTCAAAACAACTGTATCCATCTTACAAGCCAATTGTCAGGAAGCAATCCAACCATTGGCATCATGCTTTCCGGAATATCCGGAACAGCAGCAGCAACCATCAGCGGCAATAATATTTACGATGGCTATTATGGCCATTTGGATTATTCACTGAATACAATTCCGAAAACCATCATTTCCGGTGGTACAATCACTGGTGTGATGCAGGGTGTTGCCGTACTCAATACTATTACCGGTACTGTGTATGCTCCATCAACCCTCGGAATCAGCGGAATTACCATGTCTAGCTTTGCCGGAAGTTATGCTGGCAGTTTTCATGCTGGGGTATATGTTTTCACTGCCGGAGGTGTTGCAACAGATAAAATTACCGCAACGGTTAATGGTGTTAATGTATCCGGAACCGGAAGGTTTAGTTCAGATTGTGCCGGCTTATCTTTCGCTGATTTTTCCACAGGCGCAGGTACACGGCAGGATATTACTGTCTCTGCCTGTACACTCACCGATAATTTAAACCGTGGTATTCATGTCAGAGGGGCAAATGCACTTGTTGATATAGGAACTTCGACGTTTACCGGTAACGGTCAAAACCCACTTGGGGGCGCCAATATCGGATTTGGTATTGTTTCTGGGGAAGGAGCGAATGTGACAGTTCACAATTGCTATATTACTAACCCTGCCAGTGTAACCGGAGGATCAACGG
>JBAXFM010000073.1:0-20000 GCA_037139855.1 Bacteroidota bacterium
GCTTCATAAAAATTATCAGCGATCTGTTTTTGTTCTTTGAAAACATCGCTTGCAAACATGTCGGGCATCATCAGGCAAAAAACAGCATCAGCCCCTTTAAATGCTTCAACCAGGAAATTCCTGTCATAACTGTTCCCGGCCAAAGCCTCTGCCCCTAAATCAACCAACTCTTTTAATTTATCGGCGTTACGGGCGATAACGGTTACTTTCTGACCGTGGGCAAGCAATTCCGTTGAAACGATTTTTCCGATTTTTCCGGTAGCTCCTGTGATTACGTACTTTTTCATATTAAGGTAGTTTAAAGTGAATATATATTTGTATATACAAATGGTTAATTAAAAATTTTATTTCGTGTCCAATTTTAAAGCTGACTGATAAATATTTCCTGTTAACTGATGGGCTTTTTCTTCGCCAAGAACATCAACAAAACGCATAAAAAGCTTATACCATGCTGCTTTTATCGCTTCATTGATTTCCACTGATCCCGATGTCGGATAAATCAGGGTTGTCCGTCCTTCGTTGTGTTTTTTCACCAACTGCTGGTTTTCAAGTTTTTCCAGAAGTCTCGACACGGTGGAAGGAGTCAGCATCATGATCTCTGCCAGTTCACCGGCCTGGATTCCGGGATTTTTATTCACCGTCATGACCACAAAAGCATAGCTTGGCGCAAGGTTTACCACCGAGAACTCCTCTTCTGCCATTTTGGTGACGATTCGGGCCAGCGCATTGGCGGAAAAGTATAAACATTTACAGTATTCGGCTTTGTCTTTCATTCAGGGTGCAAAGATAAATAAAAGTTTGTACATACAAGTATATATTTTCATTAATTTAATTTCATGTAAGGATTGTTTAAAAATTAAATAAAGAGCCCACTCCGAAAAGTGGTTTTGGGTGAATCTACCCACCCCCGGCCCCTCCCTGCAGGCAGGGAGGGGAGCGCTTTTCACAGGCAAAATACAGTATATCATGCTGTTGGCATAGTAGCGCTACTCCCCTCCCTTGAAAAGGGAGGGGTCGGGGGTGGGTAGTTTGAATGCGAACATTTTATACAGACTTTTCGGAGTGGGCTCAATAAATAACCTTTTAACGGATGCCCTAAACTGTCTCCAGGGCAAAGCTTTCTTTCAGCCTGATTCCCTTTTCAGCAACTTCCACCGTGCAGCATTCGCGGTAAAGATCGTGCTCAAAGAACAGAATATAACCGTTTTGAGCGGCTTCGGTCATGAATGCTTCCTTTTCCCTGAGTGTGATGAGCGGACGGGTGTCGTAGCTCATCACCCATGGCAGCGGAATATGCGCGGCAGAAGGAAGCAGATCGGCCATATATACGACCGTTTTGCCTTTGTATCGTATGAAAGGTATCACTTGTCCGTCGGTGTGGCCATCGAAAATGCGGACAGAAACATTCGGGAAAAGTTCCGTGTTGCCGTCAATCAGCTCCAGCCGTCCTTTTTCTTTAATCGGCAGGATGTTTTCTTTCAGGAAGGAAGCTTTTTCACGGTTATTGGGATTGGTTCCCCACTCCCATTGCTGGCGGCTTGTCCAATAGGTGGCGTTTTTAAAAGTAACCTCATAACCGGTCTTATCGGTATTCCAGCGAACAGCGCCTCCTGCATGGTCAAAATGGAGATGGGTCAGGATCACGTCAGTGATATCATCCATGGAAAACCCGTTGACTGCAAGCGATTTTTCAAGCGTGTCATCCCCGTTGAGGTGATAATTTGAAAAGAACTTTTCTGTTTGCTTGTCACCGATTCCGCAGTCGATCAGAATTTTACGGTCGCCATCCACGATCAGCAAACAACGCATCGACCAGTTGCAGAGATTGTTTTCATCGCTGGGATAGGCCTTACCCCAGATCACCTTGGGTACTACGCCAAACATGGCGCCACCGTCGAGCATTAAATTACCTGTTTGTATTGGATATAGTTGCATAGGCTTTTTAAACGAAATAATTCAAAATGCAAAAGTCAAAAGTCAAATGGCAAAACTGGGAATCGCATTCATCCTCTACAATTTTGCCATTTGACCTTTGCATTTTGCCATTTGACTTTTTTAAACATATTCCTGAACAGTCATCTCTCCCTTAAGTACGCGAAGCGCATTTCCTGCCATGGCCTGAAGCTCATTGTCGCCGGCATAAAGGAAGATCGGGGCAAATTTTTCAACATGCTCAATGATGTTGCGTACCACAAACTGGCTGTGGGCAATGTCGCCGGTAATGAGAATGGCATCCGCCTCGCCTTTAAGCACGGCAAACATCTCTCCGATGCACTTGGACACCTGGTAAGCCATGGCCTCCATGATCAGTTTGGCATGTGCATCGCCATTATTGATGCGATTTTCGATTTCCAATATATCTCTGGTTCCCAAATGGGCGTTCACACCTCCGCAATGGGTGAGCAAACACAACATTTCATCGAGTGTTTTTGTGCCACTGAAACACATTTTCACAACATCGCCTGTGGGCAAGGAACCACTGCGGACCATTGAAAACGGACCATCTCCTTCAAAACCCTGGTTAACATCGATTACACGGCCTTTCCGGTGGGCGCCAACAGTTGTTCCGTTTCCGATATGTGCCACGATGAGGTTCAGCTCATCATACTTCTGTTTGTGTGTTTCGGCGTGCATCTTTGCAACAGCCTTCTGGTTGAGCGCGTGGAAGATCGATTTCCGCTTGATGTCGGGCGATCCGGTAATTCGGGCAAGATCATGAAACTCATCCACAACCGTAGGGTCGGCAATCATGGCCTTTGACCCGGGAACGTCGGCTGCAATGGCATCGGCAAGCAATCCGGCAATGTTGATGATATCTTCGCCTACAGGGCTGTGCAGGAGATCTTTCTTCAGCAGTTCGTTCACTTCAAAAACGCCTGATCGTACCGGTTTGATCAATCCTCCGCGGGAGATTACGATCTTCAGCTCATCCAGGCTGAACTCATTGTTTTTAATCTCCCTGAGAACGCTGTCTTTACGATACTGAACCTGGTCGTATATCGTTTTAAAAGGTGCAAGCTCTTCGGCCGAATGTCTTCGGCTAATCATATACAGGAGCTTGTGGTTTTGGTAAACAGCAATTTGTGTGAGGTAATCCTTGGGATTGACAACCAAAATGTTAAACAGGGTCATACGATGAATTTTAAGTGTTTTACATGTTGCGGCGATACTGTCCTCCAACCTCGAACAGCGCATCGGTAATCTGTCCGATGGAGCAGTATTTGGCTGCCTCCATCAGGCTTTCAAAGATATTATTATTTTTTGTTGCCGCCCTCTTCAAATTTTCAATCATCAGGGCTGAAGTTGAAGCATTTGTTTTGTGCAGGTTTTCGAGCATGGTGATCTGGTATTGTTTCTCCTCTTCAGTAGCCCGGATTACTTCACCAGGGAGAACGGTAGGAGAGCCCTTGCTTGAAAGGAAAGTATTGACCCCGATGATGGGCAGTTTTCCGGTGTGTTTGAGGGTTTCATAATAGAGACTTTCCTCCTGGATCCGGCTGCGCTGGTACATCGTTTCCATGGCGCCCAGTACACCGCCGCGTTCAGAAATGCGCTCGAATTCCAACATCACGGCCTCTTCTACCAGGTCGGTCAGCTCTTCAATAATGAAGGCGCCCTGCAACGGATTCTGATTTTTGGCCAACCCAAGTTCATTGTTGATAATCATCTGGATGGCCATGGCCCGGCGTACCGAATCTTCGGTTGGTGTGGTAATCGCCTCGTCATATGCATTGGTATGCAGCGAGTTGCAATTATCATAAATGGCATACAACGCCTGCAAAGTGGTCCGGATGTCGTTGAAGTCAATTTCCTGGGCATGAAGTGAACGCCCGGAAGTTTGAATGTGGTATTTCAACATTTGCGACCGGGCATCGGCATTGTATTTGAACTTCATGGCTTTAGCCCAGATAAGCCGTGCCACGCGACCGATCACTGAATATTCGGGATCAACGCCGTTGGAGAAGAAAAATGAGAGGTTGGGGGCGAACTTGTTAACATCCATTCCACGTGAAACATAATATTCCACGTAGGTAAATCCGTTGGCCAGGGTAAATGCCAGTTGCGAAATCGGATTGGCGCCGGCTTCCGCGATGTGATAACCGGAGATGGAGACTGAATAGAAGTTCCTGACATTATTGTCGTTGAAATACTGTTGAATGTCGCCCATCATTTTCAACGCGAAATCGATGGAGAAGATGCAGGTGTTCTGAGCCTGGTCTTCCTTGAGTATATCGGCCTGAACCGTTCCACGAACCTGGCTAAGGGCCTCTTTTTTAAGCTTTTCATACACTGCCGGAGGCAATACCTGGTCGCCGGTAACACCCAGCAGCATCAATCCGAGTCCGGCGTTGCCCTGCGGCAGATCTCCCTGGTATTGAGGCCGCTGCGTACCTGCTTTTTTATAAATAGCGGCAATTTTCTTCTCAACCTCCTCTTTCATATCATGCTGGAGGATGTATTTTTCACATAATTGATCAATGGCTGCATTCATGAAATAGCCCACCATGGTTGGCGCAGGGCCGTTTATGGTCATCGAAACCGAGGTATTCGGGTTGACAAGGTCAAAGCCGGAGTAGAGTTTTTTTGCATCATCCAGGCAGGCGATGGAAACCCCGGCATTGCCGATTTTACCGTAAACATCGGGCATGACACCCGGATCAAAACCATACAATGTTACGGAATCAAAGGCCGTGGAAAGTCTGACGAAGGGCATGCCAAAAGAGACATAGTGGAAACGTTTGTTGGTACGTTCCGGACCGCCTTCACCGGCGAACATCCTGGTAGGGTCTTCTCCTTCGCGTTTGAACGGAAAAACGCCGGCGGCGTAGGGAAATTCGCCCGGAACGTTTTCACGCAGGGTCCACCTCAGGATGTCGCCCCAGGCCTCGTACCGGGGCATCGAAATCTTCGGAATCCTTAGTCTTGAAAGTGATTCGGTATGTGTTTCTATTTTGATCTCTTTATCCCTGACTTTATAGATGTAGAAATCATCTTTGTACGATTTAACCTTGTCATTCCAGCTCTTCAGAATGTCGTGATTATTTGGATCGAGTTGTTTGAGTGTTTGTTCGAACAGCAGGTCGAGTTCAAGCAGCATGCCGGTTTTGTTACAGGTTGCCGGGCCCGGAGAAGTTTTACCTCCTTCCGGATTTTCACGAAGCGTTTCAATGGTTTGGGCAATACCATAAAGTCGCTGGGCAACCTTTGCCTGCGCGATGGAATGGTGGTTATAATTACGCACAGTCTCAGCAATTTCAGCCAGGTAACGTGTTCTTGACGGGGGAATGATGAAAATTTTCTCCGTCAGTTCAATGTCTGTGCCAAATTGTGTGGGTAACGAAATACTGGTTTTGGTTTTAACGGTTTGAATCAGGGCCCTGTATAGTTCATTCACTCCCGGGTCGTTAAACTGCGACGCCACGGTGCCGTAAACCGGCATCTCTTCCACCGGCTTGTCGAAAAACTTATGGTTTCGCTGGTATTGTTTCTTTACATCGCGCAAGGCATCCAGCGCACCACGTTTATCGAATTTGTTAATGGCTACCATGTCGGCGAAATCTAGCATGTCGATCTTTTCAAGCTGACTGGCTGCGCCGTATTCCGGGGTCATTACATAGAGGGAAACATCGCTGTGGTCCACAATTTCGGTGTCGGATTGGCCGATGCCCGATGTTTCGACAATGATCAGGTCAAATCCTGCCACTTTTGCCACGTTGATGGCATCTTTCACATATTTCGAAAGCGCCAGGTTCGATTGCCGGGTAGCGAGTGAACGCATGTAAACACGTGGGTTGAAAATGGCATTCATCCGGATACGATCTCCCAGCAGGGCACCTCCCGTTTTACGTTTTGACGGGTCGATGGAGATGATGGCAAGGGTTTTATCTTGAAGGTCGGCCAGGAACCGGCGAACGATTTCATCGACCAGCGAAGATTTGCCTGCCCCGCCGGTTCCGGTAATACCCAGCACAGGGATTTTTTTCGCAGAAGCCTCTTTTTCTAATTTTTCAAGGAACGTATGACCTTTTTCCGGGAAATTCTCTGCGGCTGAAATCAGGCTGGCAATTTCTTTGAAATCTTTGTTGTGAAGCTTCTCCAAATCGAATTCATCATTGTTACCAACGGGGAAATCACATTTCATCAGCACATCGTTAATCATTCCCTGCAGGGTCATTTCACGCCCGTCGTCTGGCGAATAGATCCGTGTGATGCCATAACCCTGTAATTCTGCGATTTCCTGTGGTAAAATGACGCCACCCCCCCCGCCGAAAATCTGAATGTGACCGCAATTACGTTCATGGAGCAAGTCAAACATATATTTAAAGTACTCCATGTGCCCACCCTGGTAGGAGGTAATGGCAATCGCCTGAACATCCTCCTGGATGGCGCAGTCAACCACTTCCTGAACCGAACGGTTATGCCCAAGATGGATTACCTCGGCGCCGCTGGCCTGCAGGATCCGGCGCATGATGTTGATGGCAGCATCGTGACCATCAAAAAGTGATGCTGCCGTAACGATTCGGATATGATGAATGGGTTTGTAAACTTCGGGGGTGTTCATTTAATTTTGTTTTCCAAAAAATACCTGGGAATTTTTAATCAGTCGCAATCGCCCTGGAGATAATCATCAGCTGGATTTCACTTGTACCTTCATAGATCTGAGTGAGTTTTGCTTCCCGCATGAGGCGCTCCACATGATATTCCTTCACATAGCCATATCCACCGTGGATCTGAACAGCTTCTGTGGTTACATACATGGCGGTTTCAGCCGCCCAGTATTTTGCCATGGCGCTGGCAGTGCCATAAGGTTTACCCTGGTCTTTGAGCCAGGCTGACTTCAGACAAAAATAGCGTGCTGCTTCAATGCGGGTGTGCATCTCGGCCAGCTTAAAGGCAATGGCCTGGTGGTTGATAATTTCGGTTCCGAATGTTTTTCGTTCTTTCGAATATTGCAACGCCCGGTCAAAGGCTCCCTGGGCGATGCCCAGCGCTTGTGCTGCTATACCAATACGCCCTCCCTCGAGGGTTTTCATGGCAAATTTGAATCCGAAACCATCCTCTCCCAGCCTGTTTTCTTTTGGCACGATCACATCGGTGAACATCACGGAATGTGTATCACTGCTGCGCATTCCCATTTTATCCTCATGTGGCCCGAGGGTGATGCCGGGAGAATGACGGTCCACCACAAATGCATTGATTCCCTTATGGCCTTTTTCGGCATGGGTTTGAGCAATTAAGACATAGGTGGATGCCGAGTTTCCGCTGGTGATCCAATTCTTAACACCATTGACAAGATAGTGGTCTCCTTTGTCGATGGCGGTGGTTCGCTGGGAGGTGGCATCGGATCCTGCCTCAGGTTCAGACAGGAGGAAGGCGCCTATCTTCTCGCCACGGGCAAGTGGTTTCAGCCACTTCTCCTTCTGCGCTTCGTTTCCAAATGCCTCAATTCCGTAACACACCAGTGAATTATTCACCGACATAATCACAGAGACGGAGCTGTCGATTTTTGAAATCTCCTCCATGGCAAGCACGTACGAAATAGTATCCATCCCGCCGCCATCATACTTCGCATCAACCAGCATTCCCAGGAATCCAAGTTCCGCAAGCGCTTTAACATGATGTGTGGGAAATTCAGCGGTTGCATCGCGTTCCAATACGTCTTTGATCAGTTCGCGCTGAGCATAATCCCGTGCCGATTGACGGATCATGATTTGTTCTTCTGTAAATTCGAAATTCATAGAATTTTATATAAAATGTTAACAATAAGTCACTTGGGGATTTCTGGATACAAAAATACAATTTATTTTGGTCTTTTCCTTGTAAACCGGGCTGAGATTCTGAAAAAAGCCTGAAACACACAGGATCATCTAATGATTATGATTATCCAAATTTCCTTTGATGATTAGGATGCCCTGATTATTCATGAAAGCGCCCTGTTCGATGGTCAGATTTCCGGAAATAGTGATGCTGGCCGAAGGATATACTGTGATTTCAGCATCTGCGGCAAGGGTGAGATTATGACAAACCATTCCGTTGATGGAAACAACAGGCTGAAAAGGTGTTCCGGCAGGGATGACAATATCGTCTTCCGGCAGCGGCGTATCTTCCTTCGACCAGTTTTCGATATTACCCCACAAGGACGACTTTATGCCTGTCCAGATGTTTTCAGAATGATATTCAAATGCGCCAATGTCAAATTGTGCATAACCGGGTCGGGAAAGATCATCCCTGTCAAAGGTAACCCCCATCAGCGAAAGATCAGCGCCTGAATCGATGGCAGGGGAACCTGCCATTAACCTGTAATTGTTGGTCAGGATATCTCTGAAACCTGCACCCGCCAAGGTAGGGGCGGTATAGTTATTGGTACTGGCCACACTGCATGCTTCAAGGAAGTTGATATAACTTCTGGCAGAATCGGAATAACTGCCAAGAGACCCCGGATGAAGTATGATGTTGTTCCGAATCTGATTGTTCGAACTCAACAAACTGGTAAACCTGATCCCGTCGGTTTTCGGATTTAAAATGGTGTTGTTAACCAGATTAAACGACCGGCCCGGAATGGTCGTCCGGTCATCACAAAAAATGCCATAAACCTTTTTGGTGGGGTCTCCGGGAAAATAGTTCAATCCGGCATTTATAATCACATTGTTGAAAATCACATTGTCGCCAGTCCCAAAAATGGCAATCCCAATCCCGGTTCCACCGGAAATCAGATTATTGTAACATTTTCCGGTTGTTCCCCCGCCAATCTGAATGCCCGGATTCTGTGAACCAATCCCATCCACTCCATAACCGGTAACAGTATTTTCGTAGATCTCACAATCTTCAGTGGCACAACCAATCTGGATTCCGTCAAGATGAGCGTTTTCAACAATGTTATGGTAGACCCTGAGTCCTTTGATTTCATGCGGATAGAGTGTGTCCGGAATACCATTACATGATGTTGGGTACCCTGTATAGAAAGAATGACCAATGTAAAAGCCTTCTCCTCCGGTCTCATGAATATAATTATCGTGAAACACAGGGTGATATAGGGTAAAAACACCACGATTGGTGCTCAGGTCACATTTTGGATCGGTTTTCGCCATGATGCCTGCAAAACCGGTATTGGCAATTTCAAGATGGTCAACTTCAAAGTTGGTGCTTTTGTTATCCAGGGAAAGACCATTTGAATTTATGGCGGTTCCTAAAATCTTTATCCCATATTTGATGGAGTCAACGCCACTGCCGGTAAACCGGAAATAGCTCGAATTCGCTATCTTAATTCCGTACATGTAATAGTTGTTCTGAACAATGACCGGTCCTCCGCAATTAATAAACACGATGTAATGCAGCGAATCGCCATGAAGATTGTTCAGATACAGGAAGTCTCTGTTTCCGGACTGAATACAGATGGTATCGCCGGGCTGGAAGTCAGGACCGCCGGATACAGACGTTTGCTGGTTTGTAATGATATGATTGCAATGACAGGGCTGCGCAAATGATATTTTTACAACAAGTGTTAAAAGAATAAGCACCAGGAAAATATTTTTGACAGGACTTTTTGAACGATGAAGGGTAAAAGGGCAACGATGATACATGGGATAAAGGTACTAAATATTAATGCATAAAAAAACCCGCTCGGAAGCGGGTAAAAAAACCGGGTTTTATCCCGAACCAAAAACGAATTTAATTAATCGTAATTCCCTGTTTCGTGAAAGCAGATTCGATAATAAAATAAAATTTCTTGCTGCTGATATCTTCCGATTTCAGATTCCATGGACAAACCTGTACCATTCCCTGACCGGCTGTGAATGACGACAGTTCAGATGAACCAATCACACATTCGCTCGCATTACCGCCTAATCTTTTCAGGATCTGGTGATTATTGTAATCGGTTACGACCACATAAATGGAATCAGCATTGGAAACAGCACTGCCCAATGATATTGTCACACCGGCTGTTTTGGTAATGGTGGTTGGCAAGGTGCTGAAACCGGTATAATCAGGAATTTGTCTGTCATCGGTATAGCTGATGGCAGGTACAGAGGCTGAACCAGACACATTCCATGCCAATGAGCCGAATGACAATGGATCGAGGAGATTCTGGTAAACATAAGCATTGTTTGTTGATTTTGTCAGGCCTTTTGAGTTGAGGGTAACTGTTCCGCCGTCAGTAAAGGTACTGGAACCCGCAGTTGTCGTGAAAACAGCCACGGCAGTATTCACCTCCATGGGAATAGTCATCCCCGCAACGGTTGTATAAGAAACAGATCTAACTGCCGCCAATGCACCGAAACCGTCACTCAAAGTAATGGTAGGAGCTGACGGTGAAGAGGATGTGGGTGTTTCAGGAACAACCTCGCTGGTTTTAGAACATCCGGAAATGATAAGTGAGGCGATGGCCCCTGCAAAGAGTGTGGTTTTAATGATATTTTTCATGGTTGTATGGTTAAAGTTTGAGTCGGCAAATATAACAATTAATTTAGACCAATTCCAAGTGTGTTTAATAAAAAAAAGGACGCAGACAATCCACATCCTTCTAATTCAGATGATTAATTTTTAAAATTGTCTTGTGTAGGTTATTTTAATATCCCCAACCTGTGCATGTTCAAGGATCACGATTTGTTCTTTGTTGATTTCAAGAATTTCGAGAACAAACTTCATTTTGTTTTCAACATTCCTGGCGATGATCTTGGTCCCTTTGCTTTTCATTTTCCAGGTTACATGCATTGGCTTACCGGGATAGTTTTTAACCGCCGTTTTATTGGCGAAAATTTCGAGCGTGGCACGCTGTTCCGACTGCACAAGTCTGTCAAATGCAGCCTCTTTCCTGGAGACGCCACCATCGCCTGCCGGACGTCCGTCTTTTGATTGTTTCGGATCAGATTTACCCGACATGGAGGCTGCTGCCTGCAGGGCTGAAGAGTCGACTACTTTTTCAACTGTAACAGGCCGCCACGTTCCGATGACTATTTTTTCATTGGGATGGGAAGTGATGCCACAGGAGGCAAGGATCACAAGCGCAAAAAGAAATGCTAAAAGGTTAATGTGTTTGTTTTGGTTCATGTTTTTCAATTTTGTCTTAAAACGAATAGATTGGTTAATTATTATTTGATTTCTTTTGAAACATCAACCGTAGAGTCGTGGTTGTTTATTTTCACCTCAAAACCACGCTTTTGGAAAACGGAAATCATCCTCTTATTATCCGTGGTGGTTTGCGCCACAATTTTTTTAAGTGTTCCGCCTTCTGCCACTTCAAGGCAAAAATCGGTGATGATGTTCCCAAGATCCTTTTGTTGCCATGCATCTGCGATCAGAATGGCATATTCAACGGTTTCATGATCGGGATCTGCTACCAGTCGGCCAACGCCGATGAGCTTTTTTTGCCCCTCTTCCATGATTTCAGCCACGATGGCTATTTCGCGATCATAGTCGATGTAACAATAACGCGTTGCCACTTCATGCGTTTCCCAATGGAAAAAATACCGGAACCGGCTGTACAACGATTCTTTGGAACATGATCCGAGCATGGCAAGCCACAAAGGCTCGTCTTCCGGCTTGATCGGGCGGAGTAGCACCTCCGTGCCATCCTGAAGAACGGTGGATTTTACATACTTTTCCGGATACGGATGCAGTGCAAGGTGGGCATAGGGATCGTCTTCCCTCCGGGCTGCCGTTGCATCCACCACGATACGGGCATCCAGTGCAATGACGTCTTCCGGGGTAACCAGCAACGGGTTAATATCGAGTTCGGTAATTTCAGGATAATCAGCAGCCAGGTATGATAACCTGATCAACACCTGGATAAGTTTGTCGACATTTTTTGCCTGGGTGCCGCGATATCCCCTGAGCAACGGGTAAATCTTGAGCGACTCGATCATGTGTCGTGCCAGCCGTTCATTCAATGGCGGGAATCCGAGGGCTTTGTCGCCAAACAATTCAGCGGTGATTCCGCCCATGCCAACCATGAGCACGGTACCAAAAATATTGTCCTTTTTTATGCCAAGGATCATTTCAACCGAGTCCCTGGAGGAGGCCATTTTTTGAACAGTCACCCCTTCAACCCTGGCGTCAGGACGTTTCGTTTTAGCCGACTCCATGATTCGTTCAAAGGCGGCCCTCACCAGTTTTTCTGTTCCAAGATTCAATTGAACGCCCCCCACGTCTGATTTATGGGTAATGTCGGGAGAGTGAATTTTAAGCACCACAGGATAACCGATGCGTGCAGAAATTTCGATCGCCTCATCCGCATTGGCAGCGAAATATGGTTTCGTTGTTGAAATTCCGAAGTTTTCAAGGATGGTCTTTGAAGTGTTTTCCGGAAGAACCGACCCTTGCCCGGCCATCAGTTGTGTAAAAGAGTCGCGAAGCTGCTGCCGGTCGAGGGTGAATTCAACGGGAATATCTTTGGGGGTTTCATACAGCGTTGCCAGGTTGCGGTTGTAGGCCACCATGGTCATGAATGCCCTGATGGCCTGTTCAGGTGTTTTATAGGATGGAATTCCGTTTTCGACCAGGATGTCGTCGGCCTCATGCATGCTTTGTCCGCCCAGCCAGGCGGCCAGGATCGGTTTCCGGGTAGTGGAAACAAGGGCGCTGATCTCCTTGGCAGTGGCATTCGGATTGGTCATGGCTTGTGGGGTGAGAATGACCAGTACGGCATCAACCCCGGCATCGGCCAGTACAATCTGGGTAGCTTTGGCAATGCGTTTGGCACGGGCATCCCCAAGCACATCCACCGGATTGCCATGCGACCAGTAGGCAGGCAGGTTCTCATTCAGCAAAATCATGGTTTCCGGCGACAGTTCCGCTAGCACGCCATTTGCAGCAATAAGCGCATCGGTGGCCATTACACCGGGGCCACCGGCGTTGGTGATAATGCCCAGGCGCGGTCCCTGGGGAAATTTGCTTCGCCCGATCATCTCCGCCACACTGAAAATGTCGCCGATTTCATAAACCCTTGCGAGCCCGGCACGTTGAAAAGCTGCGTCATACACGGCATCTTCCGAAGCCATGGCGCCGGTGTGCGAAGCGGCTACCTGTGCCGACTCGGGAAATCTTCCTGCTTTGTAAACAATGATTGGCTTTTTCCGGGCAAAAGCTCTGGCTGCCGTCATAAATTTACGCGGATTCTGAATAGATTCAATATACAGGATGATACAGTGGGTTTGCTCATCTTCACCAAAATAATCGATCAGATCGCCAAACTCCACATCGATGCTGTTGCCGATGGAAACAAATTGGGAAAACCCGATTTTTCCTTCCATGGCCCAGTCAAGCACCGAGGTGCACAAAGCTCCCGATTGGGAAATAAAGGCAATGTTTCCGGGTTTTGGCATGTCAGCCGCAAACGAGGCATTCAACTTCAACCCAGGAACAATAATTCCCAGGCAATTCGGGCCGATAACCCGCATCCCGGCATATTTACGGATTTCGGTTCTAATCTGTTCCTCTAGTTTTTTTCCTTCTTCGCCAATTTCCTTAAATCCGGCCGACATGATAATGATCCCTCTGATGCCAAATTCACCACACTCCGTTAAAACGGATAAAACTTTTTCTGCCGCCGAACAGATAATTGCGAGGTCAGGAATTTTCGGAAGTGATTTTACCTCCGGGTAACAGGGAATTCCCATCACCGCTTCATTTTCGGCATTGACAGGGTAAACCACCCCGCGGAACCCACCACTGACAAGGTTGATCAGCACCTTTCCACTTACACTGTTGGGATTGGTGGTGACCCCGATCAGCGCGATCCGCTGGGGATTGAAGATGTTATTGAGTTTATGAATGTTCATGTGTGCTGGTGGGCAAGTGGACAAGTGGGCAGGTGGACGAATGGGTTGATTTCAGGGGGCAAATTTAGGGTTAATTTCTTTACCACTAAGGCACTAAGGGCATTAAGATGCACTAAGTTTCAAATTCACTAAGTGGTTCTTAGTGTTCTTAGTGCCTTAGTGGTTTCTTTTTTTTGTTAACCAATTCACAATAAGAAAAAAAACCGCAACTTTGCAAACCAAATTTCAAAACCTGCCTTGCATGAAACATTTATTAATCATTACGTTAACAGTAATTCTTCTGACATCCGGCCTGATGGCGCAAAATCCTGCCCCGGAAGCCAAAAAAACACCATCTTTCGGGATTACCTTTTCGGGTTATATCAACAGTGATATTTTCTTTGACACCCGTCAAACGGTGATGGCCCGCGAAGGCGAATGGTTGTTTTATCCTGAAAATATCAAACTGGATCCCGATGGCAATGACATCAATGCAAAGGGTACTTACAACATTCTGAGCATTCAAACCCGGCTGAGAACCAACATCACCGGGCCCGATGTTTTCAAGGCGAAAACCTCCGGACTGGTTGAAGGAGAATTTTATGGCAATATCAATGTAAACATCAATTCCTTCAGACTGCGACACGCTTATGTCAAATTAAACTGGGCTAAAACCGAGTTGCTGCTGGGCCAGACATGGCATCCGCTGTATATACCCGAATGCAGTCCTGAACCGGTTTCACTGAATGGTGGCGCGCCGTTCATAATCTTCACACGCAATCCGCAGGTACGGATTACACAACAACTCGGAATGTTCAAAATGATCCTGGCGGCCATATCACAGGTAGATGCCACCAGCAGCGGTCCCGACGGACCCAGTCCGAAATATCTTCGCAACTCCATTGTACCTGAATTTGCTTTCCAGTTGCAGTACCGGCAGTTCTTTGCTGATAAAAAGACCGAATTTATGATCGGCGCCAGTATTGATTACCTGATGCTGACTCCACGACTGGGAACCGATGTAGTTAAGAAACCCGCCTATGATACAGTGGTAAACAATGTGGTTGTCCACCATGATGCTGTTGTGGTGAATTACAAAACCAATTCAAAATCCACGGCGCTGACGGTCAACTTTTTCACCAAGCTCCGACTGCCAAAGGTAACCATGAGCCTGGGCGGTGTTTATGGCGGTAATTGCTATGCATTCAACATGATTGGTGGATACGCCGTAAAAAGCACCATTGACATAATGCGGGGAATCGTTGATTATGCCACCATCACCACGGGTTCGGTGTGGGCCGATTTTAAAACCAACGGAACAAAATGGTCCACCGGAATTTTTGCAGCCTACAGCAAGAACCTTGGCGCCAATGCCGATGTTACCGGACCCTATTATTCACGCGGATCCAACATTGACTACCTCTACCGGGTTGCCCCGCGGCTGATCCTCACAGTGAACAAGCTGAAATTCACTTCCGAACTGGATTACACTGTTGCCGCTTACGGTAAAACGACCGGCAAGGGACTGGTTTCCGATTCCAAAGAGGTTGGAAATCTCAGAATACTGGTGGGGGTTTACTATAGTTTCTAATTGTTGATAAATTGATTAATTACAATTTTACCAGTAGAATTCAAAAACCTACGGTTGTTTCTCAATGACCCCTCCCCAGGCCCTCCCCTCCAAGGGGAGGCGGGGAGGGGTCCATGTGAATGCGGAATGGGAACAGGTTATCACAAATTGTGACAACCTCAGTGTTTACAGTCGGTTTAAGCCATTTCCGCCATTTGCTTTCACTGAACAGGGTGTAGCGATCAAGAAAACCAGCTCAGGGAAAGGATCGGCTGTAAAATTCCCGGATCGGAGTGAGATTTTCATAAATTCCGGAGAATGATTAATTATCTTTGTTATATGAATCAAGGGTTAATGAGGCTAAAGCCAAAGGCGCTAAACCGCCACCGTAACAGTTGGCTGAAGCCAACTGCAATAGATGACGGGTGTTGAGCATCAGATTTATTGCAGTCGGCTTCAACTGACTGTTGGCAAAGAACAGTTTTATTGCAGTCAGCTTCAGCTGACTGTTAAAAGGAGGGGTAATAAACCCGGGGCTCATAATCAATTAACAATTTGAATTTCGACGAAAATGTATAAGACCTGTACAATCTGGATTTTCATCCTTTTGTTCTTGGGCATTCATCCAAACGGCAATGCACAACTTTCAGGGGTGTACAGCATTGGTGATTCCACTTGCACCTTTCAAACTTTTCAGGAGGCAATCGATTCCCTTCAGCAGGTTGGAACCGCCGGGAATATTTATTTTAATGCAAATCCCGGAGTTTATCCAGGTTATACCTTATCCGGTTATCAGCCGACCCATCCGTCGGATACTGTTTTTTTTCAATCGGAAACGATGGGGACGAATGATGTCATCATCCGGGGAATGATCCGTATTCAAAATTCTTCAATGGTCAGGTTCCGGTATTTGCGGTTTGAGCCTGTGAATGGTCAGCAATACTCCTGTGTCGGGGTATCCGGCCCGGGTTCCGTGCAATTTGACCAGTGCGCCTTCATCAATCCCTATTCAAACTGTTTCACCTCACAGGAGGCCCTGTTTTCGGCAAATCTGCCATACGCCACCGGATGGGGATTCGTCACCCTGACGGATTGTGTTCTCTCTTCCCCGGCGTATACGATCTATCTTTCCGGCGCCAGGGGATGGGTGAAGTTTCTTCAGGATACGATCAGCGGGGCCATTGATTGTTTCACCGGAGGCATGGCCACCTACTATACCAACAATGTATTCAACCTGAGCAACCCTTCTTTCGCCTATGCCGGACAGACTTTCCGTGGGAATACGTTTAATGGCAGTGATTTATATATCCAGGGTGATTTTTACAACAACCTCTTTTACTGCGGAGTCCAAATGACCGCCGGGAAGATCTGCAACAACCATTTTTTCAATGTTTTCACCAACTCCCAATGTCCGGGGGTTGTGATCTCCGACAACATATTTGAACAAAAATTTGACCTGATCTTCAGCAGCAACGCCATTGTTGCCCGAAACCGTTTTTTCGGGGAAACGCTTTTTAACAGCAACGGCTCCTACATCACCGGGAACTTCTTTTACGGCTTCACCTCCTGCGCAACCGGCCCCGGCTACCAGGTGAGGCAAAACAATTTTCATCCCGATGCCGCATTTGAAATGGATTATACCTCGGGCAAGGTGGAAGGTAACATTTTCGGCAGCCTGTTTATCCGGCAACCTGCAATAACAATAATATCCAACAACAATTATATACCCGGAGGATCCTTCTCTGTCAATGTTTATGGTACCAATCCATATTTTTACGATCCGCAGTATATTTCCCCGGCGGATCTCCATGCAACCAACCCGGCCCTGATCCGCAAATCGGTTCCCCTAGATGCCACACCGGGAATGTTGTACGACCTTGACAGCCTTCAACGTAAAGCAATTCCCACCATCGGCGCCAATGAGATCTGTTTCAGCTTTCAGGCCGATACCGTCGCCCTGAAGTGCGATAATCTGTGTCTCGATCTGTGCCCTGATACGCTTTTAGGGTTATACTGGACGCCATCGTCATTATTTATCGATTCAACTTTGTTGTCCCCGGTCATCCATCCCGGCTCCCCGTGTATGGTTTACCTGAATAAAACCGGCGTTGGCCGTATCGATTCTGTGTTTGTTGATGTCGCCGTCACGCTCCCAGTTGCAAATGGAACCGCTGTTGTGAATGATCACATGGTCCATTTCACCAACATGTCGGTTTGTGCCGACAGCATTCGCTGGGATTTTGGTGATGGAACATTTGCAAACGGAAATGATGTTTACCACAGTTTCCCGGTATATGGATTATATCTCTGCAAATTGTACGCCTTCAACCAAATGGGGAAGGATAGTTTATCACTACCGCTCCTGCTCACCTGTTTAGCCGCTGAAATAACTCCTCAGTGTGGAGACAGCGTCAGACTGGAATCATGCCTCGAAGATTTTACCGGCTTCTATTGGTACCCGTCTTATCTTTTTAAGGATTCAACCGAAGCAAACCCGGTAATTTATCCGGAACATCATGGGTTCGTAACCCTTCGGAATGTTCATTCGACAGCATTTGCCGAGATTTATCTGCAGGTTTACCCGGCAATGCCTGTGGCTTCCATGACTTACACCATCGATTCCCTGGAAGTACAATTTTCAGATCAAACGAAATGCGCCGACAGTGTCCGGTGGGATTTTGGCGACGGAACATCTTCCACTATAAGAAATCCCGTTCACAGCTATCCGGCATTGGGGGTTTATAACGGGAATATTTACGCTTTCAGCCTGTTAGGCAGCGACACCGCCCGGTTCAGCATCAATATTACAGGAATAGGTTCGGCTGTCATTTCCGGGTTTGAGATCTGGCCGAATCCTGCAGGAAATTATCTTGTCATAGATCAGCAGGAACCAGTGAAGGATTATTCCGTTTTCATTACCGACCTGTTTGGCCGGGAACTCTCCAATATTGCCGGGATTCGGGGAAGAAAAAAGGTTGATCTTACTTCATTCTCAGCCGGTGTTTATCTGATCAGGGTCCGGACCGATTCTTGCTCCTTGGTGAAAAAGATCATCCACAAGTGATACACTTTTCATGAGCGATCAATCAATTGTTTTTAACAAATTCTGGATTTGATATTACCTTTTGCTTTTTTTCCGATTAACAGAAAAACGGTATTATGGAAAATAAACTTTCAGTCTCAGAGGAGTTTCTTGTTCAAAGCATTTTTCTGGTAAGGGGTATGAAAATAATGTTGGACTTTGATTTGGCAACATTATATGGTGTTGAAACAAGAGTCCTAAAACAACAGGTGAAAAGAAACCTGGACCGATTTCCTCAGGATTTTATGTTCCAAATAACAAAATCGGAATGGAATGAACTTATCACAAATTGTGATAAGTTCCCTCAGAAAATCAAACATTACCCACTACCTCCACTTGCATTTACAGAACAAGGTGTTTCAATGTTGTCCAGCTTGTTACGTTCAAAACGTGCAATCATGGTCAACCTCGCCATCATGCGGGCCTTTGTGAACCTCCGCCAATTGATCGATACCAATAAAGATTTGATTCGGCGCATCGATTCCCTGGAAGAAAAGTATGACAAAAAATTCCTGCTGGTTTTTGAGGCCATCAAAGAACTGATTCGTGCAGAAAACCAGCCCAGGGAAAGGATTGGATATAAAATACCGGGTTCTTCAGAATGAGGCGGTAATTTTTTGGAAAAACTATTAGTTCGGACTGGTGTCACAAATTGTGATACCAGCATTGTTTACAGGCGGTTATAAGTCGCCGGATCGACCGCCTTCACATTCCACATCTTTAAAAAGGTAACTACCTTGGTAGTGTCGTAGCCCTTCACCTGGCAGTGTTCGAGAATGCCCGAATCCTGGATGTGTAAAACTTTGCCGTCGCCGTTGAGGATTACGAAAACCGGGTAACCAAAACGGTTGGGATAGCCGAATTCCTCGAACAGTTTGTAGTCTCTTTTTTTCTTATCCTGCGGAACATTGGCCATCATGTAAACATAATCGGCTTTGATCAGCGAGTCGATGGGTTGCGCTCCATGGGCCATCTGGTGAAACCGGATACACCACGGGCACCAGTTGCCGCCAAACTGAATTAACACGTGTTTGTTCTCTTTTTTGGCGAGTGCGGTCGCTTTCTTCAGGTCGGCACGGATGTCCTGGTTTTCGTTGTAGGGCTTGGGCGGGGTTTGGGCGGAGACAGAGACAGTGACGAATGACAAATGACAAATGACAGCGCTCACTAGGATTATCGATGCAACTATATTTTTCATATTGATGATATTTGGGATGCGAAGATAGGAAAAAACAGGTTATTGGCTGTTTGTCTTCTGTTTTTTTGAAAAGACCTTTTTGATGTTCAGGTAATCGAGATAATAAAGCACCTTGACGGAGAAACTGTTTGACTGCGGCGCACGGATGGTGTTGCCAAAGTCGGTGAAATAGCCGTGAACGAGCTGGTCGTCGTAGGTGTTGACGGCGTTCTTCCATACCACGCTCATTTCACTTCCGGGGGCGAAATACCACACGAACTGCAGGTCGATGGTAAAGGCATTGAAGTTGATGTTCTGGCCTTCGATGAAATCAGACCCCGTGAGGGAACCATCCGGGTTCAGGGTGTAAAAGGAAAGATAACTGGCCTGCGACCAGTAATGCCGGGCACGAAG
>JBAXFM010000074.1:0-19561 GCA_037139855.1 Bacteroidota bacterium
TCTCCCTGGGGAGAAGGGTCAGGGGATGAGGCTTTTATTCATTTTTTTCACCAGTTCCTTAAATGCAATCATATCTTTTGCATCCACCGGATTAGAAGGCGGCGATTCAAGTTTAAGCGGATCGGTAGGACTCCCGTTGCGATATACCCTGAAATCGAGGTGGGGACCGGTGGCAAGGCCACTGCTGCCCACATAACCGATCACTTCGCCCTGTGTAACGTTGCTGCCAGCTTTCAGCCCTTTGGCATACCCCGACAGGTGAGCGTATGTTGTCATATAGACTGAATTATGCCGGATGCTGATAAACCGGCCATATCCTCAGTGAAACCCGAGTTCATTGACATGGCCGTTGCCGAGTGCCACCACCGGCGTACCTTTCGGGGCTGAATAATCAACGCCATAATGAGGCCGGACAATGCGCAGGATCGGGTGCATCCGGGCCCCGGAAAAGCGTGAACTGATGCGGGAGAACTTGAGCGGCGCTTTCAGAAATGAACGTTGAAGACTTTGCCCGTTTTCATCAAAATAAGCCCCTTTACCCTGCTGTGTAAAATGATAGGCATAATAATCCTTGCCATTGGTCTGAAATTTCGAGGCAAGAATACGGTCAATGCCAACCATCTTGTTATCTACAAAAAGTTCTTCGTAGATGACCTTGAAATTGTCTCCTTTCTGTAGTCCGTAAAAATCAACGGTCCACGCGTAAACATCCGAAAGGGCGAGCCCGAGGTTAACATCAAGCTTATTCTCAACAAAACAGTTCCACAGTGAACTGGTGATCGTTCCTGTTGCAGTTTTGATGAGCCTGGTTACTTTTTTCTTGTCTTTGTACACCTTCAGGGAATCCCTGAGATCGTACACCACGAAATCGATCGGATTGATTTCATAGATAAAATATTGCGTCCGTTTTGAACTGTCCTTTGCAAATATCCTGGCATACCGGTTCCCGGCTTTGATCTTTCTCACATCAAAGATTTCATTGGTCTCTTTGGCTATCTTGTCTATGGTACCACCCGGTACGAAGGCTGTCAGCAAAGCCGAAAGGTTTTGATTATTTGCCACGGACCCATACACGATATTCATGCTGTCGAGCCTGATGCCGTAAGCCATTTGTGGGGGAGGAGCCGGTGGAATTACTTTGATGGGTATTTCCCGTTGCTCATAAAGCACAACGCCAATCACTGCTGCGATAAGCAGCACGGTGATAAGGGCAATAATGGAGTATAGTCTGAACGAAGGTTTTTTCATAAGATCAGTCAAAAATAATCTTTATCTGCACAATCTCCGGCCGGTTACCCAGCCGCACCGGCGGCCCCCAGGTGCCAAAACCGGTAGAAACATAAAAATGGGTTTTCCCGATCAGTTTGTAACCACAACTGATTTCATACATGGCAGTGGTAATATAATTGAATGGCCACATCTGACCATGATGGGTATGGCCTGAAAGCTGAAGATCAACTCCCTGTTCCACCGATCGCTCCAGGTTGAATGGCTGATGGTCTAATAAAATCACTGGTCTTGACGTGTCGACCTGCTGCATCAGCTCACTCAGCTCTTTGCGCTGTTTCCCGGTAAACCGCGACCGGTCACGGTCTTCGCGCCCCACGAGATAAAACCGCTGATCGATCAGTATTGCGGTATCCAGCAACATCGTCAGGCCGTGTTCCGTCAGATATTTTACGGCAGGTTCAACCCCTCCAATATATTCATGATTACCGGTGATGGCATAAACACCCAGCTTCGATTTAATCTGCATCAGGTTTGCCCCGAGGTTGTTCTTGATGACAGGAGCAAGGTCTTCGTCTACCACATCGCCGGCAAACAGCACAATGTCAGGATGAAGGTCATTGATGGTGGCAACGAGCCTGTTGGCTTTTCGCTTGGCAATGATGGTTCCCAGGTGGATGTCGGAAGCCATGACAATGGTCAGCGCTTTGTCGCCCTTAACCACCTTGCCGACATGCATGTCCAGTTTCCTTATCAAAGGCATTCGTGCGTTGATAAAGCCAACCACCACGATGACCGTAACCAACGCGATGGAACTCAGCAATGTGATTAGTTTGGTTTTTGGGTAGTCCACATAAAATAACTGTGGAAAAATATGGAAAAAATGATTGATCATCCTTGCGAAATCAATAAATACCGCAATCAGGATGAAGTAAAGCATGAAGGCCAGCCAGAATGATCCGATCCAGGTGATAACCCCGGTAAACCCACACGGATAGGCCCGTTCCATAAATCGGGCAAGGACAAAGGTAAAGGCGATACACCAGAACCCGGCGATATACCAGGGTTTCCATGCGGAACCGACAGGAATGGCCTGCAACCCGCGAATAAAAATATAGCTGTTAACCAGTGCGTAAACAACGAGTACGATGCTGATGAATATGATAAAAGCGCTTGTTTTCAATTTTACGATGTTTTTTTTGAATTTCCGGCTGCAAAGTTATGGTTAATAAAAATATACTTCTAAATTTGTTTCTTCGTTACCTCAGGCCAACCTCATGATTTAGCCTGAGATTGCACGCACACACGCACCTAAACCTAAGAAAAATGGTAGAAACAGGCTTTGCCCTCAGTTGGATTGATTACACCATCATGATCGTCTATTTTGCCTTTGTGCTGGGCATCGGATGGGCGCTCAAACGTTACATGAAAGATGCCAACGCATTTCTTGAAGCCGGACGATCGATGCCGGCCTGGGTTGCCGGCCTGGCTTTTATCTCCACAAACCTTGGCGCCCTTGAAGTAATGGGCATGACCGGATCAGGGGCCAAATATGGCATGTTGACAACCCATTTCTACTGGATTGGCGCCATCCCGGCCATGGTTTTCCTGGCGTTGTTTATGATGCCGTTTTATTATGGATCCAAAGCCCGGTCAGTGCCGGAATACCTGAAACTGAGATTTGATGAGAAAACCCGTGGACTCAATGCCATCCTTTTTGCCGTCATGACCATCCTCGCTTCCGGTATATCCATGTATGCCCTGGCCATCCTGATGGAAAAAGTATTGGGGTGGAACTTCCACCTCAGCCTGGTGCTTTCCGCTGCGATCGTGCTGGGCTATACCTATCTGGGCGGACTTTCCTCGGCTATTTACAACGAGGTTTTGCAGTTCTTCATCATTGTCATCGGGCTGTTGCCGATAGTAATTCTGAGTTTACAGGATTTGGGGGGATGGGATGGCATGAAAGAACAACTCGCGCCGATTGTGTCGGCCAAAGGCTTTGCGCCGGATACCTGGACAACCACCTGGAAATACACTGGATCGGCGGCAGCCAATCCCCTGGGTGTTGAATGGTATGGCATTGCCGCCGGTCTTGGATTTGTGCTTTCGTTTGGATACTGGTGTACCAACTTTCTGATTGTACAACGTGCGATGTCGGCCGAGTCGCCTACTGCCGCCCGCAATACTCCCCTCATCGGCGCTCTGCCTAAAATGTTTATTCCCTTTCTCATCATCGTTCCCGGCATTGCTGCGCTGGTTTTACTGAATAAACAGGGATCAGGTTTTGTATTACCCGAAATTTCACCGGGACATTATAACTACGATTATACCATCATCGCCCTGCTGAAACAATACCTGCCTGCCGGGGTATTGGGATTGGGGATTACCGCCCTGCTGGCTTCGTTTATGTCGGGAATGGCGGGCAATGTTTCTGCTTTCAATACTGTTTGGACCTATGATATTTACCAGAGTTATATCCGCCCCGTTACGGCAGATAAAGCAGGCGACGACAAGCACTATCTGTTTGTTGGCAAAATGGCGACCATTTTTGGCGTCATTGTGAGTATTGCCGCAGCGTACCTTGCCAGTCTTTTCGGGAACATCATGGACTTTCTGCAAACCATCTTCTCCATGATCAATGCCCCTTTGTTTGCTGTGATCTTTTTGGGCATGTTCTGGAAAAGGACTACTGGTCATGCAGCCTTCACCGGCTTGCTTTTCGGATTCACCATCGCCTTACTTCACCACGGATTGACTGTACCTGAAGGCGCTGCAACACTTGTAAAAGGCGGCTGGATTACGAACCTTCATACCTACCCGGTTGAGATGGCCCAGAACTTCTGGACTGCCATTTTTGCTTTTTCGACCAGTGCGTTGGTCACTGTTTTCCTGTCACTGGCAACAAAACAGAAAAAAACCGATGACGAGCTCAAAGGACTGGTCTACTCCTTAACCCCACGACATATTGAAACCGATGTGCCCTGGTATAAACGCTCCTCAACCCTTGCAATCCTGGTTCTTACCATCGGAACAATTTTAACCATCCTGTTCTGGTAACCCGAAATTCTATGATCATCACATCATCACATTAGCACATCATCACATTAGCACATCAGCACATTAGCACATTATCACATCATCACATCATCACATCATCACATCAACAAATTAACCACCATGGGCATAGACATAAAATTTCCGATCGGACTGATGTTCTCCATCCTCGGATTTCTTTTAACGGTTTTCGGAATAATTACAGGAGGGGATGAAGCGCTCTACGCCCGGTCACTCGGTATTAACATCAATCTCTGGTCGGGATGTGGCATGCTGGCTTTCGGGCTGATAATGCTTTTTTTAGCCTGGAGAAGCTGGAAAGCCAAAACCTCCTGATATGAACCCTATGCACCGGGCATTTCTGAAAACGCCCATAGGCCATCTTGAGGTAACTGGTTCAGAAAACGGAATACGAAGCTTGTATTTCCTTAATTTCAAGGTCAAACCACAACATGTCCCTTCATGCCTTCGTGCCGGAATTGATCAGCTTGAGGAGTATTTCCACGGATCAAGAAAGCAGTTTGACGTCAAACTCGACCTGGAAGGCTCACCGTTCCAGTTAAAGGTTTGGAACGAACTGCTCAATGTTCCGTACGGAACCACTATTTCATATTTGGAACTCGCCCGCAGAACCGGCAATATCAAAGCATTCAGGGCGGTGGGAGGCGCCAATGGACATAACCCGGTTTCCATCATTGTTCCCTGCCACCGGATCATCGGATCAAATGGCAGACTGGTGGGCTATCGTGGCGGATTGAAACGCAAGAAATGGCTGCTCGAACATGAACATGCCTTTTCACAAGGCGATCTGTTTTATGGAAAAAAATAATTGCTTTTTGAAAAAGATCTTCTGGCTGTCATGCCTTCTGGTTAGCGCTTCATTCAACCTTTTTTCACAGGTAAATATCCAGCGCATTTTTTTTGATCCGGTAAACCCGTTCATGGTCAAATCGATCGCAACGCAAGATTCAGGAAGAATAATCCTTCCCGAACCCCAACCCCTGTTTTCGGTGGTCGTCGACAGCGTTATTTATATTTCAGGCAACAATGCACAAATTAAAGGCGATACCCTGTTCTTCAGGTTGGCAGATAGCATCCGGGGATGGGCTGTGATGGAGCGAAATTTCAAACCAGGACTGAAATTCAATGTTCGTTTCATCAACACCGGGAAAGGCCTTCATCGCATCGAAAACCTCGTTCCGTTTGGAGAAAACTCCAACAAAGTTTATATCACTGCTGCGGGAACCAAAGAATGGCCGCAATATCTTTGCCGGTCGCGTCTGTACCGCCCCGGATACGGACCAGTTGGCGTGGTTCTTCCCGACAATGCATGGCACCTGGGGTTTTCCGATTTCTCCGTTAGCCTCACACTCAGCCACTCACTTTCATTGTGTGGTCTTTCCCGCCGTGGTGCACGCGACAAGGAAAAAACCGACATCGACCGCTGGATGATCACCCTGAAACCCGGTGGTTGGGCAGAATATTCGATTTATGCCGACTGTCATGCAGGCGACTGGCACAAGGGGCTCAGGATGATGTTTCAGGACCGTTGGCTGTACGATCTGCCTGAGTTTGACAACACCATGTTCAAACGCAGCGACCTCGCCTGGATGAAAAACAGTTACCTCATGGTGCTCCAGTTTGCCTGGGATAAAAAATATTATGATTATGCGCAGCAGAAATATACGTTCTATGACAATCTCTCCGAATATGATTCATTAACCGGCGGTTATGATATCTATACCCTGTGGCCAACCTGGCCAAGACTGGGGCTTGATCAGCGGAACCAGTGGGACATGTACCGTGATTTACCCGGCGGAACAGGGGAGTTGCGCAAACAGGTTGAATTCACGCACAAGGCCGGGAAGAAATATTTTATCTCCTTCAACCCCTGGGATGAAGGTACCCGCAAAGAGGATCAGTTAAAAGGCATGGAAGAGTTGCTCCGCGCCACGGATGCCGATGGAGTCGTGCTTGATACCAGAGGATCGTCAAGCAGGGAACTACAGGCTGCGGCCGATAAGGTGAAGCCCGGCATTATCATGTACAGCGAAGGGATGGCCGTGCCGAAAGATATGCCTGGCATTGTGACCGGTAGGGTACATGACGCCCTGGTAATGCCCCCGCCTGTCAATCTCAACAAGCTCATCAAACCTGACTTTGCTATATTCCGCGTGCTGCAACTCGCTGATGACCGGATTCACCGCGAACTGGCGATATCTTTTTTCAATGGTTACGGGGTGGAGATCAATACCATGCGCCCGGGCCGCCCTGCATGGATGGAAGAGGAGTATGCCTATCTTGGCCGAACGACCAGGATTCTCCGCGAAAACAAGTCGGTGTTCAACAATGAATCATTTGAGCCGCTTTTGCCTACCCTGGTTGATTCGGTGTATGTGAACAGCTGGGATGCCATGGGGAAAAGGCTTTTTACCATTTACAGTGTTAATCCGAAAGGATGTAACGGACAACTTTTTGAATTGGTGGATGCTTCCGGCGCCGGGCCTGCAACAACAATGATGGATCAACATCATATTGTTGACCTCTGGAATCATGAGGAGGTAAAAGCGGTTGTGAAGAACGACAGAGTTTTTATTCCCGTGAAGGTCGAAGCCTTCGACCGTACATGGCTCAATACCCGCCGGGAGGGCAATGCAGGTTGTATTGCGGTGTTCCCGGCTTTGCTCAGTGTTCAAAGGACCGGCAGCCTTCTGACATTCCAGGGCAAGGTGGGCGACAGGATTGTGATTACAGGTGAAAACCCGACCTACCGGTCAAAACAGCATGTTTACCCGGCAACACCCACAACGGTAAACTACCGGGACCTCTTTGCGAAACCCGTTGAAAAAATAGTGATTCAGTTATTCTCCGGCACTGAATTGTCCGACGAAGTGGTTATCACTCCCGGCGCTGCCATTCCCATACTGATCAGTCAACCTGAAAAATCTTTTCCGGCCAGCGTTGTTCCCAAAGATATGGTCGATATCCCGGCCGGTCAATTCAGGTTCTATACGAAGCGTGACCCAAATACACTCGACCCGTTTATTGCCTTCCCCGATTACAGCGATACCGTGACCATTTCAATGCTACACTATTTCATGGATAAGTATCCTGTAACCAACCGGCAATACAAATATTTTATCAGACAAACATCTTATCTTCCGAAAGATACAACAAGTTACCTTAAACATTGGTTGAATGGTTCCCCGCAGAAAGGAATCGAAGATCAGCCGGTGGTTTTTGTGAACATGGATGATGCCAGGGCCTATGCAAAGTGGGCAGGAAAGAGACTTCCGACCGAACAGGAATGGCAATATGCCGCACAGGGAAAAGACCTGCGCAAATATCCCTGGGGAAATAAAATGGATTCTTTAAAATGCAACTACAACCTTAATTATGCAACCCCGGTAACAAAATTCCCGAGAGGAGGCAGTCCGTTCAAGGTCATGGATATGGTTGGAAATGTGTGGCAAATGACGGCCGATGTTTACGACAACGGAAGCTATTATTACAACATCATTCGCGGGGGAAGTTATTATCATCCTACACAAAGCATCTGGTATGTGACCGGTGGTCCCTTGCCCGTTGACCACCCTGAGATGTTGCTGCTGATTGCCCCGGGCCTCGACCGCAATGCCACCGTGGGGTTCAGGTGTGTGAAGGATGCAGAATAAAGACCTTCCAGGTTTTCAAAACCTGGAAGGTCTTATTCGGCCAAGGCCTGTTCCAGCGTGTTTTCTATAAATTTATTCAATGTAATGCCTTTCTCTATTGCTTTCTGATAAGCAAGTTTGTGCAGTAATGGGTTTACCCTCACATTGAAACTGCCCTTGAATGGTTTGTTGGGGGCAATGCTCTTTTCTTTGCAAAATGCAATATAATCATCAACCGCCTCCTCAAATGCTCTTTTCAGCCCATGGGCATTATCGGACTCAAAGGTAATCAGGTCATTGATATGCTCAATTTTGCCATAGAAAATTTCATCTTCCGCAGCAAAACTGACAGATCCGATGTATTCTTTATATGTCAGTGTATTCATTTGAAGGTTTTTATATTTATTGAATTGAATTAATTATCTCAAAATTTGATTATTTACAGCATTTTATTTTTCTTTAATTTTTCAATGATCATATTAAGGATATACTTTTTTAATTCATTTCCCGGATGGGGTTTGTGAAACATGATTTTATCACCTGAGTCCTGGTTGTAAAACATTACCGCCGAACCTGATGTGCGTCCTCTGTTGGCAACATGGTATCCGAAACTATTTAACAACGCAACCATTTCATCATAAGAAAAGTTCACAGGTACCTGTAGAAGCTTTTCCTTCAGCTTTTCATGTTTACTCATGAGTGGAATTTTAATGCAAATATAACAAATTTATCAAAAATATGCAACTAATATATAGTTACAAATATAAAATAAGAAAATGAGCCCGCTGCGGAAAGTCAATAACATCAATAAACTGCTATTCGTTATTTCCGTCAATTTACCCCACCCCCAACCCCTCCCCAAAGAAGGGAGGGGAGTGGTATGCTAATCTGCATAATACTATGATTAACTGATGAATGACATGTTAGCCCCATCCACCGCCTTCCCTTTTTGGGGAAGGGGGCAGGGGGGATGGGGTCCAATGGCAGGTGACATTTTTGCTCCATTCATTCGGCATTTGGTGTCGTAATCGACATTATCTGGCCCAGTTTGCTAACGATGGGTGTCAGCCATCTAAGATAAATTGTATCTTTACCCATCTGTTTGACAGCTAAAATCTTCACGATATGAAATTGAACACTTCAACTTTCTTCCGGCTTTTATTCCTGCTCCTTTTATTTGCAGGATGCTCCCAAAAATTCATGGTGATTACCGATCCTGCTGTGATGCCTCCGGCCCGGAAACTGGCGCATCCCCCGCGGGTTGCCGTCGTGCTTGGTGGGGGAGCCTTCCGCGGCATCGCCCATGTAGGGGTTCTCAAGGTGTTCGAAGAGGAGAAAATCCCCATCGACCTGATCATCGGAACCAGCGCCGGAAGCCTGATTGGGGCGTTGTATGCCGACAATCCCCATGTGGACAGCCTCTACCCGCTGATCAACTCCACCAAGTCAAAAGATATCTTCAACTTCTCGCTCACGTATTCAAAACTGGGGTATGTTTCGGGGCTGAAGTTACAGGAATACGTTACAAAGCACACTTCGGTGAAAAACATCGAGGATACGAAGATCCCTTTTGTGGCTATCTCTGCCGACCTGTTAAAGGGAGAGTCGGTGATACTCGCTTCCGGGCCGATCGCTCCGTCCGTCAACGCCTCCTGTGCCATCCCGGAGATTTTCGTTCCCGTGAAGATGTACGGTAAAATGCTGATTGATGGCGGGGTAATCAACAACGTGGCAGCCGATGTTGCCCGCGATTACGGCGCCACCGTTGTAATTGCCGTAGATGTAATGAACGATTTCGATACGGTACTGGTGATCAAAGACAAAAAGGAAGTTTCCAAACGGGTGGCCCGCATGACCATGCACCTGCTGGGCCATGAACGGATGAGTAAAGCCGATATCGTGGTGATTCCCGATATGAAAGGAATGCCTTACCTGAGCGATAAATACAACCAGCCGATGTACGATGCCGGTACCAAAGCTGCAAGGGAGATGATGCCGAAAATAAAGGAATTGCTAAGACAGAAAGGGATCAGGTAGATCACCTCTTCAACAGCCATGCATCCTTATACGTCTTCTTAACCTCTTTCAGTTTCGTAGTTACAACTGCCTTATCAGGTGATTCAAAAACCGAAACCCTGATTTTATTGTCGGCGTCAAGCACCCTGGCAGCAGGGTATTCACCGGTTTTAAGGGTTATGACTAGTTTGTTGGCAGCATCCAGGGGGAGACTGGTTTTTACAATAATATAATAAATTCCGGCGATCGAATCTTTTGGTTGCGGAATAACCGGTGGATTTTCAGCAGGAACGAAGGCGGTCGAGTCCCCTTGCTTCAAAGCAAGACTGTCAGTTTTACCTGCAATGACCTTTTTCCCTTTGACCTTTGCCGGTTGTCCAGTAGGAGGAACAACAGGTTTAATTGCCGGTTTTACTGACTGTTTTACAGTATCTTGAACAATCTTAGCAGGTTTATTACCACAAACCCATGTTTCACCCTCCGGGTCTGCAACCTCTCCAAACCAGGCACAGGCATAGTTTTCATACACGGCGATCCCGATGGCATTCCATGATTTCCCCAGCCATTTCCCAGTGTTGAGCAAAAAGCTGTTGAAATAATCTTCTGTTTTCCAAACCATGATGATGGTATCCGTTACAAGGGGATTGTTTTCCCAGTAAACAATCTCATATGCCTTGGATGGATATTTGGTCAGTTCGCGGGGTTTATCCCAAACAGACAGCTTCTTGCCTTCATCTTTCGGATAACAGAATGGAGTCCAGGTACCTTTGTTCGACCAGGAATGAAAATTACAGGTTCCCTGGTCAGGATGATTGAGAAACAGATCTTTGGCATGCAAGGCGGCTACATGCGACAACGATTTGGAAAGGGGGATAGGAGGGAGGTGGTATTGTTTACGATATTCATTGATTCTCAGGTACAACTCCATTTCATTGGAATGTATGCAAAAACTGACAGGCACCGGCGGGCCTTGTTTTACGACCGTCTGTGAAGATGCAATCTGGCATGCAAATGATGTTATCATCAACAGAAAGGCTGATGCCAAAAAGTTTGTGATTTTTTTTCTGATCATTTTATAGTATCGGATGGTGATTTCTTATTGGCGCTCACCATCAGGCTGCTGCCGGTATCAAGCAATCTCGCATAGAAAGCAAACGCGCCATAATTATTCTCAATTTTCAACAAAAGTTCGTTCCAGCCGGGTTTCAGATACAATCCAACTTCGGCCTGGTCAGGTTCGGCGATCCGCTCGCCGAGGTACCGGTATAACTCTTTCCCATTGAGAAACACTTTACACCCATCATCGGTTCCGATAAACAGCGTTGTTTTCCGGTTATCGGGAGAATAGATGTAGGTAACTGCATAAGCCACAACCAATTCATTGGGACTAACCTTGTCAACCAGCGAAAAACATCCGTTTGCCGGGGTTTGATAGAATTTCCAATGCATCGGTTTCCCGGCTGCTCCAACATAATCCTTTTGAAGGTCAATCATTTTTTCAGGAAGGTACACCGAATCGAGTCCACGCCTGATAGAGCCAATTTTACGTGGATTCTGGTATGGCCCGAGGATATTCCATTCAGGGATGTACACCCGCTTCGGTTCCATGCTGATTCCATCCAGTCCAATTAAAAAGTCCTTTGATAATGAATTTTTTCCGGTAACGACAAAACGAAAATCCACAGAACCTGTCAAGGTTTTCAACCCTGAAAAAGTCACTTTCCCATTTGGCAGGATGTAGGGTGAATATCCGTTGATCGTTCCTGCTTTAATATTATTTACATAAATGTCAGCATTTCCATAATCCGGGCCTTTGGAATAATAGAGGTTCATGTCATAAACGGATTCTCTTAACCCATTGATCTCTAATCCAAAAGAGGATTTGTCATGGGCTTCAATTAAAATCTGCTTGTTTTCACCCCATTCAGGTCCCTCGTCCGACATATCCATCACCACGGATTTTAACCCTTCGAGCCTGAATTTCAATTTCTCTGCTTCATACATCCGCACAGGCTTGACGATTCGCAATGGGATTCGCTGGCCGGCTATCGGAAAATGAGGAAATGGTTTATGTTCTTCCATCTGATACCAATAAGCCGTGGAACTGTAGTCGGCAATATCCTGGTTTCCATGACCATGTTCAATGGTCACTTTTATGTTTTTCCTGAAAGGGATTGGGTCCATGATATAAAACCGGTAAGCAGCAATTTGCCCAAGGGTATCATTTTTGTAAATTAACCCGCTGTAAGGGCCGGCAAATTCTCCTTTGTTAAAATACCATCCGGCCGAAAAATAATCCTCTGTTCCGGTGCCATGGATCGATGGCTTCTTCTCCCCGTCGACATAAATCATCTCATCGCCTTCCAGAAAACTCAGACCGCCATCGTATGATTGTACGTTGAGGTTTACGCCGACAAGATGTCCCTTCCCTTCTGCGTTTAGAATGACAAAATTCGAATCGTAATTGGTTCTGATACTTCTGCTCCATTGAGCATGAAAATAGGCGACATCCGACTCCAATGCGCCTTCAAATTTCTGGTAATCAACCTGGTAAAAAAAACCAAAGACCTCCTGCCTGGTTTCATTGGCAATCTCAATCCGGGCAGCACGTTCAAATGGCATCGGAAAATAGCACACATACCCTCCGCTGGTCATACCGAGGTACTGCGAAACATACTGCCTGTATTTGAATCCGCATCCGAAGAAATCACCGATCGGAGCCTCCACCGATGGTTTCGTCTCATTATCCCAGTAAATCCTGATCACGATGCGACGAAGAAAATAGGGATCGCGAGAATCAATGGCAAACCACATCCGAACGACCATTCCGGGTCCTTCAACGTCTAAAATAGTCGCTTTTTTACCAGGAGCAATGCTGATCCGGTCGTGATTGCCACCAGATGAATCAGCGCTTGAAACCTGGATCAGCTTGCAGTTTTTCAGGTAGGGCAGGGCTGCTGGCGACAACAGCTGCTGTATATCTGTGCGGTAGCCTGTATTGCACGATGATAAACTCAGCAGCAGCAGCAAACCGGGAATGACAGCAAAGGAAAAAAACTTTTTCATACAACCTTTTTTCAACCCGCAAAGGTAGTCTATTTCTGATTTTCCTGCACCAGCAATTTCGCAATGATGGCATCCCATATATAGTTAGGCGGGCAATTGAGCGCCTCATTGTCGGGGCTGTATGACTCCCAGTAATTGTGGTTCTTGGAAAGCTGTAATGTGACGGAACTGACCATTTTTCCAGCAAGTTGGCTGGCAATTTCATTGTAGCCATAACGTTTAAGTCCATCGTACACCATGTAATCCCACAGCATCCAAACGGGTCCGTTCCATTTACAACAATAATCAACATAGGGGCTGTACCATGGGTCCTGAGCCGAAAGTGTGGGAACGCCGTATTTACGCCAGAATTTGGTCGTGTCGGTGAGTGTTGCGATCAACCGTGCTGCACGGTCTTTGGGTGCAGTTTCTGCCCAAAGTGCCAGGAAACCAATGATTTCCTGCCGTTTCAGGTCGCGGGTCATGAACTGGAAGGAATGATCTTTTTTGTTAACCGAATAATAAAATCCGGTGGTTTCATCCCACATACGTTCATTCACAAGTTTGGAGGTCGTTTCAGCCAGGTCAAGCCATTTTTTTGATTCAGCCGTTTTACCCAGGATTTCAGCCATCTTTGCCAGACTGCGTTCCTCTTTGATCACCATCAGGGTAAGGTCAAGACACTCCAGTTCATCGGAAATATCCTCCTTGTCTACATCCAGATAACGCTCGGCAGAAACCTGGAAAACAGCATTATACCAATCACGCACATTTTCGATGATGCCATAAGGCCCCCATTCAAAGGTGCCATCGTGATCGGTATCACGGTTTTGAATGAGCCATTCTACATACCGTGCCCCCGAAGCATAGGCATCGGTGAGGAACTGCTTGTCCTTGCCCACCTGATAAACCTCCAGGTTGATCCAGCTGAAAAACGGAGCTGAGGTTGTCGACATGTTTTTATGCGGGTAATCCTGTAATCCGCGCGGGCCGTGACGGTATGCAATGAGCCCGTCGTCGCGTTGCTGCTCCATGTAAACCCGCTGGGAACCCTCAGCCGATTTTGGATCCATGTAAGCATAAGCCAGCATGCTGAGCGATTCGTGCAACACCTGGTGGCCGTGTCCCCAACCCCACAAAGGGTTTCGCGAAAAGACGTAGAAATTGTATTTCGTCTTTCCCGATGCAGGATACATGCATCCGCGGGCGAGATTGAATGCGCTCAGATAGGCGAGCTTATCCGACTGACTTTTAAACGCAATTCTTGGTACTTTTGCATAAAGGATAAGGTTGTCCTCATAATAGGTTTTAAGCATGAAATTCTTAACAGAATCAACCTTGCTGATCAGCCTTGCCGGGTCTTCCTTCTGGTCCTGAAACCCGCGAAGATACCTGAAATTAACCGATGCACCCGGATTCAACCGCTTCTTCAGATGAAGGGCGATAAAATCAACTAAACCAGCCGATTTCATATTTAAAGAGTCTGTCCGTTTGTCGGAATAAAAATCAGTTTTGATCACATTGTAAAAGTCGTTCATGTCGCCTGAATAACCACCATGCGAGGCGGTGACGTTGTTGCTGGTAAAATAATCCCGCACCCTGGTCGGATATCCGTATTCCACCTTGAGGCTGCTGATCAGCCGGTAGGGACTTTCATTGCGTTGGGTCACATACCCATCCGATGATTTGTCATAACTGACCATCTCCAGCGAATCGTTCCCCATTTCAAGAACAGGATAAACGGCCACTTCATGGGGGATTTTATCTATATTTTTAATCTCCATGTCTACCAGGGCAATGGTTGAACTATAAACAAAGAAGGTTTCCTTAACACGGATCCCCCTGAATGGCTCATACTCCATCACAGCCATATCCGGGAATGAGAACTTCACGACCGGCTTTACCAGAAATTCACCGATTCTGGGAACAACCACCTCATCTACCTTCCAGATGCAGAACATGGTGCCGGCATGATCAGACGAATAACTTACCGGACGGCAGTCGGAATAGTAGTCCATTTTATACGCCTTATCCCCATAAAGTTGCGAACGTGCCATGGCAGAAGCATAGGTGGTATAAAGCGGATCATTGGCCTTTGCGCTGATGCGCACATAATCCTCAATAGGTTTGAATTGCTGGGCCAGTAACGATAAGCCATACAGGAAAAAACTCAGAAATAAAACTTTGCTTTTCATGGGGGTTGAATTCATAAATAAATCAGGGGGAGGAATTTTGTGTCATTTTGTCATAAATTCAGAAGGTGTCATGTGATATACCTCCCTGAAACTCTTGGTAAAATAGGAAAGGTTGTTAAAACCTACTGCATACATGACCTCTGAAACATTTCCGAATTTTTGCTCCAACAGTTGGGCAGCCCGTTTGATCCGTATGATCCGTATGAACCCCGTGATGGGTTCACCGGTGAGGGCTTTGATCTTCCGGTGAAGCTGGCTTCGGCTCATGGCTATGTTGCGTAAAAGGAATTCATTATCCAGTTCCGGATTGTCGATATTTTCTTCGATCAGGAGAATAAGCTTTTTGAGAAATTTTTCATCCGCCGATGTTACAGTGATCGCTCCCGGTTCAATATTCATGGCGCTTGAAAAAATCTCCCGGAGTTTATTCCGCTGGGCGATCAGGTTCCGGATTCTGACCATCAATTCGCGGGAGCTGAATGGTTTGGCGATATAATCATCAGCGCCCGTCTCAAGACCTCTGACCTTCTCCTGTACACCAGATAAAGCGGTTAACATAATGACCGGGATGTGGCTGGTGCGTTCATCCTGTTTTACCTTCCTGCAGAATTCAATTCCGTCCATGGGGTACATCATAACATCGGTAACAATCAAATCAGGAACCATGTTGCATGCTATTTCGTAGCCTTTATCCCCACTTTCCACATCTGTAACGGTATAACCGGTTTGCAGGACCTCTCTGATATAGATACGCATATCGGCGTTGTCATCTACCACTAATACCTGGGGAAAACTGTTTTCATCCTGGCTTTCAACAGAAATCTTTTCTGTAAACGAGGGAAGAGTTTGCAATTCATTCAACGTGATGGTTGCCGCATCATTATGCCCTGGCAGGACATAGGGGGCAACTTCATTTAATTCATCCTTTGTATAGATGCTGCTGTCGAGGGGGAGGAATACTGAAAAAGCGCTTCCTTTGCCTTCGGTACTTTCCATGGTGATAAACCCATGATGTAAAAGGAGCAATTCACGGGTAAGTGCAAGTCCGATACCGACACCGCCGACTGTATTTCCGGGATTATGATTCAATTGGTAAAAGCGCTCAAAAATCTGTTCCTTTTTATTTTCAGGCACGCCAATTCCGCTATCCTTCACGTCTATTCTTACATAGGCGCCTGTTACCTGTAGTGAATCGGAATCGACCGGTTGCTGACCGAAATCATGAATACTCACCGTGAAATCGATGGAACCCGGTGCAGGGGTATATTTGAACGCATTGGACAATATATTGACCGTAACCTTTTCGAGGATATCCGGATCAAAACAGACTTCTACCGGCGCTGTCGGGATGTGATAGGAATAACGGATGCTTTTCTGCTCAGCCATCAGTATAAATGATTCTGCGATGCTTTTCAGCGGGTGAAGAATATTTCCTGAAACAAGATTTATCTTTTGGGTTCCGCTGTCAATTTTCGTAAATTCCAATAATTGCTCATCCAGAAAAAGCAGCCGTCTGGCATTCCGGTGAATCAGCTCAAGCCATGGTTTGTCGGCAGGACTTGCAGTTTCCATCAGTTTTTCTGCCGGTCCAAGCATCAGGGTCAGGGGGGTGCGGAATTCATGCGAGAGATTTGCAAAAAAGTGAGACTTCATCTCGTTGATCTCCTTCAATTTCAGTGACAATTTCCTGGAAGACCGCGAACGATAATAAAAGAAAAGCGCCAGCGCAACCAGCGCAAAAAACAGACCAATGGCGAGGCTATACCAGGCCCTGAGTGTCTGAATCTGCAGTTGCTGCTTATTCTTCGCAATTTTCAACGAAGTAATTTCATTTTCCTTGGTGGCATAATTGTATTTTGCCTGGATTTCAGCCAGCGCTTTCAGGTTGTTCTCATTTACAATGCTGTCACTGAATTTTTTAAACAGTAAATGATACTGATACGCTTCTTTGAACTTGCCGAGCGCCTCATAGCATTCAAACAACACCCTGGATGATTCGCGGATCAGGTTCAGGTCATTGATCTGTTTTGCCATTTGCTGGCCTTTCATGGCATACTGGATGGCCCTGGCGTAATCCTTTCTTTTCTGGTAATCGAAACCAATATTGATGTATATCATGGCAACATCGAGATTGCTGTGAAAATCCATGGCAATGACCAGGGCCTTTTCATGATATTCAATGGCGCTGTCAACCTCCCCCAGGTTCATATAGGCAGCTCCGATATTGTTAAAACATTTCCCGATGCCCTGTTTGTCGCCCAGTCGTCTCTTGATATCGAGCGCCTGTTTGAAGTAACCAATAGCTTTCAGATGTTCACTTTTATTCTCATAGAGTGTGCCGATGTTGACCAGGTTTACGGATGATCCGAGTTTAAATCCTTCGGCATCATTGATTTTGAGTGACTCATGAAAGTAAAATAGCGCGGAGTCATACATTTTTTCATTTCTGTAGAGTGAGCCAAACCGGTTGTACAACAGGGCGAGGTTCTTCCTGCTTCCGGTCAGCTTATATATCTTCAGGGCTTCCAGCAGGTTGATGAGCGCGTTTTTTGGATCGTTTTTTAAGGAATAAAGGTATCCAACATTGCCAAGAAAGTCGGCATATGTAACACTGTCGGACAATTCTCTGAAAACAGGTTTTGCTCTTTCCACAACAGCCAGGGCACTGTCATATTTTCCTTTAAGCGAGAAAACAGTGCTTTGATTGTATATTGCTTCCGCGATCCCTTTCAGGTAGTTGATTTTCCTGGCCAGTTTCAAGCTCTGTTCATTGTATCCGGCTGCTTTATCCACATTTGTGCGGATGTATTCACTGAACAACTCTCTGAGAATGGAGCATTTAACAGTGTCGTGGGTAGCCTTTGACAAGCAGATTTGCAAACTGTCGATCCTGTGCTGGTTCAGCCCAAAAGAAAAGGCTGGAACCAGAATCCAAAACAATATCAGGTATTTCAGGTACTTTATCGTCATCAGTTTGCGAAGAAGGATGTAAAAATAACGAAAATCTGATATATCTGGTAAAGAATTAGACCATATATTTGCCCCCATTAAAAAGATTCCTGCAACTATCCTGCTTATGCCATTTTCACTCCAACGAAATCTTTATGCCTTATACCTGATCAAGGTTGCCAAATGGATGAACCTGGTGATGCCGGTGATCGTTTTGTTTTACAAGTCGAACGGCATGACCATGCAGGAGATATTTACACTCCAGGCGATTTATTCAGTTACCTTGATGGCATTGGAAATACCAACAGGATATTTTGCAGATATGGCAGGTCGGAAGACGAGTATTCTGGTTGGCTCCTTTTTTGGGTTTACTGGCTATCTGATTTACAGCGCTTCTGCCGGTTTCTGGCAATTTATGGTTGCTGAAACCATCCTCGGTGTGGGGATGAGTCTCGTTTCGGGCGCTGATTCAGCTATGCTCTACGATTCCCTTGCTTCTGCGGGTGCATCCGGGAAATACACCCGCTATGAAGGACGAATCACCTCCATCGGTAATTTTGCAGAGGCATTTGCCGGGATCATTGGTGGCCTGCTGGCCGCAATTTCACTGCGTACACCCTACTTTTTCCAGGTCGGGATTGCCTTTCTTGCCATACCCGCAGCGCTGTTTTTGCGGGAACCCCCGGTTCACGGGAATATCAGAAAACCGGGATTCCGCGATATCGCTTCCATTGTTGTGCAGGTGTTGCATGGTGACCGGAAGTTGTTCTGGAATACCATTTTCTCATCAGTTACCGGCGTTTCCACCCTCACCATGGCATGGTTTGCACAACCGTACTTTATCCAGTCCGGACTTAAGATAACCTGGTTTGGTGTTGTCTGGGCGGCTCTGAATCTTTCGGTCGGTATTGCTGCCATGATTGCCTGGCGTGTTGAATCGAAGATGGGCCCCCGCCGGACCGTTGTTCTTTTTACCTTTTTTCTACTCCTGGGTTATTTCGGGCTGGCTATGGCAGGCGTGGTTTGGGGTTTTATTTTCCTGCTGATGTTTTATCTTGCCCGCGGACTGGCAACACCCACTCTCAGAAATTATATCAACATCATTACCTCTTCAGATACCCGGGCCACTGTTCTTTCCGTCCGAAATTTCGTCATTCGTGGACTTTTTGCGATCCTTGGGCCTTTCTATGGTCTCGTCACCGACCGGTTGGGGCTTTCCACCGCGCTGCTCCTGGCAGGGACTATTTTTGGAGTGATGAGCGGGGGATCGTTGTTTTTCTTTTTGAAGTACCGGACGTATGAGAGGTAATAATTGTTTTATTTGCCGGTAAGCAAAAAGTTCCTACTTTTGCACTCCCATACCGGGAGAGATGCCAGAGCGGTCGAATGGGGCGGTCTCGAAAACCGTTGACCCCTTTA